>JAUSII010000044.1 GCA_030648035.1 Deltaproteobacteria bacterium | reverse complement strand
CGATGTTCGAAGTTCGAAGTCCGATGAACGAACAAGCTGGGTTTTCGAGGTGCCCGACACGCTTCACGCCCTGGGCGACATGGCTCGCTGGTGGCGCATGCAGTTCGACATTCCCTGTGTGGCGATCACCGGAAGCAACGGCAAGACAACCACCAAAGAGATGACAGCCTCCATTTTGCAGGCACGCTGGAAAATTTTAAAGACGGAGGGCAACTTCAATAATCTGATCGGCCTCCCTTTGACCCTCAATCATCTGAATGCGTCACATCAGGCAATGGTGCTGGAGATGGGGATGAACGACTTCGGAGAAATCCGGCGCTTGACGGAAATCGCAGAGCCCACTGTCGGCGCGGTGACCAATGCCGCCGCGGCCCATCTCGAAAAACTGGAGAGTGTGGAAAAAGTGGCCGAGGCCAAGGCGGAACTCTACGACACCATGAACAAAAATGGCGTTGCTGTTTATAATGCCGAAGATCTGTGGCTTTCAAAAAAGGTCGCTGCGTTTTCGGGGAAAAAAATTTCGTTTGGCATGGGTCAGGCTTCTGATGTCCGCTTTGAGCATATGGAGTGTTCCGGATTTGATTCGATGGAACTCAAACTTTCCGTTCAGGGAAAACATCTGGAGGCAAAACTCAAAACCACCGGCATTCACAATGTGATGAATGCGATGACAGCCTGTGCCGTGGCCTGTGGTCTGGGGCTTCCGCTGGAAGCGATGAAAGAGGGGCTTGAAAATTTCAAACCCCTGAAGATGCGCTTCGAGCAGATTCAGTTGGCCAATGGTGTTCGCCTTGTGAACGATGCCTACAACGCCAATCCCCTTTCGATGGAAGCGGCTTTCCGCACGGTGGGTGCCGGTAAAAGGGCCGGGCGTTTCATTGCCGTGCTGGGAGATATGAAAGAATTGGGAAAAGAATCGGCGAGATTGCATGAAGAGACGGGAAAAAAAGCGGTTGAGCATGGTGTTGCAAAAATTTTTGTGATCGGAAAATTTGCGACCTCTTTTGCCAAAGGGGCTCTTGAAGCCGGCCTTGACAAGGGAGCTGTGACTGAAGTGCAAGATATGGAAGAGGTGGCAAAAAAATTGGCGGAAGAAATGAAAGCGGGCGATGTGGTTCTGGTGAAGGGCTCTCGCGCCATGCATCTGGAAACCGTTGTCGAAGCATTGAAGGAAAAGTTTGGTATTTAAAAACTATGTTTTATCACTGGTTCTATCCATTGCATGAACACATCGCGGCGCTGAATGTGGTGAAGTATATCACCTTCCGCACCTTCATGAGTCTTTTTACCTCGCTGGTGTTGATGATGGCACTTGGAAAACCGTGGATCGCCTTCATGCAGAAAAAACAGTTTTTGCAGACCCTCTGGGAATATATGCCGGAGAGTCATCATAAATTTAAAAACAAGACGCCGACCATGGGCGGTGTTCTGATTCTCTTTTCCATTTTGGTTTCAACATTGATGTGGGCCCGTTGGGACAATCCCTTTGTCTGGATGATGTTGGCCACTGGTTTGGCGCTGGGGGCGGTCGGTTTTCTGGACGACTATTTGAAGGTCACCAAAAAAGATGCGCATGGACTCAAGGCCCGCTACAAATTTCCCCTGCAGATTCTGGTCTGCACTCTGCTCGCTCTCATTGTGTATGATGGTTTTGGGTTTGATACCCATCTCTCGATTCCTTTCTTAAAGCAGATCACCCCGCATCTGGGATGGTGGTATGTTGTGTTTGCAGTTTTTGTGGTGGCAGGGACAAGCAACGCCGTTAATTTGACGGATGGACTCGATGGTCTTGTGACGGGCCCGGCCATCATCGCTTTTCTGACTTACGCGGTTTTTGCCTACATCGCGGGACATATCAAAATCGCCAATTATCTTCAGGTGCCCTACATTCCCAATTGCGGTGAAATCTCTGTGGTATGCGGCGCGGTGGCCGGTGCCCTGATCGGATTTTTGTGGTTCAACTCGCATCCGGCGGAAATCTTTATGGGAGACGTGGGAGCCCTTGGCTTGGGAGGCATGCTGGGACTGGCGGCCCTCCTGACCAAAAACGAATTGCTTCTGATGGTGATCGGCGGCGTGTTTGTTCTGGAAACATTGTCAGTGATCACGCAGGTGGCCTCTTTCAAACTGACCGGAAAAAGAATTTTCAAGATGGCCCCCATTCATCATCATTTTGAACTGAAGGGTTGGCCTGAATCAAAAGTGATTGTGCGATTCTGGATTATTTCATTGATATTGGCATTGGCAAGTTTGAGCACGTTGAAGTTGCGGTGAGAGAAAAGAAAATGGATTTATTAAACAAAAAAGTTTTGATCGTCGGGTTTGGCAAGTCGGGCCAGGCTGTGTTGCGCTATTGCATTCAACACGGTGCGAGACCGGCGGTGACGGATGTGCGCGGGGAGGAAGCTTTCAGCTCTTCGCTGGTGGCGTTCAGTGGATATCCGGTCGATTGGTTTTTTGGAAAGCCTAATCCTGATATTTTTACCTCTGCTGATTTGATTGTGGTGAGCCCGGGTGTTCCACCGACGTTGCCTGAACTGGTGGCCGCACGAAAAGCCGGGGTTCCCATTGTCGGTGAGATCGAGTTGGCTCTTGGAGGCATGGAACAGAAGCCCAAAATTATTGCGGTCACGGGTACAAACGGAAAAACGACGACGGTTTCTCTTATTCATCATCTTCTGCAATCTGCCGGCAAAAAATCGGTGCTGGCAGGCAATGTTGGAACGCCGCTCATCGATTGTCTCGAAGAATTGAAGACGGCCGAGTTTCTGGTTTTGGAAATTTCCAGTTATCAGATTGAAACGTCGCCTTCACTCAAACCCGATGTCGCCATCTGGCTCAATGTGACGGAGGATCATCTCGATTGGCACGAAGATTTTTCGGCCTATGTTTCTGCAAAAGCAAAGTTGATTCGACAGACGGCTCCAAATGGTCTGGTGATTTACAACGTAGAAGACAGTGTTGTTGCATTAAGCGTGGAACAGATTCCCAGCTCCCGACTCCCTTTCAGCGTCAAACGTCAGTTGAAAATGGGAGGATGGGTCGAAGAGGGGGGACTCTGTTTGAAAACCGGCCTTAATTCCAAAGCAATCCGTTTCGAATTGGCCAGAGCGACACTCAAAGGAATTCACAATTGGGAAAATATGCTCTCGGCCCTACTCGCACTGTCTCCCTATATAAAAGAGGAAGCGATTTTACAAAAGGGACTTGAAAATTTTGTGCCGCTTCCCCACCGGATGCAGGTGGTGAGGGAAATTGCGGGAGTAAAGTTCATCAACGATTCCAAAGGGACCAATGTGGGGGCCACATTGAAAGCGTTGGCGACAACCCCATTCCCCATAGTCTGGATCGCCGGTGGCAAAGACAAAGGGGGGAGTTATGAACCTCTCAAAGAGCTGGTTAAAAAAAGGGTCAAAAAAGCATTTCTGTTGGGAGAGGCCAAAGAAAAAATGGCCGAATCCCTCAAGGGATGCACGGAGATTGTCATGACTAAAGATTTGCAAGAGGCGGTTGTGCTCTCTTTGAAAACAGCAAAAGCAGGTGAAAGCGTTTTGTTTTCTCCGGCCTGTTCGAGTTTCGACATGTTTAAAGATTATGCCGATCGCGGTAATCGATTTATGGAGCTTGTGAAATCATTATGAATGAGTGGAATGAAAATACAATCCATCGCGCCCGTTTCGATTATCCACTGTTGATTGCCGTGGTGGCTCTGACCATGCTGGGACTCACCATGGTGTTCAGTGCCTCGGCGGTGCTGGCGCAGGAAAAATTTGGTGACGGATTTTTTTATCTTAAAAAGATGCTCGTCTATGCCGTGCTGGGTTATGTGGCTATGGCTTGCATCATGCGCATTCCCTATTCAAAATGGAAGGGGTGGGTCTATCCGCTTCTTCTGGTCAGTCTTGTCGTGACGGGACTCGCCCTTTTTTCCGGTATGGGGGTCAAGGTGGGTGGTGCCAGACGCTGGTTGGCGCTGGGGCCGATCACCTTTCAACCCTCCGAGCTGGCCAAAATTGCAGTGATACTTTTTATGGCCTACTCGATGGAAAAAAAGAGGGAGAAGATGCAGAAATTCTCCGTCGGCATCGTTCCCAATATTATTATTCCCGGCCTTCTGGTGATTTTTGTTCTGGCAGGCAAGGACTTGGGAACCTCTTTCGTTATGGCAACACTCATTCTGACGATGCTTTTTTTGGGTGGTGCGAATCTCAAACATCTGGGGTTGTTGTCGCTTATGGCTCTTCCCATCCTTTATAAACTGATTTCCGGGGAAGGCTATCGTCTGCGACGCTTTCTCATATTTTTGAATCCGTGGGGAGACCAGTATGGCGCCGGCTTTCAGGTGATCCAATCTTTTCTGGCTTTCAACGAGGGGGGTATTTCTGGAAAAGGACTGGGAGCCGGACAGCAAAAACTTTTTTATCTTCCCGAAGCGCACACCGATTTTATTTTTTCGGTGCTGGGAGAAGAACTGGGACTGGTGGGGGTTGTTGCGACCATCGGGGCCTTTCTTTTTTTCTGCTACCGGGGTTTAAAAATCGCGACGCATGCTCCCGATCTTTTTGGGCGCTACATCGCGTTTGGCATTGTGATTCTGATCGCGGTGCAGAGCACTCTTAATATGGGGGTCGTCATGGGCCTTCTTCCGACAAAGGGATTGGTTCTTCCGTTCGTGAGTTATGGGGGTTCGGCTCTGGTGATGACATTGGTGGCGGTGGGCATTTTGCTCAATATTTCAACGTATCAGAAGGCGGATACGCCGCCGATGTTTACAGGCCGCTAGCGGTGGGTGACCAGAGATTATGAAAATACTTTTGGCATGCGGCGGGACGGGCGGACATCTTTTTCCAGGTATCGCGCTGGCAGAAGTATTCAGGGAAAAATTGAAGGATGTTGAAATCGTTTTTGTGGGAACGCCGAGGGGATTGGAAAAAGAGGTATTGTCAAAGACAGACTGGAGATTGCAGATGATAGCAGTGTCATCACTGGCGGACAAAAAAAGTTTCGGAAAAATTTCTGCCGCACTGCAGGTGCTTCGATCTTTGGGAAGCTGTTTTAAACTTCTCCGCCAGGAAAAACCCGATCTGGTTATTGGCATCGGTGGTTATGCCGCCGGGCCGGTGGTGATGATGGCATCGCTGATGGGAAAGAAAACAATTTCGCTGGAACCCAATGCCGTTCCCGGAATGACAAACCGCATTTTGAAAATCTTTGTCAATAAAATGGTGACGGCCTATCCCGGCATGGAGAAATATTTCGGCAAAAAAACGCTCTTCCTCGGAGTGCCGATTCGGAAAAGCATTCTGGAAGATGTGGCCCAGTCGGTCCCGATGCTTAAAAAAGTTGTCTTTGCGTTTGGCGGTTCCCAGGGGTCCAAGACCATCAACGATGCCATTCTCGGTTCTCTCTTTTATCTTCAGGACATGAAAGACAAAATTCATTTTATCCATCAGGTGGGCAAACACGCGAATGTGGAGACCATTGAAAAGGCCTATCGTGACAGCGGTATCTCGGCAGAAGTTTATCCCTTCATCGAAAGAATGGGGCTCTGTTATGGAAAAGCCGATCTGGTGATTGCCCGTTCCGGGGCCAACACCCTGGCCGAACTGATCTCGTTAAAAAAACCCTCCCTTCTGGTTCCCTATCCTTTTTCGGCGGGACATCATCAGGAAGCCAATGCCAGAAGTCTTGAACAAGAGGGTGGGGCGAGAGTGATTCCCGATGCCGAGATGGGGGGCCAGCACCTTGCCAGAGAAATCCGGAGGATGATTACTTCTCCTTATTTGATGGAAGAAATGCAGGAAAATCTCTCCAGATTGGGAGGGGGACAGGCAACGACAAAAATTGTGGAGGCGTGTCTGAACGGGATGGGAATGAATGTTTAAGAAGTATCAACACATCCACTTTGTGGGCATCGGGGGTATCGGGATGAGCGGGATTGCAGAGGTTTTGCTCAATTTGGGATACAAAGTCAGCGGATCGGATCTGAAGAAGACCCCGCTCACCTCCCGTTTGCAAAAACGGGGCGCCAGAATCTTTTTGGGACACGCCAAAGATCATGTCGACAGCGCCGAGGTGGTGGTTGTCTCCTCCGCCGTGCAGGAGGAAAATCCCGAGGTAAGACAGGCGAGACAGAAAAATATTCCCGTGGTGCCGCGTGCGGAAATGCTCGCCGAGCTGATGCGCATGAAATATGGCATTGCCGTTTCAGGAACGCACGGAAAGACCACCACCACCTCGATGATCGGAACAATTCTCTTCGAGGCGGGCCTCGATCCGACCCTCATCATCGGTGGGCGGCTCAACAGTTTGCGAAGCAACGCGAGACTGGGCAAAGGGGAATTTCTGGTGGCCGAGGCCGATGAATCGGATCAATCTTTTTTGAAGTTGAACCCGACGATTGCCGTCATTACCAATATCGATCCGGAGCACATGGAAAATTACAAAAGTTTTGCCAGTGTGAAACAATGCTACATCGCCTTTGCAAATAAGGTTCCCTTTTACGGGGCGGTGGTTGCCTGTGTTGATCATCCGCAGGTGAGGCAAATTCTCCCCTCGCTTTGCAGAAGAGTGGTGACCTACGGCATCAAAAGCCCGGCCGAATACACCGCAAAAAATATCACACAACAGAAAACCGTGATGTCGTTTGATGTCTTCTATCACGGTGATCTTCTGGGAAGAGCAAAACTGTGTCAGCCCGGCGCACATCATGTGGGAAACGCCCTGGCCGCCATTGCGGTCGCGAGAGAATTGGATATTCCGTTTTCAAAAATTGTTGTGGGACTCAAAAAATTCAAGGGAATATCGAGACGCTTTGAAATTTTAAGAAAAGAAGATCCAATGGTGGCGGACGATTATGCCCACCATCCGGTTGAAATCGAGGCGACGATCCAGGCGGCCCGGCAGGGATGGCCCGGATACAAAATTGCGGTGGTCCTGCAACCACACCGCTTCAGTCGGCTCAAGCTTTTATGGAACGATTTTGTGAAAACCCTGGCGAAGCCCGATCTGACGGTGGTTTTGCCGGTCTATGCGGCGGGAGAAAAGCCGATGGCGAACATCACGGGCAAAAATCTTTTTATGGAACTACGCGAAAAAAATCCAAAATCGCAAGTCACCCATGCAGAATCTCTGGAAGAAATCCGGGCGGCATTGACGCCGTGGGTGGGGCCAAAAACGATGATACTTTTTCTGGGTGCGGGGGATGTGACAAAAATGGCGAGGGAATTTTGCAAAAATTTATGCTGACCACAACGCACAAAGAAGAACTGAAAGTATTGTTGGGTGAGGATGTCGAGTTCGACTTGTCCCTGTCTCTGTATACCAGCATTCGCGTGGGCGGGCTGGCCGATGCCTTTATCTCACTGAAAAATGCGGAAGAACTTCAAAAAACAATTCTGTGGGCGAGGACAAGAAATATTCCCTTCTTCATTCTGGGCAAGGGGAGCAATACGCTCTTTCGCGACGGTGGTTTTCGCGGGCTTGTTCTCCATCTCGGGAAGGGTTTCCGGAACTTTGCTCTCGTCAAAGAAGAGGGAAAAAATGTCTGGGTGGAGGCGGAAGGTGGCGTTCCCACACAGCAGATGGTGCGTTGGTGCGTGGAACAGGGCTTTACCGGTTTGGAGAGATTGGCCGGCGTTCCGGGAACCCTAGGCGGCAATGTTTTTATGAATGCCGGCACCTATCTGGGAGAAATCGGTGAAATAGTCGAAGAAGTCTCCATTTGCGATGGCAAGGGTAAATTGCAGACGATTAAAAAAGAAAAATTGGATTTTGAATATCGCAAAAGCAATCTGGCTCCCTCGTCGGTGGTGCTGAAGGTTCTGCTCAAACTGGAAAAAGGGGACAAAGAGGCGATTGAAAAAAATGTGAGGGAGGTTTTTGAAAAAAGGGGGCTCACCCAGCCGGTGGAGATTCCCAATCTGGGATCCGTTTTTAAAAACGCAGGAAAGAAAAAAGCATGGGAATTGATTGAAGAGGCCGGTTGCAAAGGGGTGCGCGTCGGACAGGCGAGAGTCTCGGAAAAACATGCCAACTTCATCATCAATGAAGGCGGCGCCACCGCCAAAGATGTGCTGATCCTGATCGGGCTCATCAAAGACAAGGTGAAAGAGTCCAGCGGGATTGTGCTGGAGACCGAAATAAAAGTGGTGGGAGAATAAAATGGCAAAGTGGAAAAATAAAAAAGTGGGCGTTTTGATGGGAGGGTTCTCCAGAGAGCGGGAGATTTCTCTCAAAACCGGCAGTGCTGTTTTGGAAGCGCTCAAGCGCTCCGGCTATAATGCGGCGGGCATCGATTGCGGCGCAGATCTGATGGAGGTGTTGGGTGCGGAAAATATCGACGTGGCCTTCATCGCCCTGCACGGGCCCTATGGCGAAGATGGTTGTATTCAGGGAGTGCTCGAGTGGTTGAGAATCCCCTACACCGGGTCTGGAGTTTTGGCTTCGGCTCTGGCCATGGACAAGGCGGTCTTGAATCACCTCGGTCGCGATTTGGGCCTGCACATTCCCAAAGAGATTGTTTTTGATTGCAGATATGAAACTCTCCCGGCCTTTCTTAAGCGGCTCCACCAGGAATTTGGTCTGGCCATCCGCCAGCCGAAATCGGAAAACGTCGGTTTTCCGGTCATCGTGAAACCCTCCCGGGAGGGATCCAGTATCAACGCTTCCATTGTGAGAGAACTTTCCAATCTGGAAACAGCCATGACACAGGCACTGCAATCGGATTGTAAAGTTCTTGTCCAGGAATTCATCTCCGGCAAGGAGATCACCGTGGCCGTGCTGAATGGCAAGGCACTTCCGTCCATTGAGATTGTCCCCAAAAGCGGTTTTTATAATTTTCAGTCGAAGTATACACAAGGGGCGACCGATTATCTTCTGCCCGCCAGAGTTTCCAAAGTCTGTCTGGAAAAGTTGAGAGACATTTCTGAAAATGTATTTCGTGCGATCGATTGCAAAGGGGTTGCAAGGGTCGATTTCATTGTGAACCCGGTTGCGGAAGAGCCCTATTTTCTGGAGATCAATACCATTCCAGGCATGACCGAGACGAGTCTTGTGCCCAAAGCGGCGGCTCATGCGGGGATTTCTTTCGAGGCATTGTGCGAAACCATTTTGGAAGGGGCCGGTCTACAAAATAGTGCAACGAACATATGAGTCCAATACTTGAACAGCAGGAGATTGCAAAAAAGCCCAAGCATCGGCTTCGCCGTCTCTTTAGAAAAGCTAAAGGGCCCCTTCGGTGGATTTTGACGGGAGTCGCTTTTGTGCTGGTCGGTGCCGGTGTCTGGTTTGGCATCTGCCACAGCTCACTCTTTAATTTGCAAAAAATAGGGGTGGTGGGAGATTTGAAACAGCTGACGACCGACGAAGTCACAAAAGCATCGGCTCTTGTTCCCGGAATAAATCTTTTTCAGATTGTTTTGGGGGATGTTGAAAAGAGGGTTTCCAAATTGCCGTGGGCTTCCGTGGTTTCGGTCCGCAGAGAGGCGCCGCAAACCCTCTGGATTCATGTGACCGAGCAGAAACCGAAAGCCCTGCTCCTTTCCGACAAACTCTATTTTGTTTCGGGATCAGGCGTTGTCTTCAAACCGGTCGAACAGGAATCGTGCCGCGATCTTCCGGTCTTGACCGGCCTGACGCCTTCCGATTCTTTGACGGAGGCGATGGAGTTGATCCGCTTTTTGGAAAATTCTGCTGATTTTGAGTTGTTCGGTCTCTCGGAAATTCATTATAATGACGCGAATGGTTTTTCGATTGTCACTCTCAAAGGGCCGATGGAGGTGAAATTGGGAAAGAAAGAATTCGAATCCAAAATAATGCGGCTCAAAAAAATCTGGCCGGAGTTGGAGGCGGCGCTTGGACATATTCACGGTATCGATCTGGATTATGAAGACAGGGCGGTGGTTAAATTGTAATTAGGTGCGATAGGGCGATGGTACTTGGTACTTAGAATTTATATTTTGCACCAAGTACTAAGTACTATCGCACCATCGCACTAAAATAAAGGAGGAGGAAAAATGGGTAAAAATAACTGGGTCGTCGGCTTGGACATAGGAACGACCAAAGTCTGTGCCATCGTGGGGGAACCCACGGAAGCGGGCTTGGACATCGTGGGCATCGGTACCCACCCTTCGCGCGGATTGCGCAAAGGGGTGGTGGTCAATATCGAAGCCACGGTGAATTCCATTCGCCGCGCGGTCGAAGAGGCCGAGTTGATGTCAGGTGGAGAGATCACCCAGGTGTATACCGGCATTGCCGGTAGTCACATCAAGGGGATCAACAGCCACGGTATCGTGGCGATCAAGGACAAAGAGGTGAAGGTTACGGACGTCGATCGGGTGATCGATGCGGCCCAGGCCATCGCCATACCTCTCGATCGCGAACTGATCCATGTCATCCCGCAAGAGTTCGTCGTAGACGAACAAGACGGGGTGAAAGATCCGGTCGGGATGTCGGGGGTAAGGCTGGAAGCCAAGGTTCACATCGTTACCGGCGCTGTCACGTCGGCCCAGAATATCATCAAGTGTTGTAACCGGGCCGGTCTCAATGTCAGCGATATTATTCTGGAACAACTTGCCTCTGCCGAGGCGGTGTTGAGCCAGGATGAAAAAGAGTTGGGCGTGGCACTGGTGGATATCGGCGGAGGCACCACCGACATCGCCATTTTTTCAAAGGGTGCCCTGATTCACACCTCGGTCCTTTCTTTGGGGGGCAACCACATTACCAATGATGTGGCTGTAGGATTGAGAACTCCGGCGCACGAAGCGGAGCGGATCAAACAGAAATATGGATGTGCTCTCACCTCTCTTGTTTCGAAAGATGAAACAATCGAGGTGCCGAGTGTGGGCGGGAGAAATCCCAGAATTGTTTCGCGCCAGATACTCGCCGAAATTATCGAGCCGAGACTGGAAGAAATATTCAGTCTGGTCCGTCAGGATATTATCCGGGCCGGATGTGAAGATATCGTCGCGGCCGGAATCGTGCTGGCCGGCGGGACCTCTATTATTGATGGGGCGCCCGAGTTGGCCGAGCAGGTCTTTCATCTGCCGGTGCGAAGGGGATTGCCTCACAACATCGGCGGTCTGGTCGATGTGGTGAAGAGCCCGATGTTCGCCACCGGAGTCGGGTTGGTCCAGTTGGGTCTCAAAGCCAGAGACCAGCAGGCGGGCCGCTTTCGCACCCGTGATTACGGCATCTATCATAAGGTGAAGGGAAGAATGAAAGAATGGTTGGCGGATATATTTTAACCTGTAGTGCGATGGTGCGATGGTGCTTGGTACTTAGAAAATTCGCACCAAGTACTAAGTACTATCGCACTATCGCACCATAAATAAGGAGGAACACATGTTTGAACTTGTCGATAATGATGCACAGAATGCGAGAATAAAAGTGATTGGAGTCGGTGGTGGCGGCGGCAATGCCATCAACACCATGATTGAATATGGTTTGGAAGGGGTCGACTTCATCGCGTGCAATACAGACATGCAGGCTCTGCGCGCGAACAAGGCCGGAACAAAAATCCAGTTGGGAAAAGAACTGACCAAAGGTCTGGGAGCGGGTGCCAATCCCGATGTCGGCAAGAATGCGGCATTGGAAGATCAGCGCGTGATGGCGGAATTGCTTGAAGGGGCCGACATGGTTTTCATCACCGCCGGCATGGGGGGTGGAACTGGAACGGGCGGCGCACCGGTGATCGCGCGTCTTGCCAAAGAGGTCGGTGCCTTGACAGTCGGTGTGGTGACGAGGCCGTTTTCTTTTGAAGGAAAACATCGTGCCAAGCATGCCGAGTTGGGAATTCATGAACTCAAAGAGTCGGTCGATACACTGATCACCATCCCCAATGAAAAGCTTTTATCACTTGCGTCAGATAATTTGACGATGCTAGAAGCCTTCAAGCAGGCCGATCAGGTTCTCTATCAGGCTGTCAAAGGGATATCAGACCTGATTACCATTCCAGGCCTTATCAATCTTGATTTTGCAGACGTGCGCACCGTAATGAGCGAGACCGGCCTGGCCATGATGGGGACCGGCTGTTCGCACGGCGAACACAGAGCGATTGATGCCGCAACCCGCGCCATTTCATCGCCGCTGTTGGAAGACATGTCGATCAAGGGCGCAACCGGCGTGCTGATCAACATCTCCGGCGGTCAGAATATGACGTTGAAGGAGATCAGTGAGGCGTCCAGATTGATCCAGGAAGAGGCCCACGAAGAGGCAAATATTTTGTTCGGGGCTGTTATTGATGATACAATGAACGACGAAATCAGAGTGACTGTCATAGCCACAGGGTTTGATAAACCATTGACGAGAATGAGCAACTTTCCGTGGAGAAACCAGAAGCCCGTGAAATCCATCATCGCACAACCGGCGTCTGTTTATTCCCAGCCGACTTATTCACAACCGGCGCCCGTTCAAGAGACCATCACCGTTCAATCGAGAATGGCTTTGGAAAAAGACGGAAGCACTGTTGAGGTTTCCGACTATGTTGTGACCAAGCGTCAGATGGAAGAACAGCCGGTGCGTCTGAAAGACCTGATCCAGGAAATCGGATTGCAGGGTTTTCAGGATGATGAATACGATGTGCCGACCTTTTTGAGAAAACAGGCAGACTAAGCGGGTGTCATTGCGAGCGTAGCGAAGCAATCCCGTTGATCATCGGGATTGCCACGGCCCCTCCGGGGCCTCGCAATGACAAAATATCGGAGGTATCATGATGAACTGGAAACGGACTCTTGTTTTGATTATGGGCGTGGGATTGTTTGCGGCCGGTTGTTCTCATACCGGTTCTGTCAGCAAGCGGTTAAAACGTCCCGATGGCTTGCAAAAAAAGGGTCGGATCGCCCAGTTCGATATTCCTGTCGAAGTGAACGACAGAGTTCTGGCCTGGATCGATTTTTTCCAGGGAGTAAATCGCGAACGATTCGGCCGCTATCTTCAGCGGTCGGGTCGTTATGTGGAATGGATGCGCGGCATGCTGAAAGAAGAGGGGCTTCCGCAGGATCTCGTCTATCTGGCATTGATTGAAAGCGGGTTTTCCAATCAGGCCTATTCCAGCGCCAAGGCCATGGGGCCCTGGCAATTTATCAACTCCACCGGCAAACATTACGGTCTGGACAATAATACCTGGATGGATGAAAGGCGGGATCCCGAAAAGGCGACCCGTGCGGCGGCGCAATATCTCAAAAAACTTCACGACGAGTTTGGCGATTGGTATCTGGCCATGGCGGCCTACAATGCCGGTGAAGGCCGCATTCGCGGGGCCATTGCCCGCTCCGGCAGTCGCAATTTCTGGGAGATCACCGCACCCGGCACGCGCTTTCTCAAGCCGGAAACGAAAGACTATGTTCCCAAATTCATCGCCGCCGCCATGATCGCCAAAAATCCGCACCGCTTTGGTTTCAGCGATGTGGAATATCACGAGCCTTTTGCGGCAGATGAAGTGAAGGTGGAAGGCCCCCTCGACTTGAGTGTCGCGGCAGAGTTGGCCGCCTGCGATATGGAAGAGATGAAAAAACTGAATCCCGAATTGAGCCGATCCATCACGCCGCCGCAAACATACCAGTTGAAAATTCCGGCCGGCATGAAGGCCAAATTTGAAGTCGCGTTTGCGGAACTGCCGCCCGAGAAGCGCGTGGCGACCCTCATGTGCAATGTGAAGCGTGGCGAAACGGTTTCCAAAATTGCAAAGCGCTATGGCATCAGCACCCGCTCCATCGTGGCTCTCAATAATCTGCCCAGCGCCAAGGCCCGTTTGAAATCGGGATCTGTATTGATGATTCCCAAAGGAGGTTTGGCCGCGGCGCTTTCTTCTCCTGCCGCGGGAGAAACAGAGACGACGCGTTACAAAGTGCGGCGCGGGGATACGGCGCAGAAAGTGGCGAAAAAATTCGGCGTGTCGGTGGCGCAGTTGAAAAAACAAAATCATCTGAAGGGCAATGCTCTTCGGGTCGGACACCTGTTGAAAATTACAAAATCGTCCCAGCCCGCATCTGCGAACAAGACATTGTTGGCCTACAACAAAAAATCAAAACGGGTAAAACAAAACGGTGTGGAATGGCTGATCCGCAAAGATGTAGGTGCCACCCCGGAAGAAGAATCGGTGGAAGTGACCGACGCCTCGGCCAATATGGCGCCGCAAGCCTCCGCGACTCCCCCGCCAGCCGAGATTGAAGAAATCGATCTGGGAGGGGCAACGGATAACGAACAGCAGACAACCGACAACGAACAAAAAGAGAATATTGTGGATCAGGCAGTGCGCGCAGTGCAGGAAAAAAAGGTTTTGAGAAATAATGCGACAAAATCGCCTGCCAAAAAAACAACCTATGTTGTGAAGCGGGGCGACAGTCTGGCAAAAATTGCCAAAAAGAACGGTGTCACTGTGGCGGAGTTGAGACAGTGGAACAAGTTGCACAACAAAAAATTTCTCCAAGCCGGGAAAAAACTGGTGGTAAAGTCTCCCAAAAAAGCGGTCGCTACTGTGTCTGAACCTTCTCCTCCCGTCCAAAACGCTGTTGTTATTTTACCCCCAAAGGGAAATTCCGTTCCCCGCGATGAAGAACTGGACCAGGATTTTGTCCAAGCCCTCCCCGACGGCGCCCCCGTGGCGGATGAGAATTGATCTGTTAAAGTCAGGGGGAACGACTCGCCCCGCTTTCGGCGGGTCTCCTTCTCCCTGACAACCCTCTCGTTCGGACCGGCAAAGCCGGATCCTCACTTGCTAAATTCAAAAATGGATAAAGCTGATATAGAAGAAGCCATCTTGGAAAAAATCTTGTCGAAACTCATGAGAATACCGTCACACTCCAGTGCACATTGGGCAATGTGACAGTCGGGTATCGATACCGATAATCCTTTGGCCGCGAGCCTCGCTCTTAGGGAACCCACTTTTTGCCAATGAGCACGGCCTACAGGATGCAATGGAATATAACTTAAAAACCGGTTTAATTTGTTTTGTTGGGAGGCATTTCGAATGCCCGAAAGAAGTTCTGCCAACACCAACGGCGCCAGAATAACACGCCCCCCTTTCAGGGCTTCTGCCAATGTTGGCGGGGCCTTCTCCCGAAAAGATTGAATCCATACAGAGGTGTCAACGACGAGTTCTTTCACGCAGGGTGTCCAAGTTGATGTTTAAATCGAGTTTACCTTCAAGTGATTGAAACTCCGAATAAGCTTTTTGACGTCTTAAAAGGCGAAGACCTTCAACAAGGGTTTCCGTAATTCCCTGTCCGGTCACTTCACGAGCCTCTTTGAGCAGTTTTTCGGGAACATTGATTGTGACTTTGCGTGCGGCATCCATATAGGTGACCATACCATAGACCATATCTTCTCGACAAGGCGGAAAATTGGAATTTGTTTCTTGTGCGACCGATTTCATCCACTTGTCCGACGTAATCACTGCACAATCAAAAGGGCATTCGCTTTTAGCATTTAAAAAATCCTTATTTCTCAACGGATTAATTTTTCTAAGCCTCTTGGCATCCTTCCTGCATTAACAAAATCCGAAATGAGACTGGGGCGTGAGGGACATGCGGCGTTGGAATATCTTCTGGTGGTGGCCGTGCTGGTGCTCGGCATGGCGGTAGCCCTTTATCGCCCGGCAAAGAATGGCAGAAATTTGGGCAGCGCTTTTAAAGTGTGGCACCAGGATTTAACAGAGAGAATCGCAAAACCATAAAGGAGAAACATATGCACAAGATTTTACGCAACAATCGCGGGCAGAGTGCAACGGAATATATGCTGATCATCGCCATTGTCGTGCTGGGGCTGGTGGCGGCGGCATCGCGGTTGATTCCAAAATTTCAGGAGGGTGTCGACCAGTTGGGAACCAACGTTGTCGATACGCTAAAAACAACACATGAAATGTCCAAATGATCGTTCAGCAAGCGAAAAGGGAAGTAGCGTGGTTGAGTTTGTTCTCGTTCTTCCATGGTTGGTGGTCTGCCTGATGGCGATTGTGATGGTGGCACAGTGGATGACGGAGGCGCAGTTGATTCACTACGCGGCATTCAAGGGTGTTCGGGCATTGAGCGTTTATGAAACAGAAGGGGCACAAACAGAAATGAGTGAGATTATTCCTGAAACAAAAATTCCACGGTTGGCGGGGCCCGCCTGGCGGGCGCTGGATGGCGTCGATATCAATCTGAATGATCAAGTCGGGACAATGGACAACTTTATCGCCTACTGCGGTGACAGAGGAGAATACGGACTGTGCAAAAAATAAAATTAAATCAACAGGGTCAAATTGTGATTTTCTTCGTCCTGCTCATCCCCTTGATCGTCTTGATGCTGGTGACGACCGTCACCTTTTCAAAAGCCGTCTTTACGAAGATGAAACTCCAGGGGGCGCTCGACCGCGGAGTCTATGCGGGCGGGAGCTATCTGACGGAGGTCTTGAACCAGATCGCCCTCCTGAATTGGGACGCGCACGAAAAGTTTCTCGTTTTGAAAAATGATTTCAGAGGAGTGAGCCAGCCCGCTGAAAAAAAGGCGAAGGAGAGAATTGAAAAATTATGGATCGAACAGAATCAGCTCTACGATCAGATGGAAATGATGAGTGTGTCGGCCCATAAAACAGCCTTGGAAATTGCCAGCGAAGAGGTGCGCAAAGAATTTCCCAATGCTGAACTGCATTCCCTCTACACTACACCGATTATTTTAAAAGATGGTCCACGAGTCGACTTTTCTTTCGACAAAATTCGCGGACAAACCATTTTCGACCCGACCGATCATCAAAAAATTTCCAAAACCGGTTTTGAAGCCCGCATGGCCTTCGTCAAAGACCCGTCCAAGAGAGTCGCCTTCGTCGCCGAGGCCAAAACAGCAGAGGGCCTGCACGCCATGGCTGGCGCACAACCCTTTGCCGGTTCTCTTTTTAATTTTGCAAAGAGTCCCGATAAAAATCAGAATTTTCTCTATCGAACAGCCATGGTTCCCGTGGAGACATTATTATTCAATGCGATACAGCATTAAAAATAAATCCGGCAATGCCGCCGTCGAATTGGTTTTGATTTTTCCCTTCATCGCTCTTTTCTGCGTCATGTTCTTCCAGTTGTTCCATCGCGCCATACAAAAAGAATCAGAGCTGGTTCAAAATGACAACGAGGCAAGACAGGCTATTAAAAAAATGGAAGACAGCGTTCCCGTTCTCGATCGTCCCTGTCAGGTGAACAAAAAAATATGTTTCGGGAGGAACCGATGAAAATAAAGCGACCCATGATTGCCGCCTGTCTCGCCGGTTTTGCAAGTCTTGTTCTGGTCTGGGGTTTTTTGAAGGCCAAAGAGATGCAATTCAACAATCTGGAAGAGCCGATTGCCGTGGTCGTCGCCAAAAAAGATATTCTGGAGTCGACCCACCTTGACGCATCGATTTTGACGCTCCAGAAAATCCCGAGACGGTTTTTGCAACCGGGCGTTGTCACCTCTCTGGAACAGGCCGTGGGCATGGTGACCGCCGCCCCGATTCTCAAAGGGGAACAGATGCTGGGGACAAAACTCGTGGGTTTGGGTGTCGCGAGCGGTCTTTCCGTCCGCATACCGCAAGGGTTTCGGGCTTTGAGCATCGAGGTGGATGATGTCTCCGGCGTGGCCGGCCTTGTGCGTCCGAATAATTTTATCGATCTGCTCGCCACATTCGAAATGGAAGATGCAACCGACACGACGCAGGTGTCTACCTACACGCTCGCGCAAAAAGTTCTGGTGCTGGCGGTGGCCAGTGATATCGGCGCCGGGTTCAATCCTTCGACGCTCTCCAACCCAAAGGCCAAAAAAAATATTCTGGGCGGAGAAATGTTTGCAGAAGCCCTCACGTCTCAACACAAAAAAACGGTGACGCTTGCGCTGACTCCCGGTCAGGTTCAAACGGTGGAGTTTGCCAAAAACAGCGGAACACTTTCTCTCTCACTCCGATCCCAATGGGAAGAAGAGCCGCTTAATTTAAATCCCGCAACAGCGCTGGATGTCGTCGGCTTCAAGGGAAAAATGCGCAAGGGATATAGAGAGTATAGGGGGAGATGATGAAAAAAAGCCGGGATTGTTTCACTACGCTCGCAATGACATTATTTTTTGTTGCCACAGCATCGGCTTCATCCCTCCCTTCCCAATCTCTTACGCGCGGGGAATCGACGACGCTCGTTGTCGATTATGAAATCGGCGATGTCGCCGTGACCGATCCGAAAGTGGCCGATTTTCTGGTGCAGGAGGACCGCAAATCAGTCTACATCAACGCCAAGGGGGAGGGCTTTGCCACCGTCACACTCTGGGACACCAAAGGAGAAGCGAGAGATGCGATTCCTCTCACCGTTTATACCACCAACCTCAAGGGAATTTTGAGTGAGGCCAAACAGGCCTTTGCTTCCATCAAAACCATCCAATTTTTAACGCAAGACAACACACTGCGCATGATCGGCGAGGCCCCGTCTCCCTCCGACTACAAAAGAATCCAGGCTTTTGCCGCCCGCTATCCGCAAATCATCAACGAAGTGACCATGGCAAAACCGGTGCTCGATACCATCACCGATAAAATTGAAAAAGCGATTGCAATGCCCGGCATCAAAGTGAAGTCGGTGCGCGACCGGATTGTGTTGGAAGGCATCGCCTACAGTCAGTCCGCATCGACAAGGGCTTATGAAATCGCCAAACTCTACGATCCAGCCTGTCTCAATCTGATCGACGTTCGCCCGTCGGACCGCAATCCGGGCAAAGAGCAGATGGTGGAGGTGGAACTTTATTTCATGGAGATTCAGAAATCGGCGCTGAATACTTTTGGCATTCAGTGGGCGCCGGGTTCTTTTCCCTCCAGCGGTGGCGGTGCGAATGGCAGTGTCGGTGGGGGAGGGGGCGTCAGCAGTGGCATTGGCGGTCTAGGTTCTTCGCTGATCGGTTTTGTTCTGAATCTTGCTCCCAAAATCCGGTTCGTGCGTGAAAAAGGTCTGGGACGCGTGCTGGAAAACCCGACGCTATTTGTGAAGAGCGGTGACCTCGCCAGTTTTTTCAGCGGCGTGGAGATTCCCTATTATTCACAACAGAACATTCAGTTCAAACAGGCCGGAGTCAAGCTGGAGGCCCAGCCGATTATTTCCGGAACCGATATCGATCTGAAAATTTCGGCCTCGATCTCTTCTCCCTCGCCCCACATCAACGGCGGCATCAACAACCACTCGATCAGCACAACGGCCTATGTCCCGTCGGGGCAGGCCATGGTGCTCGGCGGCATTTTTTCAAACCGCGATGTGAAGACCTTTAATCGTGTCCCGACCGATATCGCCACTTCGTCCGCTCTCTTCACCCTTTTTCTCTCGAAAGATTTTCAGTCGAGCAAATCAGAGCTGGTTGTCTTTGTCCTCCCCAAAATTGCGGGACTCTCCGACCCCAAGGCGGAACAGGATGAATGGAAAAAAATGGAAGAAGAGATGATGAAAGAAAAATCAATGCGGGAATATCTCGACTATATGAAAGGAAAGAAAAAGAAAAAATGAATCCCCGTGTTATTGCCATCGTCGGAGTCAAAGATCGCGTCGGCGCATCGACGTTTGCGTTGGAACTGGCGACAGCACTTCACAAAAGAAAAGAGAGCGTCCTCTTTCTCGATTGGGATGCAGAACATCCGGGCGATCTGTCAGCAACGGCCAAATCGGCTCCGTGGCGCTGTTTGAACGATCTCTCCCGACTTCCAAAGCCTCTCGAAGCCGGTTTTCTGAATGGTTTTTTGAAGAGAGACTTGGGCTTTGCCGTTTTAAGTCTGTGCCTCAATAAAAATCAACTCTCCTCCATCGATCCACAAATGGCATTGCATCAGCTCCAGACTATTTTTGACTCCTTCGATTGGGTCATTGCAGATTTGGGGTCGCGCTGGAATCCGTTTGCGAATTGTTTTTTAAAAATATCCGGGAGGCTTGTCCTCGTGATGCAGGCCTCCGCCAATCTTCTGAATGAGGCAAAAAGAAAATTGGACGAGCTGGCCACCGCCTATTTTCCAAAAAAACGGATCGGCTGGGTCGGCTGGCACTGGGATAAAAATTCTTTTTTGAACATGCCGTCGACCGCCGATTTTCTGCAAATTCCCTCTCTCGGGGATTCTCCCGAAAGCTGTCTGGCCCATTGGACGGAGGCTTTTTTATCGGACGCCGATCTGGAGGCGTTTCTTCCAGACCTTCTGCCACCCTTGTCTGGCGTGGGTCTCCAGTCTCACGAAAAACAGGAGAGAGTCGCAGAGCTTCTTCCCTCTCTGGATGAAGCACCCGACTTGAAAATAAGACTGCTGAAATGGATTCAGGAAAAAATGGAACTGAAAGGTTTGAAAACGGAAACCGGAGAAGAGGGACTCCGGATGAAAGTCCAAAAAATAGTTTTGGAAGTGCTGGAAGAAAACAGTTTTCATCTGCCTCCGACCACCGATCGCACCGCATTGGCGGAAGAACTGCTCGACGAACTGTTGGGCCTGGGGCCGCTGGAGATTCTTTTGAAAAGACAAGAGTTCGGAGAAATTCTGGTCAACGGGACAGGGCCCATTTTTGTGGAAGAGTCGGGACGTCTCAAAAGCACGCCGTTTCGTTTTATCAGCCGCGCCTCTCTCGACAAGGCGATTGAAAGAATTCTTCTGCCGGTCGGCCGCAGGATTGACGAGGCCCAGCCGATGGTTGATGCAAGACTCGCCTGCGGTTCGCGCGTCAACATCATCGCGCCGCCTCTGGCGCTGGAGGGTCCCGTCATCAGCATCCGCCGGTTTTCCAAACGGGTCTTGACCCCGGAAGATCTGGTTCAATTGGGAACCTTTGACCAAAAGATGTGCGCCTTTTTGGAAACAGCGGTAAAAGAAAAACTCAACATCCTCGTCTCCGGCGGAACCGGCTCGGGCAAGACGACTCTGCTCAATATTCTCTCTTCATTTATTCCGGCGGAAGAAAGAATCATCACCATTGAAGACGCGGCGGAACTTTTTCTCAATCAGCCGCATGTGGTCCGTCTCGAATCGCGCCCAGCCAATATCGAGGGAAAAGGGGCGGTGACGATTCGCGATCTGGTGCGCAACGCCCTTCGCATGCGCCCCGACCGGATTATTGTCGGTGAATGTCGCGGTGCAGAATCGCTCGACATGTTGCAGGCGATGAACACCGGTCACGACGGTTCTCTCACCACGCTTCACGCCAACAGTCCGCGCGATGCGCTCGCGCGTCTTGAAACGCTGGTGATGTTTGCCGGCATCGATCTACCCTCCAGAGCCATTCGCGAGCAGATTTGCGGGGCGATTGATATCGTGGTGCAAATCACTCGGCTCAAAACCGGCGAGAGGAAAGTGCTCTCCATCATGAAGCTGTCGGGCATGGAGGGAGACGTTTTCACATTGGAGGAAATCTATGACGGGGCTTCTTGATAAATATCGCCATCAAAAACGCTTGAATAAAATCGAGGCGGGGTTGGCGGATGGTTTTACGCTGATGGCCAATGCGATGAAGGCGGGGCTCGGTTTTTCGCAGGCGCTTCAAATGGCGTCGACAGATGCCCCGTGGCCGCTCAACGAGGAGATTCATTCCATACTGGAGAGAATGAAACTGGGTTGGTCTCTTGAGGAATCTTTTCTGGAGGCCGAGGCGCGTCTCAAAATTCCCGATTTTTCGCTGATGGTGCAATCGATTCTTATTTTAAGGCAGATCGGCGGAAATTTTGTCGCCCATTTTGAAAATCTCTCCCGCATTTTGCGCGAGCGCGAGCGTGTGAGCGCCAAAGTTCGTCTGCTGACGGCACAGGGGTTGAGTCAGGGGGTTATTCTGGGCCTGCTACCGCTGGTGCTGGGTCTGGCCCTCTTTTTTCTCTCCCCCGAATTTGTGGCGCCTCTTTGGCAAACGCCTCTGGGCTGGATCGCCATGGTGTTGATATTGGCGCTGGATGCCGGCGGCTATCTCTGGATGAAAAAAATGTCGAAGGTGGAGATATGAAACACTTCGGAATTTTTTTGGTGCTGGCAATGGGTCTGCCCTCTTCAGATTATCATGTCTCCTATATCGAAAAACAAAACGGCATCACGCGCCATGTGACGGCGAGAGTGCAAAATCAGGACATTTTCATCGACAAATTAGAGGGGACATTCCCCAAAGATATGCGTACCGCGCCACCCTGGTATCTCAAAGGTCTGCCGCCGTTGGAAGAAAATGTCACGATGGAAATAGAAGATCTGCCGGCTCTCCCCTTAAAAAGAAAATTTGAAAAACAGAAGGAAGAATTGTTTCTGGGAAAAAAAATCATTCACTATCGTGTGACCCTCGAGATGAAAGCCAAATCAGAAATTCTCCCCTTGAACGACGAAGAGGCGGCGCAAAATGCCCTGCTAAATCCCTTCGGCATCCAAGAAGTCCGGCTGGAAGGGGATGGCAATGCATGGTTCGACCCGGAGAAAAAAATAAATGTCACCGAAGAATTTGTTTTGAAAGGGCAGATCGTGAAAAACGGCAAACCGTCACCATTAAGCATCGACTGGGCCAAAGGATTGTCATTGCGAGGCCCCAAAGGGGCCGTGGCAATCCCGTGAATAAATATATGAGCTTTGTCTTATCTCTCATAATCGCCTCTTCACTCTCCTGGATCATCTATCTCTGTGTCTGCTCGCTCGAAAACGCAAACCTGCGTGCGAAGTGGTTCGCCACCTTGAGCCGCGTTCAGGAAGAGGGAATCCTTCTCTCCTGGAATCGCGGACTGCTTTCTCTGCTCGCACCCTTTTTCAAACGGGCCTGTTTTGAAAAATATTTTCCACCGCTGGAGAAAAAATTGGAATCGGCGGGTTTAAGAAGTTTTATCTCATCGGAAGAATTTGTCGCATGGTCTTTTGCCCTTTTTTTTGAAATGGCATTTTTGACCCTTCTCTTTTTTGGAGCGTCGCCCATTGCCATTATTATGGGTGCGGCTGTTGGGCTCGTGTGGCCCTGGGTCTGGCTCTTCTCAAAACAGAAAGAGAGAGTGCAAAACATTCGCAAAGACCTTCCGCTGGTGATGGACCTGTTGGCTGTTTCGGTGTCGGCAGGCATGGATATGACCGGGGCCCTGCAAAGAATTGTGAAAAATCTTCCTGCAGGGGCCTTGAAAAAGGAATTTGAAATTTTGCTCCAGGATTTGAAACTGGGCCAGAGCCGCAAAGAGGCTTTTCTTCTTTTGAAAAAACGGGTCCCCATTTTTGAAATCCAGAATCTGGTTTCCCTTTTGACGCAATCGATGCAACTCGGCTCCCCTCTGGCGCCCGTTCTGCTTTCGTTTGCCAATCATCTGCGCACACTTCGATTTATGCAGGCAGAAAAAGCGGGCATCGAGGCGTCGCAGAAAATTCTTTTTCCCCTGATCCTTTGCATTATGCCCGCTGTTTTTCTGATGATTTTTGCCCCTCTGCTGATTCGATTTTTTCTGGAGGGCTTTGGGGGTTTCTTATGAAAAAAATCCTGTTTTTTATCGCGTGGGCTTTTCTTCTCTGGTGCTGGACCTATAACCAGAAAATGGAAGCCCTCAAAAAAGAGATCCATCGTGGAGAGCTTTTGACGGAGGTGCTGACGGCCTCCAATATATTTCCGCTGGAGCATCAAAGCGAATCGCTTTTGACACTGGCCGGTGTCGACCAGAGGCATGGTGTGCGGCAGGTTTTTGTTGTCGACGCACAGGGCAAGATTGTTCTGCCTCTGGAAAAATACGGGGAAAAAATTGGGAGTGGCGTGCGGAATGAAAGCAGTGTGATGAAAATTGAAAAGCCGATTGTGGGAGCGAATGGACAAGTTTTTGGAAAAGCGGTGATCCTGTTTGAACCTGAAGAGTCCCAATTCTATCTGTTCTGGCTGTTGTTGCTTTTTCCTCCGGTATTGGCGGCAGGTCTTCATCATCTGAAGCAGAAACAAAAAAGAGAGACAAAAAAACCGGTGGATGTTTTGCCGGAGGCCTACCCCTGGCTCCCTGTTTTTGCGCATGGGATGGGCGCACCCATTTTTGTTTTTGATGAGGAGGGGCATATTCTCGGCTCCTCCGAACCCGAAAAGCCGAAACATATTCTCGACCTTTTTATGGAAGCTGAAAAAGCACAGAGAGTTTTGGGCTGGGTGCACGAGCTGAAGTCCGATGGTGAAAAGGGTGCAAGTCTTTTGGATAACGACGGCCTGCGGGTCGGCATGTGGAGGCAAGGTGATGCAAAGAAAAATCATTTTTTTATTTCTGCTCCTTCTTTTCGTTCTCAAAACTGAAACCGGTTTTGCGAATGATGCGGCGGAAGATTTGGCGTCTCATTTTTATCGGCAATCCGAAGAAGAAATCGGAACGGGCCAGTGGCACAGCGCTTTGTGGGCGTTGAAGACCGCCGTATTGCTGAACCCGGAGCTTGCAATAGCTTCTGTTAAAATAGAATCGCTCGAAAAAGAACTGCATGAACACGCCCTAAAAAATTATCTGGAAGGTTTGAGACTTGAGAAAGTCCTCCGCCCGCGTGAGGCCCGCATGTATTGGCAGACAGCTCTTCAGTCGGTTGTGAATGAAGATGACCCACTGAAAATAAAAATTGAACGGGCCTTGTCTCTGGTGTCATTGAGAGCGAATGATGTGTCATTGCGAGGCCCGGAGGGCCGAAGCAATCCCGATGAAGTTCAGAACATAGACAAAATGTCTATCGCCAGAAATTTTCTGGAAAAAGGAGACACCGCCCAGACTATCTTGAGCTTGAAGCAGATCGTGGCCGAAGAGCCCGAAAACAAAAGAGCTGTAGAGGTATTATCCCGTTTGCAGGCATCCCCGGATGAGAAGGGGAAAAGCGAAAACATCTCGCAGGAGATAGAGAAAAAATTTGCTTTAGCCCAAGAATTATTTGAACAGGCAAAACAAAACAGGGAAATGGGAAGCTGGGCAGAGTCCTGGCAGAATTTCAAAAAATCCATCTCTCTTTTTAAAGGAGACGATCTCAAACCCCCTTTTTTCAGCCAGATGGAAGCCGATTTAAAAGAGTGTGAGCAGACACTGAACGAACAACTAGAGGTCTCTCTCCACCGATGGGAAAAACAGCTCGCCGCCGAAAAACAAAATCTGAAGGCAATCGGCGAAGAAATTAAAATCGCCATTCAAAAATATCCCCCATCATCCAAAGCAGACCGCCTGCTTGAAAAAGTCTACGACCATCTGCAATCTCAGGCCCTCCCTCTCCTGATGCAAGCCAACACCGCCCAGCAACTGGAAGGCTGTTCCTCTTCCGTCCCTCTCTACACCAAGGTCCTCACCACCGCCATTTTCGCAGAAGTCCCCGCCCGTCAAGAAGCCCAACGCAACCAGGAGGCGTGTAAAATGGTTGTTGAATGACTGTAACTTATAGGATACGCTTATGGAAAATCAGGCAAAAGAGATATTTCCCTACTGCACAAGGAATGGCAAAATTCCTTTTAAAGTTTGGTATGAGGCTTTAAGGGATATCAGGGTCAGGTCAAAAATTGGTATCAGAATTGAACGCATGGAGAATGGAAATTTTGGTGATTGCAGTTATGTCGGCGACGGCGTTTTTGAAATGAGAATTAATTTTGGTCCCGGGTATCGGGTTTATTTTGGTCGAGATGGTGAAAAAATCATTATTCTTCTTTGTGGCGGAGATAAAAGTACTCAACAAAAAGACATCAAAAGAGCAAAAGCTTATTGGATTGATTATAATGGGAGATGAAATTTATGAAAAAAGGCAAAACGAGCGGAAGTTTCCACGAAATTTTAATTGAAGATCTAAAAGATCCGGAATTTTCCGCAGAATATCTGAACAATGCCATTGAAGAAAACGATCCCAAATATTTTCTCAAGGCACTGCGCAATGTGGCCGAGGCCATGGGGGGCATGACGAAAGTCGCACAGCGGTCGCACTTGAGCCGCATGACCCTCTATCGTATTTTTTCCAAAAAAGGGAATCCCGAATTTTACAGCCTCCTCGATATCCTCAAAGCCCTGAAACTAAAATTCGTTTTCAAAGCGGCGTGATTTAAACTTTGTACCTTGATTGGCATCCTTTTCCATGTTCTAATCAAGGCCCAAAAGGGGGTTTTATGGATCAAATTAAAAGTTGGGAAGAAATACGGCATCAATATCCCGAAACCTTTGTTCTTTTGGATCATTGCGAAGAAAAAAGGGAAAAAGGAAACAAAGTGCTTATTACCGGTGGAGAAGTCATTTTTACGAGCCAGGATGGAAAAATAATTTATGATGAATACTGCAAGCGTGGTCAGCCCCCTCAAATGACTTTTGGACATACCCATTGGGAAAAGCTGGAAATGGAAGAGGTCCCATTTTTGGGTATTCGTCCTTCACATGTCTGAAATTTCCTTCCAATTTTATCGAGGTCTCTTGTATCTGCCGATATCTCTTGTTCAAAATGGCGGCGAGTTGATATTGAAGAGTTGTATTTTTGATACCGGCTCTGCGGGCACCACTTTTGACACGGATGAGGTTTCAAAAATTGGTATTCAATCAACTCCCCAAAGCAGGTTGAAGAGGCTTGTGACGGTGGGTGGATATCAAACGGTTTTTACATCCAATGTGAAAAAGTTAATTTTGGGAGAAGTTGTGATTGAAAATATTGAGGTGGAAGTCGGCAACCTTCATTCCAAATTCGGCATTCAGGGCATTATTGGAACAGACTTGATGCGACGATTCGATTGGGAAATTCGGTTTAGTGATAAGGTGATTGTTCTGCGTTGAAAACCTTCTTTATTTCATCGCCAACATAACTTGCGGTGTTTCGTTTTCTCTTTGCTCCGGTTGTTTCGGAGCGACTTTCGATTCCGGCAATGTGTCGTATCCTTTTACACCCAGAACATTGTCTGCAATCCAGCCGTGTATTCCATAATGATCGGCGACATAATAGGTGGCGCCGTAGCTTGCGGCTCCTGTTCCCACCACTGCGGCTCCGGCGGCAACGGCCGAGGTGCTTACAGCGGTTCCAATCACGGCACCGGTTGTTTTGAGCATCGTAAGTGCCCCGGCGGCAAAACCTGCGGCAGTCGGTGCCGCCTGACGTGCTGTTTGCACGGCTTGTGCGCCAACCTGCACAGCGGCACGGCCAGCGGTGACAATTTGGTCACGATACATGCTGGTGGCGATGCGCACGTTTTGCAATTGCTCTCTGGCCATAGCAGTCATGGCGCCGTCAGCCGTTTTCAATCCGGGAATTTTGCCAATCCATTTTTCAGGGCGTCCTTTGCTCGTGGTGTTGAAAGCAAGCCAGGATAAACCTCCTCCGGCATCGCTGATCAGGCTGTTGGTTAAAGTGCCGTGTCTAAGACTTTCAATCCCTGTTTTTTCTCCAAAACTGTCGAGGGCCGCGGCGGTTGCGAATTTGCCGCTTAAAAAATAAGCGCCATGCAACACCATGGTTGCCCCCCCGACCAGCGGATTCTCGCGGATAGCCCATATTCCTATCCCGGCTCCAACCGCACCGGTCACCCCTTTGGGTACTCCGGCATGATCGGCGAGACTAAAGGCCATGGCCGGACCCGCCGTCATGGCAAAACCGATAGCGGGACGGACTTGAATGTGAGAGATGGCTTTTGCGTCAACATTTTCTTTCAGACTGGCTAATTCACGCGCCAGGGCCTGCCTTTCGGGTAAAAGTTCAGCCGTAGTGAGGGTTGAGCGAGTTACGGTTCCGGCTCCGGTTGTCGGTGCTGCAGGGCTTGCCGGAGTCGGTAAGGGAGGAGACCCACCTGCTACAGTGCCTCCCCCCGTTCCACCACCAATGGGTCCTGTTCCTCCTTTAGGTGCGGCGGAAGTCGGACTGGCAGGAGTTACAGGGGGGGGAATTAGATCCAAACCCTCTGCCGAGGATGCCCGGTTAAGCGCGGCTAATGCAAAATTTTCCGAAATATGATGTTTGGGCGTCCCTGAAGGTGTATTAGCGGCTTTTATTTCGGGGGCGGCATTTCTCCAAGTCTCCACAAGAATGGCCATCAATTTTTCCTGTTTTTCTGGAGCGAAGCCGTCGAAACCTTTCACCACTATTTTGAGGACGGCGGTTGCAGATCTTTGATTTGTTTCCAAAATGGCTTGGGGATCCTCCAGTGCCAAATTAATGCGCTCTATTGCTGCATCTGCCGTTGAAGCAAGTTCGGCCATGAATTTTTCGACCATGATTTTGCGGACGTGATCGGGTGTGATGGTGTCAGAGGGATCGCCGTCTCTCTCCATTTGAGATACGACTCTTTCAAGAACACTGACCACTGCTTTTCTCGGAAAATTGGTTTCCCGGATGGGATCTGCTAACTCAACAACTGTTTTTAATGTTTCATCGGG
>JAUSII010000043.1 GCA_030648035.1 Deltaproteobacteria bacterium | reverse complement strand
GCCGAAAAGTGAGAGAGAAAATATTGCCTATCTTCTTAGTGTGATGCGCGATGTTTCGGCTCCGTTTGGTGTGGTTGATCCGGGCAAGCCCAACATTGCCGCAACACGCTGGCGCAGTGTGATCGACATGACCCGCAAGATTTATTTTTTTGAATCGACGATCAGCCCCAACATTGTCTGGGTCGATTTACACAGACTCGATTTCAGGGCAGGCGCGTCAGTCAGGAAACTCGATCTGGTGAAACAAAAAGATTATGTCGGCGATGTTTCGAACAAGTTTTCCGTCGCCAAACCGTTTGTTTTTTTGACGCCGAAGATGTGATCCAAAAAGGTCTGTTGGCCCCGGTTTTGCAGTGCTCTAACCGAGATATGTCCAATGCCGCAAAAACAGGGGGCACAGCCCAGGGTGGAGGGAGCCCACCCCCCATCGAGGTAACCCAGGATGCCCGGGGGAGGTCCACGGTGCATCTTCAGCCAGAGGGAGTTGCATCGGCGGTGGTGGATGTCTATTGCGGCACCCAAAAAAGGAAAGGGGTGCCGATGGTGCAGGGGGCCGACAAAATTTTTCGGGCCGGTCCCTTTGACCGTTGTGCCAATGGGTCTTCCATGAAATGGGATACCCATATTATTGGCAAGCCGTCGTCATTGCCGGATGGGGGTTCTCCAGTTTCCGGCTTCACACAGCCGATTGTTAATCCGAGAGAAGGGCGGGTAGAGCGGCCTGTCCACCAACCGCTGAAGGCCAACTATGACAAAAGCAGACATTACTATAGTCGCCGCACCCGCGCAGAAGGCGAGGCCGATTTGCAAAAGATGACGGGCACAGCTCCCAAGGAAGAGGGTTTCCTGTTTGCCGAAGGACTGGATGCCGAGGGAAAACCCATCTCCTATTGGTATGAAATTGGAGAAGATGAAACCGCCAAAACAAATAAGATGCCTGTCAGCAGTCACTTGATTGCCGGTGTCCGCGCCGATTTTGAAAAATTAACCGGAATGAGTTTTTATCATTTTCATCCCAAAATGGGCGAAAACACTTTTGGCGCCGAATATCCCTCTCCCACCGATTTTGAAGCGGTGATGGGTTCTGCAAAAGACTCCCTCAAAATGGGATATCCGGAAGAGGTTCTGGATGACCGGATCGTGACCCCTACTGGCGTTTATACACTGCATGCCAAGCTGTCGCTCATTCGCGGCAATCTGAAAATGTTTGAGGATGAGATAGTGCGCTATAAAGATTTTTTCCACAAATTCGGTGAGGTGGTCAAGCGGGCCTTTGATGATCTGCCCCAGGCCGAGATCAACAAAAACTTTGCCAAGGCCGTCTCCTCGGATTTTGTGGAGCTTACTTTTATTCCGTTTGAGAAATAAATTCCAACACTATCTATTCTAAATTTAACGATAATTTAACTAAATAATTAATATTATTGATATTTTATATTCTATAATCTATTCTAAATAAATGCCAAAAGCACAAGTTTTAAATCAAGAGCTGATCTCTGAAAAACTATTGAAGCACCTGTCTCAATCGGGGCCCTTGAAAGCCAGGGAGCTGTGCGCATTTCTCAAAATTAGCCAGCCCACTTTCTCACGATTTATAAAACGGGAGCAGAGCTCCATTGTTCGTATTGGTAACGGTCGCCAAGCGCTCTATGCTCTTCACAGGTCGGGTGCCTGGGGCAAATCGGAAATTCCTGTTGTCATCATAAACGAAAGCGCACAACAAACAATCGCGGCCACTCTGCATGCTCTTTCTCCTCGCGGCTTTTATCTGGAATCACATGCTGAAATATTTTCGAGTCGAATCTATGAGAGTCTTCCTTATTTTTTTGAAGACTTGCGGCCTTCGGGTTTTTTGGGAAGGCTTGTTCCGCGACTTCATCCGGACTTGAAACTTCCTGAAGATATTTCCATATGGACAGACGATCACTGTCTCCTCTATCTGACTCGTTGTGGATGGGATCTGATCGGCAATTTCATCATCGGAGAAAAGACGAACGATATTTATCTGGAAAATCGGATGAGACGACTGGATGTTATTGCTGAAACCGATCGGGAAAAATGTTATCCGCAATTTGCCGAGCTGGTTTTATCCAAAGGAATCGCAGGTTCATCCGCGGCAGGAGAACAACCCAAATTTCTTTCCATTCTTGGAACAAAAGAGGGACTGCTTCCCGTCATGGTAAAATTTTCTCCTCCCATTGCGGATGGAATCAGCCAACGCGTCGCTGATCTGCTGATTTGCGAACATATCGCCCATGAAGTTTTAAGAAAACACGGACGAGCTTCTTCGCAGTCCTGCCTCATCACGGGTGAAGGCCGGCTCTTTTTGGAGATGGAACGCTTTGATCGCAATCTTTCTGAAGGTCGTCGTGGAATCATATCGCTGCGTGCGCTTGCCCTGGGGTTCGGATGCTTGGGCTCATCCTGGTCGGAAACGGCCGAGTCATTGGTTCGTCAAAAGGGTATTGACCAAACTACCTGTCAATCCATCGTCTGGCTCGAAACATTCGGCCGACTGATTGGCAATGCCGATATGCATTCCGGCAATATTTCTTTTTTCTGTGAGGGGGAAAGAATTATAAGCCTTGCCCCCACGTATGACATGCTTCCAATGATGTATGCTCCCCAGCAAAACCAATTGGTCATCAGAACCTTCGATCCAGTCCCTCCAAAATTTTTTGAGAGATCTGTCTGGAACGATGCTTTGCTGTCTGCGCGCGATTTCTGGTCCCAAGTACAGCGCCATTCACAAATTTCAAAAGAGTTTAAAGCATTGACCTCTGACAATGAATCAAAACTGTCTTCATTATTTATGTAAAGAAATAAAAAAAATCTCTGAAGAAGGATATATTGAAGTGTCCGAGAATATCGGACAATTGAAAATGGAGGCCCCTGACAGAAAAATGCGTGCAACAGATTGCTCCAATACGGAGGGAAATAGACATGATTTTTGAAATTCGCAAAGTCAAGAATGGGATTCTACTCAAAGTATCCGACGCGGGGATGGAAGAGAGCGATATAAAAGAAATTGTTTATCAGGAAAAATATGACGAAGAAGATGAAATAGAATGTTTTCGAGATTTTTTGTGGCTTTTAAATGAACACTATGGCCCTTCAACAAGTCGTTACTCCCCCAAAAGAATACACATAACCATTGAACCGGGCGATAAATTTGGGGATTGAAATAATATAAAACGGCTTCTAAACACATCTTTAACTGCTTGAATTAATTAATCTATTGACAAAATATTCATGATATATGACTATATTTACAGTTGTGAATATTATGTCTAATCGTGAATATCAAAAACCTGCAAAGGTGGCCCCGATGGATATTGGCCGCCTCACGCAGGCGTTTAAAACTCCAGAACGACTCTGGATGAGTATCTTGCTCATCAATCAATGCCAAGAGACTCCCACCGTTCAGGAATTCTCGACTATTTCTGGCTTGAGTGTTGGTTTGATTTCAAAATTTGCCAATATTCTGCGTGAGTCCGGTTTCCTTGCTTCTGGTCAAC
>JAUSII010000023.1 GCA_030648035.1 Deltaproteobacteria bacterium | reverse complement strand
TACATCCGGGATCCAAAAATAAAATTGCCGAGACCGGAGCACCCATTTTGGGTCGTCCCAAAATGAGGTGCGTCCCTGAACACCTCTTTTCCGCCGCTTTCAATTTTTATCGGTATACTGCGGAGAAGATTTTAATGGAGTGTCGTCGGTGTTCCTTGAAACAGGAGACTGTTGGTGGGGGCGTCCCAGCCGAGGTTGAAGCCGCCGGGAGTCCAGGTCAGCTCTTGCATGCCGAGTTTTTCAAAAAGAGATCCCGAGGGAACAAATACGGAACGCGGAATGGAAAATTTAATTTCGTGACCTTCCGTTGCAAAATAACTGATCGCCAATTTTAATCCCTGTTCCAGATTATAGAGCAGTTGTGATCCGGGAATCACCGTGGTGTTGCTCCCCTGCTTTTCCAAAATCCACCAGCGCGATTTATCCTGCACCAACTTCACGGTGAACGCAAAAGAATCGGGATCGGTTGCATTCAAAGAAGGAGGACTAATCAGAGCCATTAATTGAAATGAGAGTTTTCCGGTCACAATATTTTTTCCTCCGGAGCTGATATTAAGTTCCCAATCGGCAAATTCCAATTGCACCGACCCCTCATTATCAATGGCGCTGACCCTCAAAGGGAAGGCGTTGGAGGGTGTCAGCGTCAACTGCACGGGATCAGTGGCTTGTAAATATCCCAGCTCGCTGATCATGTTCCCCAGAATTTCTTTCGCGCGGGGGCGCACGGCACAAAGCGGGCTCGGTTCCTTTTTTTCTTTTTCGGAAATCTGGCAGTCGATGTCGAAATCAAAACCTCTGGCCTTGAAAAAATCCTCATCGATGGTGATGGAAAGATTGGAGCCATCCGGTTTTTGCGCGCCCCAGAAAATCTGGCTCAACACCGGAAGCGAGAGTCCAAATGAAAATCCATCCTGATGTGAAGAGGTGATCATGGTGGAGGCCGTGTCGTTTGCGGCCAATATTCCGGCGCCCCGTGTTCTTAAATCGGGAGCCCACCGGGCGAGATCCTCTTTTTTTCCAAAACGGGTGTTGAACAAAACAAAAGCCCCATCATTGTCAATTTGGGTCTGATCGACACCCAGAGATCCCTTCAGTGTGAACCAGGGATCAAACGTTTTTTCAATATCGAAGCCCTGCCGGAAAGCCTCTGTTATGGCAGTTGTCCCGCCACACGCATAGGCGCTGTTTAAGGCATCGAGAATTTTTTCCTGAAAGGCGCCGCCGCCGGTCTGCCGATCGACCACATTGAGAGCGTGACAGATTTCATCCATCTTGGAGGAGACCTTCTGCGAACGATCACAAACCACAAAGGCCCCGGCCTCGCCGGCATTTCCCTCAAACTGGCTGGGCACAAACAGGGCCGGCATGTTGGAACAAGCCCCTTTTCTTTTGTAATCGCAATCGGTGTAGGGAGACGTCAGCCGCCACATTTTATCGGACGAGGCTTCCAGAATCGGTTTGAGCCGAAGATTTTTGAACGCGATTTTAAGGGGCAAAGGATCGATATCAGGAACTCCATCCCCGTTGTCATCCCTATAGAGCTGGATGGCAAGCGAGACTTCTTCGGCCCGCGCAGAAAGAGAGAGGCGATTTTGAGAAAATTCCAGTGGATCCAGAACCAGTTTCCCGATCTGTGGCGACTCCATCACCTTGATCCGCAAAGCACCGGTGCCGGAATCAGACTGGCAATAGGGGAGCTCTTTCAAAACATTCTGCGCACTCGCACTGGGCTCCGCATTTTGTGGTGCAGTGCCGCGTCCCATCTCTTCTGTCATTTTTCCAATCCACTCCCGAAAATCAGCGCTGGAGAGATATTGATTGATCCGCGGCAGAAGCGACATATTGATCATTTTGGCGGAGAGCCAGACCCGAACGGCTTTGGACAATTGCCATTGTTCTTCCGGTTGCACTTCTCCCCTTGCATTGAAGGGGCTTAAAGGTTTTCCAAATCCAAACGAAACAGTCTCGATTAATTTCTGGCCCGAAATATTGGCCTCGATTTCTGCAATGTTGTAGCCCTCTTCGGGGTGCAGAAGGAGAGAATAAACCCCATCGGCGTCGGGACAAACCGGTTGCTGTGGTTCCAGATTCAACGCCACCTTCACCGACTGATCACATTCTTTTTGGGGAATCGTCCCCGGAATTTTAAAACGGAGTGAAATTTCATGCGTCGTTTTGGAGTCGAACAGCAGGGGACCATCATTGAACGGTGACAAAATTTCAATTTTGGAAACAGCTCCCAGCACCTCCACCCTCATTGGATGTAAGGTGGGACAGGAGGCTTTGTCAAAACCGGTGGCGGCATTGCAAACGGTGATGCTCAAATTATTTTGTCCCGCCTGCACCGGAATACCGATGACAAACCGCCCCGCCCCACCCTGAATCCCTTCCGTTTCGCAATCGACCGATTTTAAAGGAGGACCAGCCATCTTATTTTCCACACTCACCACAACGCCTCCGGTTCCGGCGCCGATAAAATCACACGATTCCTTGGCCGCATCGCAACCGGCCAGAAGATCGACCACCACTTTCAAATGCGTTGTCCCCGCGGGGAGTGGAGAGGAAATATCGGGTTCAAAATGGAGAACATCCGGCATGACGGTGGGAACAATCACATGGCTCACGCGCATCGTGGATTGTGCCGATTCCCCTTGCACGCGCGAGGCTTGAAGCAAAAGGGTATATCCCCCCAACGCCGGAAGTGGAACGCGAATCGAAAAACTCCCATCCTCTTCGAGACAAAAGTTTTTTTGAGGAGTGAGAGTCTGGTTCCAGCAATTTTCCGTAAGCGGATCGACAAGAGAGAGAGTCGCCAATTGTCTGGTATAATCCTCTTGAGTGGAAACGGAAATCTGACCCAAGACAGAACTCTCGAGATTGAGCCTTCCTTTTAATATCACAAAATCTTCCTTCACACTGCCGGGCGGCGTATTAAGACACAAAAAAGAAAAAGAACCGCTGGAGGCGCAGACAACAGGATGCATCCGCTGGGGCACCTGGCACAACGAAACCCCCTCTTCTGCAAAAGCGGAAGAGGACGCGGCCAGTATAAGGATCATCAGACAGTGAAAGAATTTTATCATTTCTATTGCTCTCTTCGTCTTTAACCCAGAAAAGTTGCTTCAAGTCACGACACAGCACAGCACTCAAATAACGCACACCGTCAACCGGGTGCGTCTTTACTAGCAACTTTTCTGGTGTATTGCCGAAGATACCTTTGTGACTTCTTCTTCCATAAAAAGATTTCTGGCCTCTCTGTTGGTGCTGGCAGGACTTGGCGCCTGCGCGGGACCCGACTATACGCCGGTCTATTTTCCGGGGGCGGACGGGAACACCACACCGAAAAAAACACCGTCGGAAAAAGAATCCCCCTCAACCTCTCTGGCACATTGCGCGCTTCAATTGACCGCCAAACTTTGTGTTAAAATCAAAAGAGGCAAAGATGAGTACGGCGTCAAACCCGAAGAGGCCATTTGCGCCGACACCTCTGCCATCCCGATAGAAATCAATGGAAACAAAATTTCGCTCAAGGGGAGCGACTTCCCCGATATTCAGGTCCAGGTCAATATCCGTGGCGTGCAAACCCCGATGACCATCAACGGCAAAGGTTCAGGCGACGGCTCCAAAAATTTGGGAGAGGGAACCTGGACCCCGGAAGGCGGCATCGCGATCAAAAACTTTTCATTCTTTATTAATGTGCTGGGAGTCAGCGGAGAAATCCCCTCCCTGGAACTGACAACCGGTGCCGCCAGAAAAGTTCCCGACCTGGAAGATATCCAGGGGACACTCGCCGGCACCGACGGCAAAATCAGAATCGTCACCTCCACCGTTTTGGGTTCCCTGTTTGAAGCGGCCGACAAATTTCTGCTGGGCGCCTCCATGCAGGCCACATTTGACGGGACTGTAAGCCCTGCTCTTTCGGAATGTGCAAAGAGCAACCCCAACCAGAAAAAACAGATCCAGATTGTCAAACTACAGCTCGATCCGACGGGACAATTATCGGAGGAATCCCTGCCGGGAGGAAATATTCTGGAAGTCTCAAAGGGAACTTTTATCAGCCAGGGTCCGCAGGATATCGGCCCCTCTTTTGAAGGGAAGTCGAGTTTCAAGGCGACCAATACCGGAGACAAGGCGCTCAATATCCTGTTGCCGGCGCATCTTGGTCCTTTTTATCTGACGACAGAAGGTAAAACGGTGAAGACACTCTCGCCCAAAAGCAGTTTCAAATTTCAGGTCGCTTTTCAGCCCGATCACAATGACACACCGAAGGCGGGCCCCATTAAACAGAGCTTCCCCCTTGGCCCGGACCAATTTTATTTGAGCGGCGTGGCACTGGAACCGAAAGGGAGCAGTAGCATCAATCGCGCCGATACCTCGGGACAAACAACTGCGGCCAATGTTGATTCCATCATATTAAAACCGCTGGCCGTTCCCGCCAGCACCGTGAAAGGTTTTTTTCAATGTCAAAAAGTAGAATGTGACAAACAGGAGGCGATCACCCAATGCCAGAAATGCACACCTCCCGATACACAAGGCTGTCTTCTTTTGCCCATCAATACAAAAGAAAAACCGGTGGAGGAGATGACCAAAGATTGCAAACCGGCAAATCCTGAAAGCCTGCCAATGATGAATCTCGACCTTTCCGGAGCAGGAACAAGTCCCGTGGAACCCATTCGCCAGATTGTGACACTGGGCAACCAGGGAGTCACCGATCTCAAAATTGAAAGCGTTTCGATGGAAGAGGTTCCCGGTTCCCAATCAACGGGGCAATTCAAATTTTTAAAAGAGGCAGTGCTGGTGGGAAGTGGATTAGATACCGCAACGCCAATCACAGAATGGCCTCTTACTCTGCCTCCTTATCAGAAGGGATATAAGGAGACCCTCGTTTTCATGTCGGTGACCTACAGTCCCACCGATCTCATCGGCTTCGACGGCAAACAGGCGGCCACTGGTGTCGACGTGACCGACAAAGCCATCCTCAAAATCAAGACAGATACCGATACCCGGACAACACAATTGGTGGGGCGAACCAGAATCCAGGATGTTCCCGATTTGGAAGCCTACTTTGGCACCGCCACCGGAATGAAATCGAAAGCCAATAACGAAACATTTGCGATGGAAGAAGTCACCGCCACAACAGAAGACATGGCCGTGCCGACATTGCTCAAGCTGGCCGACATCGCCAGCAGTGGTCTGCGCATCACCGAAATTAAAATTTCGGGAAAGGATGCCTCCTTTTTTGAATGGCTCGACACCACGGCAAAAGTGTCCACGCGCCAACCCGCTTCCGGAAAGGGAAAACGCTGTTCCATTCCGGTGTTTGATGCCGCCACCGGCCGTCAGATTGATGAACGTTTTGATCTCAACTTTGTGGCCCTGGAGGGACAGGGCTTCGATCTGAAACCGGGGGCCTTCACACTGGAAACAATGCCGCTCTTTGGATGCGTCAACTTTCATCGCGATGCGGCCCAGAATGTGAAACAGCGCCTCTTTCAGGCAGAGCTGAATATCACGGCGCTCAAACTCGATGCACAAGGAAAAATGGAACGCAATCCCGACAACTCCTATAAACAGACGACCCTGCTCATTAAACTGGTGGCGGCCATCGATCCGATTCGGGGAAAAATGGTTTTGCGTATCACACAAAGTGTCGCGTCCATCCTCAATCCAACCGCGCCCGTCATCACCGCCATGTCCTCACACAATGAGGTGCAGGCACTGATCAAGGAAGGCAAAGGCTCCAAAAACGAATTGGGTGTCATGCTGGGAGCCATGATTCTGGATCCGTTCGACGAAATGGAGATCGCCGACTCGCATGGAAATTCGGTGAGTCGCCCGGGCGACGGCATCACGGCGGTTTTCAGACAACTGGACACGAGGCCCTCTTCCACCAATTATGAGGACCCCAAACTGTTCGATTTTGCATCTCTGCTGAACGACTCCGATCTTCCGCAAGACCAGCAGGGAATTTTCAATGATTATGGAACCGACACACATCCTCTGCCAAAAGATTTAAAAGTCAGCGGCTGGAGAATTTTCACCGGAGCCCTTTCCTATCCGGGGCCGTTCTCTTCCAGAAGCCCGATCGAACGCTCCGAATGTGAAATTGTCGACCCTTGCATTCCGGAAGAGGTGCGCAAATTTACCGACAGCGGCGTAGGGGCTGACGGAAAAGGGGCCTGCGCCTTTTTTTATGCAACGGCAGGAACCTACGACAGCCCCGCTTTTGCACCGGTGATTGCGGGAGAGAGAGTCGACGCCTGTGCCAACCGCGATCAACCCCAAAAATTGCTGGATATGAATACAGGACATTATTCCGTTGATGGATCGGTCACCATTGAAAATGTGGGACTCCGCTTTTGGGGACCGACATTTCTCCACAACCCCGGCGGGTCTTTGGGACGGGTTCCTCCGCTGGACGAAGTTTTTCATCTCGCTTTCACAACCGAAGTTTTAAAACCGAAAGCATCGCCCAATGATTATGATGTTCTGCCCGACATCAAACTCGATTTTGCAAAACAGCATCACAAAATGAATCTGGACGACACCAAGGTCTTTGAGGCGGGGGGCAACCCCACCATCTGTTCGGGTAGCACCCTCAACCGGACCATCGGCGGCAAGAAATACAGCAGTTGGCGCTATTTTGCACCTCTCATCAGCAAGGACGAATCGGGAGAGACACCGGCAGGCTGTCAGGAGTCGGGGACAGAGTTTACCGGTGGCACCGCCTTTCTGCATGGCCAGCGCGTCGATCCAGCCACCGGCAATTTCACGGTCGTCTCCGCCGCCAAGTTCGGCTCGAAGGAAGATCTGACGATTGCCTTCAAGGATATCAGCGTCTTCATTGTTCTCAATGGCTGGCTCTGCAATCCCGAAGGCGACGAAAAAAATATGGAAGGGGCAAAATGTTTCGACACCACTTTCAACGAGCATGACGCAGGGTCACAAATTTCAATCATGGGGAATTAAAACGTGTCGAGTTGTCATTGCGAGCGTAGCGAAGCAATCCCGGTGATCATCGGGATTGCCACGGCCCCTACGGGGCCTCGCAATGACAGAGGATAATGACGATGAAAAAAATTGAGAAAAAAATAAAACAGATAAAGCCGATCGGTCCGGAGGGGGGTTTTGTTACGCCGGGAAAATTGGAAAAACCGGAGAACACCTTGAGCTGGGATCTGGGCGCCGGACTCAGTTACAACATCGACACACCGCTGACCGAGAAGGGAAGCGGCAAAAATGTCGGCGGCAACCTCTACACCTGTCCCAACACCAAAGATTGTTACGGCCTCGGTTTTGAATTGCAGTTCGACACCCTTGAGGGGGGAGACTTCTACAACGATTCAAGCCATTCGCGATACATGCTCTCCGAAACAAAGTTGACCCAGACAAGCAAAATCGTCTCGGAGGGGCGAGAGGTACTCACCGTATCCAAAGCCAACAGCGTTTATGCCGGTTTCGGCAATGCAGGTTCCGCAACCACGCTGGAACTGGGGAAGGAATCGGCCGCAAATATTCTAATGAAACCGTTTGGCCGTTTCCCTGCATTTTCTTTGCGTCCCCATTTTGGCATTTTTTCCTCCATCCCCACCGACTCCAACCAGAATGAAAACATTTCAACACTGGCGGCCCGTGCCGGAATCGATTTTCGTCTCGCCTACGCCGATGCGGTGATTGTTCCAGCGCCCGCGGGGCTGACCGATTATGACCCGTGGCAATTTGCACTGCATCAGGTTTTTGGCGTGCTGACCGGCTATCAAACAGCAAAGACCGCCAGCGCCAATAGGGAAGTCTCCGATTACACCGACCAACTTTTTGGCGGCGGCCCCTCCTCCCCTTCTGCAAGACTGGAAGGAATACCGGCGCTGATGGCGTTCAACGGATTTTTGGGGGGTTACACAGACAGTGAAATGAATCTGATGCTGAAGGCCACCCAAGAAGAAAAGACAGTCGTGCTCGGAGCCAAGGTGGCCGCGACGCTGGTGGAAGGTGGCTTGAGCACCGTCGACAAAAGTTCCACCATGCTCACGATGGGTTTCACCGATGGACTCAAACTTATCAATTACGCCATCGGCTCCGGCATGGATTTGGATCTGGCAGGACGAAGATCCAAAAAAAGTCCCGAGAAATTAAAACTGGCCGAGAATTTTCTTCTCTATCGTTCTCTCGTCAACAGTGCCGCTTTTTTTATCGGCATAGCCGCACAGGGAAATCGTGCGGGGGATGCTATTCTGCAATCGGGCCAGCAGGCGATGCTTTTCACATCACTCTCTCCCGACGATGCAGATACGGGGCTGATTCAGACTACCTCTTTTCATCTGGCCTACGAAATCGATTTTGACGCCAATAACTTTGTGGGCGTTGCGCTCAACTATAATCTGACACCGTATCTTTACACGGGAGCGAGCCTTCTGCTCCAATCATCCCCTTTCTCCTACGATACCGCCCAGCAATTTTCCGACAGCACCACCGGACGCGATGCAACCAGAGATCAGGCAAAGGCCAAAACAATCGCCTCATTGGGATTACAAACCGAAACCGGCGTTGCCCGCTGGTCCATCGGCGCGCGCACATTGATCGAAGCAGGCGGAAGCAAACCATTGCCGGGTGTAGGACTGGAAGGTGGCCTCATGCTCGCCACCGACGAAAAAAAAGGATTGGAAGTGGGACTTAAACTGGCTCTCGACAGAATGGATGGAAATTTCCAACCGACGCTTACACCTTCTGTCGGGGGACGTTTTTAGACTGCGGCTCCATGGAGCGTTTGATGGCGATAACGAGTGATCGGGCGCGATTGGCCCATAGATTTCTTCCCGACATGTCGAGCAGAATGGCACTGCGAAAATCTTCCGCCGCCTTGCGAAAGTTTTTGTGCCGCAGATAGATCTCCCCCCGATTCACCAGAGAAGTAATATCTTTGGCATCAATCGAAAGAGCGATGGAATATTCGAGGATCGCCTCCACCGGTTTCATTTTTTTCTGATGCACCGCACCCATTGACGCATGAAAATAGGCGTTGCGGTGATCGAGCAGAATAAGCGCCTGAAAAAGTTTTTCCGCCTCGTCGAACCGGCCATGCTTCAACTTGATAAAACCACTATCAGCCAATTGATAGAGATGTTCGCGTTTGATCCCCTTCAGCTCGGCCAGACTCGCCTTGTCATTCAAAAGGGCATAAAATTTGTCGAGCAGATTTTTGCGCCGCGCCGGATTCGGATCAATAATCATCGAAGTTAATTTATGTGGTTCCACGTTATCCATTTTATTTATCTCGCGGCAATCGCCTGGGTCGGTGTCTGGCGCCCTTGGGCCATCATGCGGATGGCGTTGTTCACCCAATCGAGAGTCGTTGCAATATTTTGTGAAAATTTTGTGATGTCCATCATATCCAATTGCATCTGCGTTTGGCCACTGCGCGCCTTCGATCGTGACGCCTCCAGATCAGCCATATAACCTTTGTCGTTGGGATTTTTCTGGAGAATATCTTTTGAAGACCTGTCCATCTCGGCGTTCAATTTCATGATCTTTTTACCCTTCCATGAAAAGAGGGTGCCGTTTTGCAACATGCTCGATTTTGCCGCGGCGATCAGAACATATTCGGGATCGATCTGCCCCGACATCACCAGCGCGATAATCCTTTGCGTCTCCTTGTCGAGGTTGTCCGATTTGGATTTCATCTCCTGAAACATCTGCGTATCGATCACTTTCGATTCCAACTCGTTGTAAAATTCCTGCCAATCCTTCACCGCCTTTTCGCCGATGCCCGCCACATCCCGGCCATCGCCGGATTCCACACCCTTGGCGCCTTCTCCCACTTCCATACCCTTCGCGCCTGCCATTTCCTGATGAAAAAATTTTCTGTCGTCGCCGCCCAGAAACATCTCCTTGGAATGAATTGCAAAATCGTTTTGCAGATCGGGCGGACGCGCGGTCCCCTCGGTGGCGTAAACCTGATACTCCTGGACAATCTGATTTTGAAACACGCGCCACTGCCCCGACAAATAATCTTCGATATCGCGGCGATGGATGCCGGGCGTGCGCAGAACATCATAGATATTGCCATGGCGCAGGGCATCGACAACCTCGGGCTGTTGCAGGGTTGGCCTGATTTGGGATTCATGTTCAACTTGGGGACGGACACCATCTATGGCCATAAGACTCCTTTACTCACCCGTTTTTTTTGTCTCGTTTTTATCCAGCTGGGTTTTCAAAATGCGGGCGCGATTGGCCCATTTGTTTTCCCCTTTTGGATCGAGAGAGATGGCCTTTTCAAAATCCTGGTTGGCGTTCTGCATCCAGCCATGCTTCATAAAAATTTCGCCACGATTGGTGAGGCTGACAATATCATTCGGTTGGGACTCGAGGGCCTGTGAATATTCCACGATGGCCTCACCGTCTCTTTTCTGGCGCTGGAGAATGGAACCGAGCATGGAATGATAATAATAGTTGTCCCAATCGAGAATGGTGAGGACTTTAAAAAAACGTTCGGCATCCTGATATCGCCCGACCTTGAAATGGGTATAACCGATCTCGGCCATCTGCTCGATCTGTTCGGGGGTAAAGTTGAAAACCTCGCCCCAACCGACTTTCCCTTCGAGAAACCCCTTGATCTTTTCGGCGCCCGCTTCGATCACTTCCGGCGGAACATTTTTGAGCCGCTCTTCCAGAGCGACAAAAAACTGCTCCATTTCTGCCGTAGCCTCTTCGGCACTCGGCTCACCTTTGGGTTTGGAAATATTCTTCTTGTCCATTTCGTTGAAATTTAACATTTTTTCCTCAATTAGCCAAGGGTATTTCCCTTAAACTTATCTCGAGCTCGCTGTTCTCAAGACACGGCCCCAAGCATCAAGCATGTTCTTGGTGACGTTGACCAGAGCTTCCACCACGTGGGCAAACTCCTGGAGAATATCGGCCAGCAATTTCTGCGAAGTCGAAATGGTCCCTTCGTCCGACCGGGCCTGTTGAAGGGCCTTGGTGAAATCGTTCATCTCTTTATTGGAATTACCATCGCTCTTGGCTTTCATCAGCGCATCGGTGGCCTTGCGCGACATATCCTGCAACTGAATCAGCTTGGTCGAAATCTGAATGTTCTGTTTCGCTTTGTCTTTGGAGATAATGTAGGTGATGAATTTGATGAACTGATACATCGCCCCCAAATCTCCCGACTCCGCCATTTTGGCATAATACATAAAGAGTCTCATGAGGCGCTGGCCTTCCTGACGCGATTTACTGATATCATCCATGCCGGCGCTGACAAAACCATCGGCATCCAAAGCGCGGGCATAAGCCGCAGAGCTCATGGGTTGAAGACCACTAAAAGGATCGGCACCGACACCGCGCGCGCCGCCCGAATTGCCGCCACCATTGGCAACAGTTTGTCCCGCCGCAGACTGGTCACCGACCTCCATGGCGGAGGCACGCGGAGGTTGAGAAGTTCGGCTCAACGTCCCGCCGGAACCGCCGGAAGAGGTCTCTTCAGCGGCCACACCACCCGCAGTGCTAGCACTGGTTTGCACTGCCTTGGCACGTCTGATAACCGAATCATTGCGAGAAGCTCCCGCACGCAAGGCAGCATCCATTGCTTTTTCCAGTTTTTGATTTTCTGCCGCCAACTGACTTTTGGCATGTTCTATTGCGGCGTTCTTGGACTCTTTTTTTGTAGGATCGTCTTCGGTTTTCACTTTTGGCAAATTAGCCAATTCTCTCTCCGCTTTCTTCACCGCTTCAGCTTGCGTACTTACTTCTTTCAACAAACCCGCTCTTTTTTCTTCTCTCACCGTATCGGGAGTAATCTGATCTCCATTGGTAGATACTTGTGTCGCTAGATATTTCAAATCTTTCCACTGATAATTGTCATCACCATATTGAACGGAGTCTGTCGATGAAAGTCCATCCGGATTGACACCGGTGGCTTTATCAACAACACCGGATTTCAATTCGCTTTCACTGATGACGTTATTACCATCAGTATCGTGAACCTTATTCATATCGAGTCTCAATTCTCCGCCACTTTTCATAAAAGCCTCCTGTTTTTTGGGTCGATCAGCCGACCCACGTTGAGGATCATTGCAACTGCCATGCCAACCACACCCAACCACCCCCAAGAAACGAAGCCATAAAATACAATAAAATCATGCAGTTATAGACCGTATTTTTTGAACATGAACACAACAAAAGTGCCAACATCCAAAACCGAGGTCAAAAGTCCCAAGTCCCAAGTCCATAGTCCCAAGCAGAAGATGCATTTAAACAGACGCCGACAAAATCCGAAAGCGCGGGAAAAAAGACATGATGACAACCGTAACGGAAAGCAAAAGAAAGTGATTGGGAGGGTCGCTGTTCGGTTTGGGTCGGACCCAAACCGACAGCTTGCCCTCGGCGATTTTTATTGATTAGACCCCGGAGGATAAAAATCGCCTGCGCACATCCCTCCCAATCACATTCTTTCGCTTTCCTCCACAGGTGCTCTTTTCAACTGAAAAATTCATAGTTCGAGA
>JAUSII010000019.1 GCA_030648035.1 Deltaproteobacteria bacterium | reverse complement strand
CATCTCGATCGCAAGCTGATGGAAAAGAGAATTTTCCCGTGCATGGATATCAACAAGTCGGGAACGCGCAAAGAAGAGCTTCTTTTGCCGCAGAATGTTTTGCAGAGAGCCTGGCTCTTGCGCAAACTGTTGACGCCGATGAGTACCGTCGATGCGATGGAATTTTTGCTCGACAAGATGAACCCGACGAAGACAAACAAAGATTTCATGGACAGCATGAATTCCTAACGGCGCGGGAAAATGGCAACGGCATTGGCGATGCGGGAACTTCCCAAAACATCGACTTTCAATCCTTTCCAACTGAAATAGAGTTGCGTGGAACCACCTCCGTCGAGGTTTAGTGCATTTTTGCAATCGAGGCCCCCTTTGGATTCCGGTTTTTGAAACAGTTCTGCAAAAGCCTCCATCGACAATTCTTTGTCCCCGGTCACCGCGATAATCACATTGCCGTCGGCGCGGATCCCGATGCCGGAACGCCGGTCGACCGAATATTTGAGCTTTGGAATTTCTCCGTTGATGACGAGTCTGGGGCCCGATTGCAGGGCCATTTCAATATCGGGGTTGGGTTGAAACATGCGGACGGTAACGATTTCCGGTTTGTTTTTGCTTATTTCAAAAATGCCCCACCACGAGGTGGCATGCACTGGGTTGATCACTTTGCCATCGCGCATCAAGAGGCCCAGAGACCGGTGCTCCGGGCTGAAGAAGCCGCCGTTCACGGTGAGAATGGCGGATGATTTTTTAGCCATCATGCGGACGGTCGAATCGGTTTCATTCTGATCTTTGGCGGTGGCCACCGATAGTTTAAAAAGTTTGGGATCGATCTGAAACGCGTGAATATTTTCTGTTTCGGTGTAGAAAAGGCCGTCGTCTATTTTTTGCCAGACGTAGGCGTGTGCTTTTGATGGCAGTGTCATTGCGAGGAGCAACAGCGACAAAGCAATCCCGATGATCCGCCGATTTATCTCCACAGATTCACCTCCGCGCCCTCTTTCAATTTGTCCTGACCTTCTGTCACCACGACATCCTCATCGGTCAGGCCGTCCAGAATTTCGGCCTGTTCCGGGTTCTCCATGTTTTTGCGGGTGTAGACACGCACGCGCCACGCTTTGTTTTGTCGGACGATGTAGACATAATCTTTGTTCCCCTCCGACAAAACCGCTTTGGATGGTATGCTCAAAACTTTTGATTTCTGCGGGCTGACAAAAAAGACCTGCGCCGCCATGCCCCCTTTGAGAGTCTGTTGGGGGTTGGAAAGCTGTGCCTTTACTTCAAAACTGTGGTCGGAACTTTTGAGTTCCGGCGCCACATACAAGACAGAGGAGGGAAAAATTTTATCGCCGAAATTTTCAATTTTGACCCCCACATTCATTCCCTTGGAGATGGATTGTGCCTGGTTTTCCGGCATGGAAAACGTCACCAGCATCGGGTCGGCCTTCACCATATTCATCAAAACCTGCCTCGCTGGCACGCTGGCCCCGTTGGCAATATTTTTCAGGGCGACCATGCCGGTGAATGGGGCATTCACGGTGACCTGTTTGAGGTGGTTTTCCGCCAATGCGACATCGGCCTTCAATGTTTCCACCCTAGCTTCGATGGCCCGGACCTCAGAATCGAGAGAATCATACATCGACTTGTCTATCTTTTTTTCTTCCAGCAGGCGGTCCCTGTTTTTTAAAAAGTAATTGTTTTTTTCAAACAGGGCCTCCTGTTCCATCTTTTGGGCTTTAAGTTGGGAGAGTTTCAGATTGAAATCCTGATCGTTAAGGCGAAAGAGGGGATCCCCTGCGTTTACGGTATCTCCCAGATTCACAAAGACCTGTTCCACTTTGACATCCATGGGAAATTGGAATTCCACTTTTTCGGAAGGCTCCAGAATCGCCGGCAAAGAGACGGTGGCCTGCTTGTCTTCAATCAAAACCTTGTCGACGGAGACGGGAAGTTTGTCATTGGAAGCGAAAAATCCGCCGGGTCCCTTGGAGCAGGCAGTCAGCAGAAAAATAACGAAGGCGAATTTATGGAAAAATGGTTTCAATGTCGGGCATTATAGGGATTGATGCAGATCTGTTCAAGCTCTTAAAAGGGTGTCTGGTTTTCGTCAGTTGACGCTTCAAAATTGCCATGCTAGCCAAGCCCACTATGGTCGACATGGAGACATTGGTTTCGTTGTGCAAGCGGCGTGGTTTCGTTTTTCAATCGAGCGAAATTTATGGCGGCATCAACGGCTTTTGGGATTTTGGGCCCGTCGGCGTGGAGCTCAAGCGTCGTGTAAAAGAGGCGTGGTGGAAACGGATGGTGCAGTGGCGGGAAGATGTGGTCGGGTTGGATACCAGCATCATCGCGCATCCGCAGACGTGGGTCTCCTCTGGCCATGTCAGTGCCTTTTCCGATCCGATGGTCGATTGCAAAAAATGTAAGAAGAGATTCAGATCTGATACCGATGTTTCCACGGGCAAATGTCCCGAATGTGGCGGCGAGTTGACCGAGCCCCGCCAATTCAATCTCATGTTTCAAACCCATGTCGGCGCGAATCAGGATGATGCCTCGGTGGCTTATTTGCGACCCGAGACCTGCCAGTCGATTTTCACGGAATTCAAAAATGTGCAGACGGTTTCGCGTTTGAAAATTCCGTTCGGCATTGCACAGATTGGCAAGGCCTTTCGCAACGAAATCACCCCGCGCAATTTTATTTTTCGCTCGCGTGAGTTTGAACAGATGGAGATGGAATTTTTCTGCCATCCCACCGAGTCGGCAAAGTGGTATGAATATTGGGTTCAGGAGCGCCTTGACTGGTTTATGTCGGTCGGCATGAAAAAAGAAAACCTCCGCCTGCGCCCGCACGCGACAGACGAGTTGGCCCATTACGCCAGCGGTTGCACCGATGTAGAATTCCAGATGCCGTTTGGTTGGTCGGAGCTGGAAGGCATCGCCAATCGCGGCAATTATGATTTGACCCAGCACATGAAACATTCGGGCAAGGATCTCGACTATTATAATGAAGAGACCAAAGAGCGTTTTGTTCCGGCGGTGGTGGAGACTTCGGTCGGCGTCGACAGAACCTGTCTCGCCCTGCTCATCAACGCCTATCATGAAGAAGAGGTGAAGGGGGAGAAGCGGATTGTTTTGAGTCTGCATCCCTCTATCGCGCCATATCAGGTTGCGGTGTTTCCGTTGTCGGGCAAATTGCGCGAGCCGGCCACGCGTGTGGAAAAAAGTTTGAGACGTTTTTTCGCCGCCGATTATGACGAAGCCGGTTCCATCGGCAAACGCTATCGCCGTCACGACGAAATCGGCACACCGTTTTGCGTCACCTACGATTTTCAATCCGAGATTGATCAGACGGTGACGGTGCGCAACCGCGACAGCATGGTGCAAGATCGCATCGCCATCGATCAGCTGGTGAACTATTTGAACGACAAGATTCTTTAAATTTTTTCATGACCAAATTTATTTACACCTTTGGGGATGGCAAGGCAGAGGGCTCTGCGGCCATGAAAGAATTGTTGGGTGGCAAGGGGGCGGGCTTGGCCGAGATGTCTCTCTTGGGTCTGCCGGTGCCGCCCGGTTTCACACTCACTACCGAAGTCTGCTCTCATTATTATTCTCACAACGAACAATATCCCCCCGAACTTGAAGCTAAAGTTGCCGAAGCGTTTCAACATATTGAAACAACATTGAAGGGCCCCAAGTTTGGTGATGCGGCCAATCCTCTTCTGGTTTCGGTCCGCTCGGGTGCGCGTGCGAGCATGCCCGGCATGATGGATACCGTGCTCAATCTGGGCTTAAACGAAAACACGTTGAAGGGTCTGGCGGAAAAATCAAAAAATATCGAATTTGCCAAAGAGAGTTTCAAACGTCTTCAGCAGATGTTTCAAAATGTCGTCGGCAAACCGTTGCCCCACGATCCTCACGAACAATTGTGGGAGGCGATCGGTGCGGTTTTTAAATCGTGGAACAGCGAGCGGGCGGTGGAGTATCGCCGCATCCATCGCATTCCCGCCGATTGGGGAACCGCGTGCAATGTGCAGGCGATGGTGTTTGGCAACATGGGCGATGATTCAGGAACCGGCGTCGCCTTCACCCGCGACCCCTCCACCGGCGAGAGAAAATTTTTCGGCGAATATCTGATCAATGCGCAAGGTGAAGATGTCGTTGCCGGTGTGCGCACGCCACTGCCATTGGATGAAATGAAAAAGACTCTGCCGCAGTGTTATCAGCAGTTGGTCGATATCTATCAAAATCTGGAAAAACATTATCGTGATATGCAGGATATGGAGTTCACCATTCAGCACGGCAAAGTCTGGATGTTGCAGACACGTCGCGGAAAAAGAACGGCGAAAGCGGCGATCAAAATTGCGGTCGATATGGTGAGCGAGGGCTTGATTGGCAAAGAAGAGGCGGTGCTTCGCATTGAACCGTCGCAGATCGATCAGCTTCTTCATCCGATGATCTCCCCGCGCGTGCGAAGAAAAATTCTGGCGAAGGGTTTGCCGGCCTCTCCCGGTGCGGCAGTGGGGCGCGTGGTTTTTTCGGCGGAGGAGGCCGTGGTCTGGGCGGAGAAAAAGGAACCAGTCATTTTAGTGCGTACTGAAACATCTGCGGAAGATATCAAAGGGATGCATGTGGCGGAAGGTATCCTCACCGCGCGCGGGGGAATGACGTCGCATGCGGCGGTGGTGGGACGCGGTATGGGAAAAGTCTGCGTGGTCGGATGCGGTGCGATCGAGGTGGATGAGTCGAAAAAACAATTTTCGGTCGACAATGCGGTGGTGAAAGAGGGCGATTGGATCACGCTCGATGGCACCCGCGGCGAGGTGATGTTGGGGCAGTTGCCCACGGTGGCCTCCGAACTCTCCAAAGAATTTCAAACGCTGATGATTTGGGCCGATGGCTATCGCAAAATGAAAGTGCGCGCCAATGCCGACACACCGCAAGATGCCAAACGCGCGAGAGAGTTTGGTGCCGAGGGGATCGGCCTTTGCCGTACGGAACACATGTTCTTCGATGCCGATCGCATTCAGGTGATGCGCCAGATGATTGTGGCCGAATCGCTTGAAGAGCGCAAAAAAGCGCTGGCGAAATTGAAACCGATGCAGAAAAAAGATTTCAGCGGCATTTTTCAGGAAATGAAAGGTCTGCCGGTCACGATTCGTCTTCTCGACCCGCCCCTGCACGAGTTTTTGCCGCAGACTCCGGAGGACATCGAAAAATTGGGTTGTGAAATGAAAGTCCCCGCAGAAAAACTGAAAAATCTGGTGGAGGATTTGCACGAAGCCAATCCGATGCTGGGGCACCGCGGCTGTCGTTTGGGTATCACCTATCCTGAAATTTATGAGATGCAGATTGAGGCGATCATGGAAGCCGCGTGTGAATTGAAGAATCAGGGGGTGGAGGTGATTCCTGAAATTGAACTACCGCTCATTTCTCTCGCGGGTGAAATTAAAATTTTGCGCCAGTTGTGCGAAGAAGTTTGCGCGCGTGTGCAGAAGGTCGCCGGTGTGACGGTGTCTTTCAAAATCGGGACGATGGTGGAAACACCGCGCGCCGCTTTCCGCGCCGATGCCATTGCACCGTTTGCCGATTTTTTTTCGTTCGGAACCAACGATCTCACGCAAACCACGATGGGCATTTCACGCGATGACGGTTTCAAATTTTTGCCGCTCTATGAATTGAAGGGCCTGCTTCGATGCGATCCGTTTCAAACGATCGATTTTGAGGGGGTGGGTGAATTGATGAAAGTCTGTGTGCAAAAAACCCGCCAGATCAAGCCCGATATGGAAATTGGCATCTGCGGTGAACACGGCGGCGACCCGGAGTCGGTGATCTTCTGCCACGAGATCGGATTAAACTATGTCAGCTGTTCCCCGTTTAGAGTTCCCATCGCAAGACTCGCCGCCGCCCAAGCGGCCCTCCTCGACAAAGCGCAAAACCAAAACCAGGACCGGTCGTTTCATTAGGCCACTAACTGGAGACGCTTTTGCCATCATCACCGGAAGCAGCTGTATCTGGTTGGGCATGGCCCAACCCACGCCCACGGATTGCTCCACGCTCATGTCTGTCGGATACAGCAGGAATGTAATAGATAGTGATTTCGCCTGAAAGCAACCCCGCTAATACCGTCAATCTATCTTCCAGCGCTTTTTTGTTTTGTAAGCGTGCGTTATCGTCCCTTCCGCTTTCTCCGACAGCGATCCGTATTCCATTCGCATAGGCGACAAACGCTCCGTCGGGATAAAGGGCAAGCAAGGCATCTTCCTCTCTTTTAAATTGCGCATAATTTACCATGTTACCTGAAAACTCGAGTGGCAGGGTGGCGTTACGTATAAAGCCCAGTGTGTCTGGTGTTAATGTATACACAGCCAAACCGCCGGCGAATGTTCTGGCTACAGCATTTTGATAAACAGGTTCGGGGATGCGTACAAGAGCACTTGCGGTCACGCCAATACGCTGACGCATTTGGTCGCGAGTGATGCGACCCGCCAATAAATCTATCAAGTTAGACCGAAGATCTCTTTGTTTGTGTTCAAAAAAATAACCATTATCCCATAGTCCATTTGGACCATCGGTTGGGTTAAATTCCAGAGCCACATTGGCCAAAAAGGATCCCAATGTCGTATTAAACCGGCCAACTTCGACAGGGGTGAAACAACTCTCGTCGGCTTGAGCGGCGGTGACAAGAGCCTCCGCTCCCGTAAAAAGTGCGTTGGTTAAAAATCCCGGGGCAACAACACTTGCGACATCCATAAAATCCTCCTTAATTTGTTTTCCCAACTTCCAATTACTTATCGCCACAACTCAAAATAAGTTGCTAACTATTTTTACAGGTGTTTTGCAGGCCAATCCCCCCCGCCGGAGTCAGCAAGAAGCGCCGTGCCCGCCTCCGGCGGGGATACGTTTTGACTAAGATCGTTGTAAATACTAATGTATTCTTGAATAAAACCTCCTGACATAGTAATATTTCCCCATGCAAAAGGTCGTAAAAATCTTCAAAAATTTTAAAGAAGAAGAAAAGGCGGAGAGGGAATATTACTCCCGTTTATCGCCCGAAGAGCGCCTCTCTATTTTGGAAACCATTCGGCGCCGATATGAGGAAATAACCTATGGAAGCCAACAAAGATTTCAAAGAGTTTGTCGCGTTGTTAAACAAAAATAATGTGCGGTTTGTCATTGTGGGCGGCTATGCCGTCGCGTTTCACGGAAACCCCCGCTATACACAAGACATCGACTTTTTGTATGAACCCTCGCCTGAAAATGCAAAAAAACTTTTCAAGGCTCTTCACGATTTCGGTTTTGGGAGTCTCGATATTGCAGAAGCCGATTTTTGCAAGATGGGCCAAGTCGTACAGTTGGGCCAGCCTCCCAACCGTATTGATTTGATTAATAAAGTTGAAGGAGTCGTGTTTGAACAAATCTGGAAAAATAAAATAAGTGGAACCTATGCAGACCAACCTTGTTTTTATATCGGTCGCAGTGAATTGCTCGCCAACAAGAAGGCCATGAATCGCCCCAAAGACCAGGGCGACCTCGATTTTCTCAAGAAAAAATAGTTGAAAATAGTAGGCAACTTTTTTCAGTCCCTGCCGATAACAATAACGGGAAGTTGGAAAAACAAATTAAGGAGGATTTTATGGGCGTTACAAGTGTTGTTGCTCCGGGATTTTTCACCTTAACCACCGCCCTTTTTACGAGTGCGGATGCTCTTGTCACCGCTGCGCAAGCTGACGAGAGTTGTTTTACTGTTCCCGAAGTTGGGGGTTTCAATACAGCATTGGGAGCTTTTTTGGCTAATGTGGATGATCCAAGGAAGTACTTCTCTAATAAGCGTGGGGAGGGGATATCTTTATTTTATGCCCCAAGCCATATTCGGTCTGCTGTAAAAGAATTGTTGGTGGGTCAGAGTGATGCTGTAACCCGGGCACGTTTGCTTATTCACAAAATTGGGGTGGAGTTGAAAAAAATTCCTGAACCTGTGTACGACAACATTGCGACAAAAACAATGGCCAGCGGTCTGGAGGTGTTTGCACTGCACAGTGATGGTGATGGATCTTTGATCGAGAAGCCTTCCACGGATAAAAAATCTTTTCAAGAAGCCGAGAACGAGCGTCTGCAGGCCGAGATCGACAGACTCAAGGCGAATATCACCAGAATCGATAAGGATATCGACATACTCTTTGGGAATCAACAACGGGCTGTGGAGCGGATAAATAGAGAAAGAAGAGACGCTCACAACAGCGGCCGAGGCGGCAGGGGCTTATGAGAGAGATGGGATCCCTGCGCGTAAGCTATGCTTCATGCTTCAAATTCTCAAGGGACTCTGAATACGCGGGATAGAAACACGTCCTAAAACGGTTTCAACACCACCAACAGTACAATCGCAATCATCAGCAGTGTGGGGACTTCGTTGAGTATTCGCAGGACGAGGCCGTTGGGAGTCAGTAAGAAGCGGATACCTTTTGCTTTGACCTAATGATTCTTCAATATTTACAACAATCTTAGTCAAAACGTATCCGCTTCTTACTGATCATGGATCATGGAACTTCTGCTTGTGTATCCATCTGCTTTTAAGTTAGAGTTTTTGCGTGGATTATCAAACCAGACTTTACCAGACATGGTCGCCGATGAAGCGGCTCGAAGCCGCCGCCGCTCTCTACAAGTTGGCCAAAGAAATAATTCGCACCCGGGAAAAACGCCTGCATCCTCTTTCGAGTGAGCAGGAACTGGAACAAAGAGTCCGATCTTTCTTTCGTTAACGTATGGAACCGCAACGCCTCTTAAAATTTTTAAGACTAATCGAACAAATTCCTCTGCAATACATGGTCACCGGTTCTATTGCCGCCATTTTGTATGGAAAACCGAGACTCACCCACGACATGGATGTCGTATTGATTTTTCCTCTACAAAAAATTCCTGTTTTTTGCCAACATTTCAACACGACTGAATTCTATTGTCCCCCTTCTGAAACCATCCAGGAAGAGATCAAGCGTGGAGACCAGGGGCATATGAATATTATTGATAACACGTCCGGGTTTAAAATAGACCTGTACCCCTTCAAAAGCGATTCTCTGGTTCAATGGGGTCTCGAAAACCGAAAAAAAATTGAAATCCTCCCTGACGAATCTATCTGGCTGGCCCCTCCGGAATATGTGATCTTAAAAAAACTGGTCTATTACAAAGAAGGGGAAAGTGAAAAACATCTGGAAGACATTCGTGCAATCTTGGAAGTGAGCGGGCAGACGATTGATCAGGCAACGATCAAAAGTTGGATTTCAAAACTGAAACTGGAAGAGTGTTGGGAAAAAATATAAATTGTTCCATCGCCAGTCCAACCCCCAAAAATAGTAAAAAAATAGCAAGCAACCTTTTTTGAGTTGTGTCGATAAGAAGTCTGTATGGCACTTCCCCCGATTTTATCTTATGGCTTGTCCGCTTTGATGGGCCCCTGTTACGGGTTTGGCGGGGCTCCTTTTCATGAAGCGGCGTATAGCGCGGTTTCGCGTTTGCCCCTTTTTGTTCAGGCGGAGGTCGCTAGTCGGGGCTATTGGACAGCCATCGAGGCTTTCACGCAGACTCATATTTATGGAAATCATTATGATATTATAAATGAGCGATGGGATGACAGCGTTTATACCGCTTTGGATCGATGTGTTCGGGATAAAAATAGAAAACGATTTCTTCCCGAAATTATTGCCGGTATCGGCAAAGGGAGTTTTAAAAAGCCACGCACGATTCCCGATGTGGTGCGTGGGCTCATCCGTTTTTCTCCACATCATCCAGCCTACCTTTCTTATGCCTTGCCGGTGATTGTGAAAATGCTCGAGAAGACGGCGGTGGCTCATCCGCGCCTTCCCGGAGAATTTGCAAATACATTGCAGGGGAATACTTTGGATAATCCTTTTGTTGTTGTTCCCTACATCGATCGTCTGTGTGCCATCGCCAATCTGGCGGAGGCCTCTGCCCATCAGAATGAATTGGGATTGAGACATCTGCTCGGCCATTGGGTGGCGATGCAGGCTCCGGGTGCCGATGTTGTGGAAAAAATGGTTCCGGGCGCTTTGATGGCCTACATCCATTGTAACCACACCGGTCAATACTCCACTCTCACGCAGGTGCAGAACGCATACACGCAAGGTGTGTCGGCTTTAGATTTGGCAGAACGTTTTGTCGGTCAACCGCATCAATCGACTTTCGATATTCTTCTGGCCCTTTCATTTGCCACCCCGAAACCGGGTGATGATTACATGCGGGTCGTTTTGGAAAAGGCTTTTGAAAAAAATGCCATCCGCGCTTCGACTTTTCCGATGATTGTGCATCACTTTCCCAATTTAATCTCGCTTGTTCTCGAGGAGGCATTTAAAATTGTTTGTAGGAAAGAGAATGGAAAGGGCAATTTTGCAGATGCAGTCGGGACAGATAGTGGGACATCCGATTCGGGAGTGGAGGATGTATGGCTTGCGATTCTTGGTGATATCCTTCGCGCACGTTACAAGCACGATAAAGGTAGGTCTGGAATAGATCCAGTGAAACTTTTCAGACTTGCAATGGATACACGCGGGGCGGGCAGAACCGGCATCACAATTTATACCGGTGTCGGCAGGGAAGATATCGATCGACAGCATTCTCCTGTGTTTGCCGCGCAAGCTCTGCATGCTGTTTATGGGGAGCAGGATGAAGAGGAAGGAGACGAAATCGGAGGAGATCCGGCTCTTTCTGCTTCCAATTCTCAAGGGGCTCTGAATACACGAGATAGAAACACGTCCTAAAACGGTTTCAACACCACCAACAGTACAATCGCAATCATCAGGAGTGTCGGCACTTCATTGAGCACTCGCAGAACGAGGCCGCTATAAGGATGCGGGAGAGTTTTGAGTTTGCGCATCATTGGAATACCGGCGTGCGTGGCGCCCATCATCAAAATCACCAGCAGAATTTTGGCATAGAGCCAGCCCTCTTTCAAAAAGGCCGGAACATACACAATAATAGCGATGCCGCTGACGAGCGTGAGTATCATGGCCGGCAGGGTGATGTAGTAGAGCAATCGTTTCTCCATGATTTCAAATCGCGCTTTGACGACCTCTTCGGTCTCCTGATTGTGATAGATAAAAAGGCGATAGAGATAGAGGATCCCCGCCATCCAGCAGATAACCGCTATTATATGAACCGCTTTCCACCAAAGCATTTCAACTACATACGGATTTTTCCGAGATGGTGCAAGACAGAAAAAAGAATTTTGCTATACTTAACGGGTATGGGTTACAGCTCGCAGGACATTCAAACCATCAGTCTCTTCAAAGGGCTCGATCCGCAGGAGCGTTTGTCCCTTTTCGAGGTCTCCAGGCGATTGCATCTGGATCCGGACACCATTGTTGTGCAGGAAGGGAAGGAAGGGGCCAGCCTTTTTGTAATTTTAAACGGGAGTGTCCGGGTGAGTAAAGGGATCCGGGGAGAGTTGGAACATCTGGCAACACTCACGAACGGGGATTTTTTTGGGGAGATGGCTCTTTTGGAAAAAGCGCCTCGCTCTGCAACCGTCACCACGACAGAGTCCTCCATTATTTTGGAATTCAAGCAGGAGACACTCGAAGAATTGTTTGAACGATTTCCCAGAATAGGAACAAAAGTATATCAAAACCTGGCCGGTGGTTTAAGCCGGCGTTTGCGCCAGTTGGCCGAGAGAATCAAAGAAATCAGTTGGAGAGATTAGTCCCCCGTATTTTTTGCAAAAAAATCTTCAAATCCCTTAAAAATCTGTTGCAATTGCCGGTAGTGGTGTATAAAATCTGCCTGATTTCGGTTATTTAGCATTTAGTTGGATAGGACAAACCCAAAACATGAGATTAAAATCCCTGGAATTATTCGGCTTCAAGTCCTTTGTCGATCAGACCACCATTCATTTTGAAGAGGGTGTAACCGGCGTTGTCGGGCCGAATGGGTGTGGAAAATCGAACATCGTGGACGCCATTCGCTGGGCCATGGGAGAGCAGTCGGCCAAGCACCTGCGCGGTTCGGATATGCAGGATGTTATCTTCAACGGTTCGCAGGTGCGTGCCCCGTTGAATATGGCGCAGGTGACACTCACTTTCGATCTCACCGATGGGCGCGCTCCCGCAGGATACACCGATTATACAGAAGTTCAAATCGAGAGACGCCTCTATCGTTCGGGGGAGAGCGAATATTACATCAATAAGGTTCCCTGCCGTCTGCGCGATATCGTCGATTTTTTTCTGGGGACCGGTGTCGGAACGAAGGCCTATTCCATCATCGAGCAGGGGCGCATCGGCCACATTCTCTCTTCCAAGCCCGAAGAGCGGCGTCTGATTATTGAAGAGGCCGCCGGCATTTCCAAATTCAAGAATCGCAAAGAGTCGGCCCTGCGCAAAATTGAATCGACAGAGGCCAACCTCTCCCGCCTGAACGACATCATTGGTGAAATCAGACGCCAGCTCAATGCGCTTGATCGTCAGGCGAGAAAAGCCGAAAAATATAAAATTATTTATGACGATCTAAAAGGAAGAGAACTGACTTTTTCTTCCATTCGCTATCATCAGCTTTATTCCCAGGTGGAAAAATTGGAAGCCGAAGCTTCAGACCTTACGCAGAATGAGGCCGTTCTGGCCGCTAATCTGTCGCAGTTTGAAGCCGATAGTGAAAGAGAAAGACTTGTTCTGGCGCAGGTGGAGCAAGAGCTGGGCCATGTGCAGGAAAAATTCTACATGCAGCAGAATGCCGTCAAACTCCACGAAAATGCCATTGAATATCAGGCCAGCAAACTCAAAGATCTGGAACGTCAGGCTGAAAATTGCGCATTGGATATTGAAGATTTTCGCGCCAAACTCAAAAAATGCGAAGACCAGATGGAAGTTCTCAATCAGTCGAAGTTGACGGTCGATTTGTCGGTCGCTTCTGCCAACGAAAAAATTGTCCAGCTGGAAGAGGTGTTGCAACAGGCCATGCAAATTTGCGTGGAGTGGCAATCCAAAACAGAAGAGACCAACAAGGAAATTTTGAAATGTGTGAGCCTGGTGGCCGAGTCGCAGTCGAGACTGGAATATCTGGAACGGCGCCATCTGGAGACCGAGGGGAGAATTGCCAAGGGCCAGACCGAAGTCGACGGGATTGATCGCGCCCGAAAAGAGGTCGATAAAAAAATTGCCGGCTCTGATCGGGACCTGGAAGAACTCAAGCAATTGAGTTTTCGCCTGACCGATGAAAAAACAATTGTGAAACAGGACCTCGAAGAAAAAAGGACTCTCCTCGAAACTTCCTTAAAAAACATGGAGGGCCTCAAAAACCAGTTGTCGGCAAAACAGTCGATGCTGGTTTCTCTGGAAGAGATCCATCAGAACATGGAAGGTTATCGCGAAGGGGTCCGCACCGTTTTGAAAGCCTCCGGTGAAAATTTGACCGGAATCTGTGGTCCCGTCAGCCAGATTGTCGATACCGAACCCCGTTTTGAGGCCGCCGTCAGCGCCGCGCTGGGCGAGAAGATGCAATATGTGGTGGTTCAGTCGCAGGAAGAGGGTTTGAATGCAGTGGAATTTTTGCGAACCCAGGCCAAGGGGCGTTCGACTTTTGTCCCTCTTAATATCAGGGCCGCATCCAAAAATGAGCAGGCCGTGGAGGGCCCGGGTGTGATGGGTCCTCTGCTCGATAATGTCCGTTTCTCCGACGACTATAAACAGATCGCGCAATATCTTTTTGGTGATTGTGTGTTGGTGGAAGATTTGAAGCAGGCCCTGAATATCTGGCAGAATGGCGCTCCCGATAAAACATTGGTGACTCTTCAAGGAGAGGTGATTGATCGCACGGGTGTCATCTCCGGTGGTGCGGGCCTCGAAGGAGAAGCATTGCTCGGATATAAACGGCGCACAGAAGAAATGCACAACGATATTGCCGCTTCCAAAGCGCTGACCACCGAGAGTGAAAAAGAAGTTTTGCGTCTGAAATCGCTGGTGCAAGCTCTTGAAGAACGCGTGGAAGCCTTGAGCCGCGACAGTCATGGTGAAGAGATTCGTCTCGTGCATCAGGAAAAAGACGGGCTTCGCATGCGCGAAGAACTGGGCCGTTACAACCAGGATCGGGATCGTATCACCATGGAGATTGCCCGTTGTCTGGATGAAAAACGCGAGATTGAACAAGAAAAAGAAAAAGTCATTCTTCTGCTGGAAGAACAGATTTCAACCCAGCAGATTCTGGAAAAAGATATGGCCGAGTTTCAGGCCAAGCTGGGAATGGCCAATGGTGACAAAGATCGCTGTTCGCAGGATCTGGCACAGGGCAGGGCGCAGTTGACGCAGACGGAAGATAAGGCTCTTTCGATCGAACGCGAGATGGAACAGCAGGTGACCGCCAAGTTGGAATGGGTGGAATCGATTGAAAAACGTCTGGTTGAAATCAATCGGGGGCAGGAACTTTCCAAAGAATTGGCCGCCGCCCAGGTGACAGAGCGCGAACAGCTTGAAAAAGCGTTGGTTGAAATGGACACGCTCGGACAAAAACAAAAAGAGCTCAAAGAACAATATGAGACGTTGTCGAAACAGGTGAAAGAAAAAGAACTCTCCCTTCGAGAAATTCGCAGACGTCACGAAGAGATGGTGAAGTCTCTGCACACGAACGACTTGAAATTGGCGGAAGGTCGCAGAGAACTCAAAATTCTGGTTGATCAGATGCTCGAACGCTACAAGATCGACATCACCCATTACACCGCTGAATCTGTTGTTACTCCTGATTTTAATTTTGAGGCAGAGCAGGCCATCCTCTTTGATTTGAAAGATCGTCTGGAAAAATTGGGTTCGGTGCATGTCGGTGCCATTGAGGAATATGACGAGTTGAAATCGAGATACGAATTTTTGTCTAAACAGCAGGCCGACCTTGTCTCTTCTCTGGAGAGTTTGAAAAAGGCGATCCACAAGATCAATCGTGTCAGTCGCGAACGGTTCATTAAAACTTTTGAAATGGTGAATGAAAAATTCCAGGAGATTTTTCCGCGCCTTTTCAAGGGGGGCCGCGCCAGACTGATGCTGATCGACGAGGAAAATCTTTTGGACAGCGGTGTCGAAATTTATGCCCAGCCACCCGGCAAAAAACTGCAGGCGATCACTCTTTTGTCGGGAGGAGAAAAGGCATTGACTGCCGTGGCTCTCGTTTTCTCGATCTTTCTTATCAAACCGTCGCCATTCTGTCTGCTCGATGAAGTTGACGCCCCGCTGGATGAAGCCAATATCGATCGTTTCAACGAGATGGTTCGCGAGATGACGGCCCACTCCCAATTCATCATGATTACCCACAACCGGCGCACCATGGAAAAAACAGATTGTCTCTATGGTGTCACCATGGAAGAAGCCGGCATTTCCAAAGTCGTTTCGGTTCGACTCAATGGCGTCGCCACAGAACCTATTCCGCAGGTTGCCTGAAAAGAATAAAACTGTTACATTCTAATTCTACATGACAGAATTCAGCTGGGTTTTATTATTGGGCGGCCTCACCTTTTTCTTCTTCGGGCTCAATTTTGCCCGCAATGGCCTGCAACTTTTAGCCGGAGATCGTCTGCGTCTGATTATTACCCGTCTTACCAGTAACCGTTTTTTTTCTTTAAGTCTGGGAACCCTGATCACGGTTGTTTTGCAAAGCTCAACCGCCACCATTTTAATGCTGATGAGTATGGCGGCAACAAATCTGTTGACGTTGCCTCAGGCATTTGGCGTTATTCTGGGGGCGGATATCGGCACGACAGTGGTGGTCATCCTGCTCTCCATCAAAAAAATTTCTGATTATGCCCTTTTGCTGGTCGTTTTTGGCTACGTCCTTGAATGGTTTTCCAGAGGGGCCAAGCAGACCCGATATATCGGTCGTATTCTCTTCGGGTTTGGAATGGTTTTTTATGGAATGAAGTTGATGACCCAGACCGCCTCTCCGCTGGCTGGCAATCCGGAAGCGCAAATTCTTTTTTCTCTTTTGGCCTCGCATCCTGTTGCCATCTTGCTGGCTTCCATCGCTTTCACCATGGTGGTGCAGACCTCCGCCGCTACGATCGGTATGGCGATTGCACTCGGCCTTGCGGGTGTGATTGATCTTCCCACGGCTATTCCGGTGGTGTTGGGCGCCAATGTGGGCACCTGCTTTACCGCGATTGTTGCCTCGCTGGGAAGTAACACGGATGGCAAACGCGTCGCCATTGCCCATCTTTTTGTGAAGGTATCGGGAGTAGTGCTTGCCATGCCTTTTATTCCGCAGATTGTATGGATGGTGGAGAGGTGTTCGGAAGAAATTACAAAATGGGTTCCGGTGATACATCCCGGTGTTGCGGGAAATATCGCCATGGTTCACCTTTTTTTCAATGTCGCTCTGGCCATCCTGTTTCTTCCATTTCTTAAGGTGGGCGTCTGGGCCGTTTCGCACCTGGTGCCGGAGAAAAAGAAGGAAGAGGTTTTTGGCCCAAAATATCTCGACATCAATGCACTGGAAACACCGCCCCTTGCTTTTGCACAGGCTAAACGCGAAATATTGCGCATTGCGAATCTGACGTATGATTTGTATCGCGACGGTCTAAAAATGTTCGACCCCGGTCTCGATATCGAGCGTGTCGCGCAGGAAATAGAAACCCAGGACGACAAGATTGATCTTTTGGAGAGAAAAGTCCGGTTTTATCTGGCCAAAATTTCACAAGAAGCGATGACCGAGAGCCAGGCGGCGCAACAGATGGCCCTGCTTTCCATCGGTGCAGATTTGGAAGGGGTGGGAGACGTTATTTCCAAACAACTGACAAGGCTGGGCGAAAAAAAAGTGGAAAAGAGAAGAACATTTTCACAGCAAGGATGGCAGGATATTCAGAAACTACATCAGATGGGGATGGAAAATTTCAGCCTGACCATTTCTGCTTTCGCTTCGCCCGCAGAAGAGGTGACAAGCAAAGTGATGCATCATGGGGAGCGCTTCAATATTTTGGAACAACAGTTGCGGCAATCCCACATCCAGCGCCTTCATGTGGGTAGTCCCGAAACTTTTGAAACGAGCACCATCCATCTGGATATCCTAAGCAACCTCCGCAGAATCAACGACCATCTGGTGCATATGGCACAATTGTCATTGCAGACTTAGTTGTCATTGCGAGCGTAGCGAAGCAATCCCGATGATCAACTGGATTGCTTCGCTACGCTCGCAATGACTATGGTTGAAATAGTTTTGGCGAGAGCTTCATTCCGGTCTGGATGTTGAAAAAACGATAATCCGACATATTGCCGGAAAGATTGCGAATGGAGAGGCCGGTCAGGTAGTGGTCTTTGTTAAATTGGCAATAAAGGGCACGGTAGTTTGATTTCTTTTTTGGTTTCAGGACAAGGTCGTTTTGTTTGTTGCCGGTGACGTTAAAATATTGTCTCAAGTTTCCAAGTTGTGTCAAAAATTGAAGCGCCTCATCCGGCAGGCCGGAATCTTTAAGCGGATAAATGGTCATGCGTTTGGTGACCGGATCCACAACCCAGAGCGTTTCTCCATCGGTGATGTAGTGGGTCATCTTGTCGCCTGCATACTCAATGCGCAACTTCCCCCCCTTTTGATAAAAAAGTCTTCCGTTGCGGGTGATGGTTTTTTCAATCAGTTGCACCTGTGTGGTCTGAACAAAATCGGCTTTGAGTGTGTCGGTATTCTGGTAAGTATTCTCGATGGTGACAACATTGTCATCGCAAGAAGCCGCAGGTGATGAAGCGATTCCGGGGGAAAACGGGATTGCTTCGCTGATGCTCGCAATGACAAACAAAAAAAGTAATTTCCTTTTCATTGATTGCCTCCCATACCCACCAGCACCTGTCTCGGTTTCGCCCCGTCTTGCGGGCCCACCAATCCTTCGGCCTCCATTTTTTCAATCATCCGTGCCGCTCTATTGTAACCGATTCGGAGTCTGCGTTGAATCATCGAAATGGAGGCCTGTCTCGTTTCCGCCACCAGCTTGACCGCCTGGTCGTAAATCTGGTTGTCCTCTTCATCAAAATCATCCGCTTCGGCTGTTTCACTCGCTGGTGTGTCGAGCATGCTGGTGTCGTAGACCGGGGTTCCCTGTTCCTTGAGATGTGAAACGATCCGGGCAATTTCTCCCTCGGTCACATACGCGCCGTGTATGCGCGTGAGGCCGGAAGAGGAAGGGGCCATGTAGAGCATGTCGCCGGCTCCGAGCAGATTTTCAGAACCAATCTGATCGAGGATGGTTCTCGAATCGTGTTTCGAGGAGACCTTGAAAGAAATTCTGGCGGGAAAATTGGCCTTGATGAGACCGGTGATGACATCCACGCTGGGGCGCTGTGTGGCCAAAATTAAATGGATGCCGGCGGCGCGCGCCATCTGCGCCAGACGGGTGATCGTTTCTTCAAATTCCTGCGAGGCGATCATCATCATGTCGGCCAGTTCATCGATGAGGATGACAAGATAATAGAGTTTGCCGGTGTGGCAGATCGCCTCTTTGTTCTGTTCCAATTGCGCCTTCGCCTCTTCTTCCGGGACGAGTTGTATCTGTCCCGCGTCGATCTTTTCATTGTAGTTGCTGATGTTGCGCGTGCCGGCGTCGGCCAACAATCGGTAGCGACGTTCCATTTCGCGCAATGCCCATTTCAATGCCGCCACCGCCTGTTTGGGACTCACCACCACCGGCATCAGAAGATGCGGAATTCCTTCGTAGGTGTTGAGCTCCAGACGTTTGGGATCGACCATGATAAAGCGCACCTCCTGCGGTGTCGCTTTGTAGAGCATGCTGACGATCATGCTGTTGATTGCCACGCTCTTTCCGGCGCCGGTGGCTCCCGCGATCAGAAGATGCGGCATTTTGGTGAGATCGGTGGCGACCGGGCGTCCTTCGGTGTCTTTGCCCAGCGCCAAGGTCAGTTTCGATTTTGATTTTAGAAAGGCATTGGAGCCGATGATTTCTTTGAGCCAGACAATTTCTCTTTCATGATTCGGAATTTCAATGCCCAGCGCCGCCTTGCCGGGAATATGTGGCACAATGCGGATCGATTTGCCCCCCATGGTGAGTGAAAGGTCGCTTTCCAGATTCACAATCTTGTTCACCTTGGTTCCGGCAGAGGGTTCAAATTCATACATGGTGATGACGGGACCGGGGTGAATTTCGGTCACCTTTCCCTGCACATCGTAGTCCTGTAACTTTTTTTCCAGGAGTTGGGCATTTTTTTTCAGAATTTCTTCATCAATGGGGGTGACTATATTCTGGTCCGAATCGAGCAGAGAGAGGGGTGGTGGGTTGAAACCGTCTCCGGTGATTTTTAAAAAACGGAGCTGTTCTTCGGCGGGGGCTTTTTTACCGGCATCGGCCCTCTCATAAATTTTGAGCTCCGGTGTCTTGACCAATTCGGTTGTGGTGACTGGTGTTAATGCAGGCACCAATGCAGGTGGCGCCGGTTTGGTCTTGTGAATTTTGACTTCAACCTCATCCCCTGCCTTTTTCTCTTCTTCCTTGGCCATTTCGGCCAGCGCCTCTTTGCCAAACATCGAATGAAACTGGTCCTTCATCCATTCAGAAAAAACGGCCAGCATTTTTCTGCCGCGTTCCATGGAAACACGAAACCATTGCATGAAGTGGCCCCCAAAATATTTGAGGAGACGCCAGGCGTTGATGGCAAGACCGCTGATTTTGATCTGTGTGGCCGACATGAAAGAGAGAATCAGGGCTGTGAGTGTGATGACCTCCGCGCCAGCCTTGTTGAAATAATGGATCAGAAACTGACTGAAGAAGGCCCCCAGAATGCCGCCTCCGGTAAAACTCTGGCCCATAATGTGGATCATTGGAAAATGGATCTGCAACAATGTGGCGACGGTAATAAGCACCAGGGTATAACAGATAATCTCTTTGAGTTTGATCTCTACCGATTGTCCCTTAAACTTGAGCATGGAGAGGAGAAAAAAAACGGCGCCGACCACATAGGCGCAAAGCCCCAGACCTGTAAAAAGAACGTCGGAGAGATAGGCACCGATGACCCCCCCCAGATTGCCGATGTGGGAAACATTCGAGGCGGAATTGAGACCGGGGTCGGTGGGGGAATAGGAAAAAAGGCAAAGGCTGATAAAAAAGCCCAAGGCAAAAAAGAGAATTCCGAAAATTTCTTTTCGGTGGGAGGATGGTGGGGTGCGACGGACACTCTTCGAATAGGCCATATAAGTAAAACGTCAACAATTCCGTATAAATAGCTAAAATGTAATGGTTTTTGCATTATAGAGATTTTGGTTGGGGGTGTCAATGGAATTGGCGGCCAGATCAGAGAAATTTTATTCGACCAGCATGCCCGAATGACAGGAGTTGATCAAAAGAAGAGCTGATGCGATTTTATTTTTGGGAAGTTCAGCCATGATGAGTGCCCTGAATTCCTTTTCGGAAAGCTTGGGTTCAAAAAAATCCAATTCTGTCCTCCACACTGTGGAAGAGGACTCTTTGGGTCCACCATGTGCTGTGTAGAGTATCATCACTTCGGCATTGGATCCTTCCGGAAGGGTTTGAATCCATTTATCCAACTCACTGCGAATTTTTTGGGCGGTCAATCTGGGGGTAATCCATTGAAGATGTTCATTGGGTAATTGATAGAAGGAAGTGATATCTGAAGCTATATTTTTAAGTTCGTCTTTGTTCTCATCCTTGACGGCATCGGAATAGATGACAAAAATATATCGCCTTTGGGCGTCTTCTTCTAAAGTTGCCGGATTAAAAACCCAGCCGGGATTCTCTCCCAATATCCCTTTGGATTGTTGCTTGGCCCATCTTTCTTTTATAGTGCATAAACCTTGATAACATCCCTGTTGTCCCAATTTTTTTTCCCGTTCAACATGCTCCGGAATAAAAGAGGCGAATTTTATCCCTTGTGCCATTTCTTTAAAAAATAATCTGGAATCTTCCTCAGTTTTTACAGTTTGAAGTTGGGAGACAAATTGTTTCAAAAATTCGAAGTTCATGGCCTCCTGGTTTTGCCTAGCGGCAGTCATAACGCTGAAGCGTGAAGGCCATGCTCCATGTTTAATGCGCAAACTTTCCGGATCATCAAGCAGGGCGGAGGCTGAAGCATAAAAACAACCGGGAAAATCGGGGTGAGAGCTGAATGTGGAACTTTGATCCTCTCCAATCACAATATCTTTGGCAGAGGAAAAGTCGCCATCCAGATCGGCATCGATGTAGACACTCTCCCCAATTTGGCATTTGGGAAATGCGGCGTAGTCCCTGGTGCATTCAGGATAATTTGTTTCCGCTTTGATCGGTTTAAGTGTCGACATTCTATATCCTCTTCGTCTGGCGGCCAAAAAGGTTGCTTCTCTTCTTGTATTTTTCCCATTCCTAAACTATTTCAATATGTTAGAATCCAATTATGGGCATTACCATCGTTCAAAAAAGCAATTTGAAGGAGAAAAAGCCGAAGGCCAAAAGGGCGCTCGTGCTCGCAGGTGGGGCATTAACCGGAGCCTCATTCAAGATCGGTGGTTTAAAAGCCTTTAACGATTATTTTCAGAATTTTCAAATTACCGATTTCGATATTTTTATGGGGATCTCGTCGGGCTCTCTTTTGGCGACTGCGTTGAGTGGCGGTTTGACTCCCGAAGAGATGCTGAAAAGTCTGGATGGTTCTTCCAAAAAATTTTCCCGGCTGGAACCGTGGCATTTTTACTGGCCCAATTGGGAGGAATTTTTGGTGCGGCCTGTCCGTTACGCCGCACGCGCGACAACCTGGCTTCCGGGTGTTTTATGGCGGTTGGTAACCAAATTGCCGATGCAAAAAAATGGAATGAAGGAACTGTTCTGGGATTTTGTCAAACATCCGACCCTCTCCGGATACGAAAATTTGTGGGAGATGATGCAGGAGTCAGCTCTTCAGGATCATCATTTTCCCTCCCTTCTCGAATGTCTCCCCTCGGGCATGTTTGATAACGGTCCGCTGGAGCGTTACCTGCGCATGAACATCCGCCACAACAAGATGACCAACAATTTCAAACTGGCCGCCAAGGTGCGCGGCAAAAAACTCTATATCACCGCGATGACTCTGGATGGGGCAGAGGAGGTTGTTTTTGGCGCTGATGAAAAAAGTGATGTCTCCATTTCGCGCGCGGTGCAGGCCTCGAGCGCGATGCCCGGTTTCTACAAGCCGGTGAAAATTGGTGACCAATATTATGTCGATGGTGGCGTGAAGCACACGGCCAATCTCGATTTGATGGTCGACAAGGGGGCCAAACTTATCGTCTGTTACAACCCGTTTCGACCCTATGAAAACAAAACATTCGTCGACACTCTTTCCACGATGCGGAAAGGTCCCAGGTCACGCAGTCTCACTGACGAGGGGGTCTTCGCGGTTTTGAACCAGTTTTTCAGAACGGTGTTTCACACCCGTCTTCATTCGGCACTCCGTTTGTATGAGCAGAAATCGGATTTTGATGGGGATATTATTCTGATTGAACCGGGAGCCGATGATCAGGCCTTCTTCTCGATGAATCCGTTCGGATTGGGGCACCGCCTGCATGCGGCGCAACTGGGATTTGAATCGGTGCGAAACTCGATTGAAGAACAATACCCGAAGATTGCAAAAATCATGGCCTCTTATGGCATTGAAATGAGCCGAAAGGGTGTGGAGGCGGAATATAAAAAGATACACACCAAAGAACCAGACCCGATTCTGCTCAAAAAAATTCTGGAAGGGAACAAGGGGACAAAGCGTGGCGAGAAAAAAACGAAAAGAGCCTGAAGTGGCGCAGGGCGGGTTTGATTTTGAAATCCCTTCGGTGACTATCGAGTCTCCCACACCGAATGTCGAACCGGCAAAGCCGAAAATTTTTTCTGTTTCGGAACTCAATCGCGAAGTTCGCTCTTTGATGGAGGGAAAGTTTGCGGAGGTTTGGGTGGCAGGCGAGATCTCCAATTTTAAGGCGCATCCCAACGGACATTTCTATTTTGATCTGAAAGACGACAAGGCGGTGCTTCGCGCCGTCATGTTTCGCGGCGCCAACGGTAATCTGGCTTTTAAAATGGAAAACGGGATGGAAATTATTTCCCACGGCCGTCTTTCAGTTTATGAAGCGCGCGGCCAATATCAGATCATCATCGATTATTGCGAGCCCAAGGGGGTTGGTGCGTTGCAACTGGCCTTTGAACAACTCAAAAAAAGATTGCACGCCGAGGGACTCTTCGAAGCCAAATACAAAAAACAGATTCCGTTCCTCCCCCGAAAAATCGGTGTGGTGACCGCGCCCACAGGAGCGGCGATTCAGGATATCTTGAATATTTTGCACCGGCGTTTTCCCTCGGTGCATGTTCTTCTGGTGCCTGTGCGCGTGCAGGGGTCGGGATCGGCCGAAGAAATTGCCGAGGCGATTGCCGCATTGAATCGGCAAAGCGATATTGATGTGATGATTGTGGGGCGCGGCGGAGGATCGATCGAAGATTTGTGGGCCTTCAACGAAGAGGTGGTGGCCCGAGCTATCTTTGCCTCGCGCATTCCGGTCATCAGCGCGGTTGGGCACGAAATCGATTTCACCATCGCCGATTTTGTGGCCGATAAACGGGCGCCAACCCCATCGGCCGCGGCCGAGCTGGCGGTTCCCAATCGGGAGGATCTTGCGGCACACGCGGCGGAACTGAAACGTCAATTGCTCAAGGCCATTCGCCTCGATCTGGAATCGAAGCAACAATCGTGGCAGGAATGTCGACAGAAACTCAAAGACCCGACACTCCGCTTTCCCGATTTTTTGATGCGTCTCGATGACCTCCGGTCCCGTCTGCAATTTTGCTGGCAAGCCGGTTTTGATAAACGATCACAGAATTTGAAAAAACTTTTCAGCAACCTGGATCACCTCTCACCGCTCCACATTCTGGCCAAAGGGTATAGTGTGGTGCAGAAAGAGGGGAGCGCGATGCCGGTGAAATCTGCCAAATCATTGAAAACAGGAGAGACATTGAAAATCACCTTCCACGATGGACGTTGCATGGCCAAGGTCGTCTAATTCTTTTTAAGCAACATTTTTCGGGGATCTCCGATAACCCATCTGCATGATTGCCGATGCCACATCCACTTTTAATGCGGGCCTTTTTCTTTCCGGGGCCGAAGCCTCCTCTTATGTTTTGAGTGGCGACGCGACACCGGAATTGGCCGCGCAATTGCAAACCGTCAGCGCGAGTCTGGCCGTTGTCGGGGTGGAGGCTTCCGAGTTTTTTGATGCGGTAGATCAGTTGACGGTGGCCATCGACAACAAAGATTTGCAGTCCATCGCTTTGCACAGGGCTCTTGTTGCAGGACTTTTTCATTCCATTCCAAAAAAATCACTTCAGCAAGCCGTGGCCCGGGTGCAATCGCCCTGGTTGGGACTCAAACAACTTGCCCCCTCCGATGTTGTTTTGGCAGACATAGCCAGAAAATTGGGAGGGGACAAATCTCCACCAACCCAGACTCATGCCACTGCGGCAGTCGGCTTTAATTCCGGTGCCTCTTCCATTCAGGATCCCCCGACATCAGAAATAGAACCTCTTCTGGCCATGCCGATGCAAATGATGCCTGCCCAGCGGTTGACTTCAGAACTTTGGCAGACCCTCACTCTTAGCCTGAGTCTGGTGCTTCGTCAGGAACTGGTAGGGGGGCTTGAAACAGAGGGGGAGGGATTCTACGACGATGTTGTTACTGAAGACGATGTTCCCAAAGAACTTCTGGAAGTAGGTCAGAGGGTTCACCAGATGGCGCAAATGACTGATGCCGCGGACTACATCAAAATGGCCAATGTTGTTCTCAACACAATTTCAAAGATGCACTATCCCCACTTTCGAATGAAGGGGTTTTGTCTTCTGGCTGAAGAGTTGGGTCGGCATGAGCCTTTGAGACCCTTTATCAAAGATCTTTATGCCGCTTATTTTACCGGTTGTTTTTCGGCAACAGAAAGATCCGAACAGCCTTCTCTGGCCTTGATGGTGGCGGCGTCCCAGATGAAAGCCGGTCTGGAACCGGGGATTGTCAGGGGACTTTTGGGCAGGGCTTTTGGTCTGGTCAAGGTGGCCGAACCTGTTTTTCGCGGCGCCGATGCCAGAAATCTGGAATTTATTTTATCCCGTTTGCCTCTGACGGATGGCGATTGGGAAACCATCAAGGGTTGGGTGGAGGCATTTATTGATTGCGAACAATGGGTACCCAAGCCGGGAGAGATGCAGACGGAAATGGCAAGCGCGCTGTCGGAACAACCGGTTGAAACAGAACCCATCGCTATTCTCCCTGAAGTAACATTGAGACCCCCCCTCTCCGAGGAAGAAGAGGATTATTTTCGGTCCCGGCTTTTGCACAAAGCGATGCATGCTGTGGTTCAGAAACAGGGATTTACCGAAGAGACTTTTTCCATACTTATTCAGTTGGCCACAGTAGATCGTTGGGAAGCCACCGCCGCGCTGGCCTACGAATTGCTGGCCGTTCATGAGCCGTTTCGGGCAAGACTGGAGAGGGCCCTGTCCAATTTTTCCAGTCCCTATTATCGTGCCAAGGCCGAATGGATGTTGGCCAAAGCTTCCGGACAGAATGTTGAGGAGAAAAAACGGATTGCATTGGTTCTTCTCTCCCGACAAGCGGAGTTATCCCGTTTGCAGAATATGCATGAGCTTCTCGATTATGCCGATGTAAAGAATGAAGCCGATGATCCCCTCTGGCAATTTCTGGATCGGGGCACCCCACTGCCGTTGCTGGTGGAAGGTCCCGCAAGCTATCTTCGGTACCAAGTGGCCAGCATTGTTTTGGGTATGAGAAGGGATGCATGCGATCGAAAGGAAGAAAATAGAGATAGAGAAGAGGAAGAAGAAAGAGATCGGGAAGAAAAAGAGAAAAGAGAGGAAGAGAATGCTCGATCCCTTTTTCTTGCCCGGCGCCGCGGAGATTTTTTATCCCTTCTGGCCTGCCGCCGTTTTGAAAATGGAGTGCCGGACAAATTATCGCAGATAGCCGCTATTGGGATGGTGAAAGAATCGGCTTCTCCCAAGGCGTTGGCGTTGTTTATGGGGTCTCTTCCCAAGCCGCTGGATGAAGAGGTTCTGGTGGCGGCTCAAGCGGCCATCGACACAACGCTTTCCGAATTTCCTTTCTACAAAGCGTTGGCAGAAGTTTTTCTGCATGAGACAAATACAGACAGCGCCAAACCTTCGCGAAAGTTGGCAGGACTTTATAAGTCTTTCTTGGAGGCCGCCGCAGAGGATGAAAATATTTCCAATGCCGAGGCGATTTCTCTTCTTTGCTGGTTGGCCAGGGGAAATGCCGGGAGTCGTTTTGGCGGACAATTGTTGAGGATGGCCCGCAAGCGGGCGGCTCTTTATAAAGAGCAGATGAAGGATGCAGAGGAGATGGAGGAAGAGGACGATCCCGGTGACCAGGAGAATTGGAAGAAGCTTCACCAGCAGGCCATGGCCCACATTCTGTCGAGCATTCCTTACGGCAAACAAAAAGAGAGCAAGATTGAAGCGGCCATTCGGGGTTTGGAAGATCCTTTTTTGGAGGCTTTTGCTTTCAAGGTGCGCGCCAAACTTTTGGGTGTGCATCGTGAAGCTGACATTCTGGAGCAGGCGACTCATTATATGGAGGCGGCTATTCAACTTCTTCCCGACATTGAACGCTTCAGCGCACGCCTCTCTTTGGGAATGGAAATGCTGGACGACATCCTCATCCATCCGCTGTTTTCAGGTTTCAGTGCCACCCTTGCAGAAAAATTGGGAGACCGATTGGCACAATCGGAAGCCTGGCATGTTTCGGATCTGGCTACTCCCAATGCAAATGGCGTTTTGCTGGATGCCGAATCTCTTCTCGCGATGATGCGGGGAGATAAACTGGATGCTGAAACAGTGGGCCGTTTTCTCACCGGCAGGCATCTTGGAAAAATTCTGCATCGGGCCGATTTTTCTCCATCGATCAAGGCAAGGCTTCTTTTGGGACAGATGCAAAATGGTCCGTATCAGGGGGCCTTTGATATCTTGAAGCCTCTGTTGGAACAGGAAGAAACTCTTCTCCCATCTGAACATCTTGAACATTTGGACAGACTTTTTGCAACACTCCTGGCGCAAAAAAACGCCAAGGCGGAAGAATATTATGAACAGCGCAAAAAAAGAATGGTGGCAGACCTCGTGAAACGGGGTGAAGGCAGAGTTTTTAACTCCGTGGAAGACCGCTGGGTAACATTTATTTTATCGAAAGGTGATGGAAAACAATTGGTGCCCCTTTTGTATGCAGAAGGGTTGTTGGTGGAAGAGCGTTTGCGACTTTTGGAACGGCTTGCCGTTAAAGGGTTGCTAGATGAAAAACTGTTGGAGATCTACAGATTTCTTAAGAGCAAGGGTCAGGCAAATATTTTTTTTGAAATGATTGAGAGTGTCACCACATTTCTGCCCGGGGCTGTTGTGACTCCGGATCTGATGAACTTTATTCTTGGTAGTCCGATTTTGCAGGGGGGTGGGAGTATTCAGGATGTGATTCAAGGGTTGGGTCGCAATTGGATCGATTTTGAAAAGCGGATTTTGCCTGAAGAGCGGCTTCAATTGCTGGATGCAAATCCGTTGCTGATGGGAATGTATTATGAGCAGGTTTCCAGACAATATGATTTCATCGGATTGGGGTATTCTTTGGAGCATTTTTCAAAAGATGTGCGCAGAACGTTGGCCGAAAGATATAAACTGGATTATTCTCCCATCGCCCGTTTTGAAGCGGGGCTGGAATTGTCCCATCCCACTTCTGCGGAAGAAAAAGAGGACTGTCTGACGGGTATTCGCGCCAACGAAGATCTTTCGGAGGAGGTGCGGCTCTTTTTGGAAAAGATTGTTCAAATCGATCAGCCCCTTGCCGAGTCCGATCTTCTCGATATCTGGCGCATGGGAGTGGAAGCAGATATCAGGCATATCGAAGATCTCCTCCCGGCCAATCGCCAGAGAATTTTCAGGCTCTATTTTGGTGAAGCCCCTGTCGTATCTACAACAGAAGGGTTTGCCGATATGCGCGCATTTGTTCGGCGATTTTCGCCTGTTCACAAAGAGAGGGCCATGTCGCCCTATTCCCCATCCCTCAAGTTTCGTCTGGCTTCCCAGGATTTGAAAGATGTTTTGAGGGCCGGCTGGGCAGTGAAAGCCATCCGCGAAAAGGGAGGCAATGAACAGATAGAAACACTGCTCCATCAAAATTTGCCTCTCAATGATTTTGTCGTCGCGGTCAATCGTTTGCATGCCCGACTGCTGGCTCAAGAAAATGGGATTGCCGAGACCAAGGTGCGTGGCCAGATCAAGCGGGAAGCCAGCGTTTTTTTTAATGCGCAGATTGTTCCCCTTTTGGAAACCGAAAAATCGCATTGGGTCGGGTCCGATTACTCCTACAGTCGCTCGCAGCAGGCCCGGGCTTCGATGGATTATTTGCGCTTTCATGATCTTCAACCCGATCTGGAGCCTTTTCTCACCAAAGAACCGGTGATCACGGAAAGAAAAAAGGAGATTGCCGATCGGCTGGGATTGGCACCCGGATGGGAACAGAGAGCCGGTGATCGGGTCTGGGTGGAGGTGGAACTGTTGGCCGATTATTTTGAAATGGATCCGCTTTTGAAGGAGCGGTACTTGATGGTTTTGTGCAATGTGATGCAGCAGATCGCTGTGGCACAGCAGTCCGAGACAAATAATTTTTTGTCCTTTCAAGAATTGGAAAGAAGGGCTCAAAGTCGGGGACGTTTTGAGGTTCGTTTTGTGCCAAAGTCCGATGTTTATACCGCCTTGCGCATCGGTGATTTTCGTCAGTGTTGCATTTCCACCGACGGTGTTTTTTTCTGGCCCAATGTTCCGGCTTATTTGTTCGATCGGATGACTCTGGTTTTTGCCATTACGGACCCCGATTCACAAAAAGTGGTGGGGCATATGGTGGGACATCTGGGATTTTCGGGTGTCAAGGAAGAGACGACATTTTTCTTAAACGGTCTTTATCTGCGCACTTCCCATCGGGGTGAGGCCATGGATGATGCCATTTTGGATATACTGGATGAGTTCATGAGGGCCGCCGGAGTGAATCTGGTGCGGCATGGCATCAATCCATATCACGACGTTACTCTCAAGCCTCCTCACGGTTTTAAACCAGCCAATTCCCGTGTGGTCCGTCTTCAAACCGTTACGGATAAAGACGATAAGATCATTCCGCTCTATGGTGATCTTAATCTGGATAGAACCAAAGCCAATCAAATCCAGGGGCCCATCAGCCACTATCAACGGCGCGTGCGTTCATAAAATCCCGATAATCGGTTCTGGCCAGTTTTTAAAAAATTCATTATAATATCCCGCTCATAGGAGAATCAAATGACAATCGGTGGCGGGGCGGATGACCCCAGAAAACAGTCCGTGCAACCGGTAGGTGCGCATACCAAAGGCATTGACGATATTCGTCTGTTGATTGCCCAGGAACAGAATCTGGAAAAAGAGGTGGTGCAGGAAAAAAAGCCGGCCACTCTTGATACGCTGGTGCAGATTTCGAGGGATATTCCCCGTCTCATTCAAAAATCTCTTCAAAAAGTCGATGCCTCTCTGGTTTACCAGACTTTCAAATTGCCGGGGTCCGATTACACCGTGCACGACAATCGTGAAGGGAAGGGTACGGTGCAGGATAAAGTGCAGACCATAGCCGATGAATCCAGAATGTCGCTCGATGCCCTGCTGATCAAAAAAGGAAAGTATGAAAACTTTTTTGCCGATCCTTCACAAAAAATAAAAGTGCCCGAACAGAAAGCGGCCGAAGAGAGGCTCCAAAAACTCTTCAACCGTTTTGAAAAAATACTGCTCCAGCGTTTTGAAAAAGGGACAGTACTGGAACAAAAATCCGAAGGGCGTTTTTCTTTTTTAAACAAGACGGCTGACCAATGGAGAAATTTTTTCGGCCACTTCACCAAGCGCACGGTCAAACGTCATGTGGCTCTGGAAGCGGTTGGGGAGTGGACTTATCGTGGCTTGGTGAAAAAAGATTCCAAGACAACACTCATTTCCGATCTGGCTCTGATCAACGGGAAGACCGAAAAATTTGTCCGCATACGTTTGTCCGAGGCGGCGCAAAATCTGGCGGCACGTTTGGCCAGTCTGGAACCTGGGATCAAATTTTCCGCAGATGAACTCATGGAATGTTTTACCGAAGAGCTGGAATATCTGGCTATTAAGCAGGGAGAGACAAGTTTAAGTTGGGTTCAGGCGCCGACGAAGGGTAAATTTTTGGGGACCGCGCAGGCGGAAGAAAAAGTGGCTCTCGATCTGGGATTGCAGTTGAGCGCGCAACTTAAAGAAAAAGAGCTCGCATTCAAAAAAATGGGGCGGGGCAAAAAAGGTTCGGGAGGATTTGCTGGATTGGAGGAGGAGAATCCCTCTGAAGAAGGGGGCGCCTTTGTCCCCTGGTTTCAAATGTCCTTTGGAAAAAAAACAGGCCCCATGAAATGGTTTGTTCCTGTTTTCTATTTTGTCGTCATTGCCGCACTCATTTTGGGCGTCTTGTCCCTTCTCTCATTTTGAGAATTTTATTTCGATAAAACGTCAGGTTCTTGACGATTTTTATTTCCCTCCTTTTGCCCAAATTTATTAAGTATATAAAATATATATGATTTTTTATATTTTCCACTCCCATTTTATTGGCACAGGTGTTGCATGATTTGCCTCGGGGTCCGCTATGACTATGAAACGAACATGCTTTATTCTGCTTTTTCTGTTGAGTGCCTGTCATAACAAAACTTCCGTCACAAATCCCGATGCAATAACCACTCCGACGGGAGTGGTTGCGGGTTCTTCTGCTACTACTGCTTCTGAAAATATTGCCCCTTTTTTTCTGGGGGTTTCCCCTTCCAAAAGCACTTATGTTCCCGGTGATCTGGTCACCTGTTCCACAGAAAAAGATTGCCGCGATTGCGCTTGTGCCATCAATGGACAGGCCGTTTCGGTGGAGGGATATTCTGAAAGCCTTCTTCCACCGTCAGCTTCGAAGAGTATCGCCGACAATAAAGAAAAAAGTTTTTCGCCGATGATGGTGGTTTCCAAGTGCAAAGAGATAAAAGCGGGGGCCAAAACATGTCAGCAGGAAATATCGGTGGAGAGGAAGGGAAAAAGAAGCAACTCTATTTTCATTTCTGTTCTGGATAAAAAAGAGGATGTTCTCGTTTCAAAGATGGCCTGCTTCCGTTGTCAGGATAACAAAACGTGTCAGGCTTTTGTGGCCGATGCCGGAGCCTGTGCCGCTCCCAATTTTGTCACCCATGAATTCTGTCAGGCCTCCTGTGCCCCTGCCGCTGCACCCGAGCCTTTGCAAGTGCAGGTGAGTGCGAGTCCCCCTTTCGGTCCCGCTCCTTTAAGGACCAAAATCAGTGTGGGCATTCTGGGTGGAAAGAACGATTTTGATATCAGCCTCGATTTTGGTGATGGCACTCTTCCGATGGAAGTGCAGAGGACGTCCCGTTTGACGAAATTTATTGTGGTCTATCCCGACGAGGGCCGGTTCTCCGTTGTAGCCACCGTGACCGATGCGAATGGCATAAAGGCTGAGGCGGGGCAGATTGTTATTGTTGTGCCGAGAGGGGATCCGGTCAATCCGGGCAAATGCTATCTTTGTAATGAGGGGCTTTGTTCCGAAGCGAGTGACAAACTGGCCGATGGAAGCTGTCCCGCAGATGAATTTGCCACAAGGGAGGCGTGTCAAGCCGAACCGGCTTGCGTCCCATTTCCCGTTGTAGACGATGACCAAGATGACGATGGCATCCCCGACGATGTGGAGGGGCGCGCTGATAATGTCGACACCGACAGAGATGTCACTCCCGATTATCTCGACACCGATTCGGACAACGATGGTATCCCGGATGTGGTGGAGGGAGCTCTCGATTCCGACAGCGATGGGGTTTTTGATTTTCGCGATCCCGATTCTGATGACGACGGCTTGCTCGACAAAAATGAAGGTGTTGTCGATACCGACCACGATGGCTTTTCCAATTATGTCGATTCCGACTCGGATGGGGATGGCGCCGCAGATGGCATCGAGTGGCTGGTCGATATCGGTCATGATGGGGTATCTTATGTGCTCGATCCGGCGGTGAATGGGGCGACGCTGGATCGCGACCAGGATGGTCTGGTGGATGCAGACGAAATTGGCGACCGCGATCATCCCTACAATACAGACGGGGACGGCCTGCCTGATTATCTGGAATCTGATTCAGACAATGACACTGTCATTGATGGAGTAGATGCCTTTCCCAGAGATCGGACGGAATCGGTTGATACCGATTCCGATGGCGTGGGTAACAACGCTGATACCGACGATGATAATGATGGGGCTCTGGACAAAGACGATCATTTTGTTCTCGACCCAGCGGAATCGATCGATACCGACTTGGACACTGTCGGCAACAATGCCGATACCGATGATGACAACGACGGTCTTTTGGATGCCGACGATTCCTTCCCGCTGGTCAGCAAGGCGATTGATTTTGACGCTGACGGCCAGATCAACGATGTCGATGGAGATGATGATAATGACGGGCTCTTCGATGTTCTGGAAATTGCCAACGGCAGCAATCCTTTAAATGATGATTCCGACGGTGATGGTATCAAAGATGGGCAAATTGGCGCGGCCTGTACACATAATGAACTTTGTCTCTCGGCACTTTGCACTTCCGATCATCGTTGTCTTTCAGCAGAACCCCTTGAAATGTCGCGTCGGATGACGACACTGGCGGGGCCGATTGGCTTTACAGATCCCGCCGCTTCCTGCATTTCACCGGACGGATCCAAACTTTATATTCTCGATTCCTATGGCGCGGGTGGAAATGTGTCACATATCCGCCAGGTTTCTCTGGCCGATGGGGTGGTTTCCACTCTCTGGGCCAATGATATCTATGCCGCCGACCGCAACCCCGATATGCCGCTTGATTTTGCGGCATGTGTGGTCGATCCAGTCGGAAAAACGCTCTATGTCACTTCCGGATACGGCTCCAAAGTCATTACAAAACTCGATCTTGAATCGCCGGCCCAGGGTCTGCAGATTTTCATCGCTTCTGACAAAGGCCTTGATTCTCCCAGCGGCATTGTCATCGACAATCAGGGGAAGAATCTTTTTATCTCCGACCTTCAGACGAACCTGATTCAGAAAATTGATATTGCAAGCGGTGCAATTTCACCCATCGCAGGCACCATTCAGGACTGGAGTGTACCCAATCATAATGATGGTCCCGGAGCTCTGGCCGGATTTATTTCACCGCAATATTTGGCGATCGACCCCAAGAGTCAATATCTTTATGTCGGCGAAATCACCTCTCCTGATGATACTGCCTCCAATCTTCGCCGGATCAATATCAATCCGAAGAGTTCCTATGAGGTGACCAGTATTCGTCCGCAAATGGACGGAGTCAGTCCGGCAGAAATAGTTTACAACGGACTTGTCCTCGATCCGACCGGTCGTTTTCTCTATTTTACAGATGTGAACAACCGTTTGCGTCGCGTTGATCTTCAAAGCAATACTCTGACAACTTTGGCCGGTTCTGATGAGGGTTTTGCGGGGGATCAGAATGCCTGTGCGGGTGGAGTGCGGCTGAATAATCCCAACGGTGTTGTCGTCTCGCCTGCGGGGGAAACAATTTTTGTTGTCGATCGGGGCAATCTGAAAATTCGGCAGATGAAGAGCGCCGATATCGAACCGCAAGCCTGTACGGCCGCAGAGGGGAGCTTCACTCCGGATGGAAATATTACTCTCGATCTGGTCGCCAAAAATCCGGGACCTTATGAACGGACACACACTATTCCTTTACAGGGGACGGTGACGGCGACGGCCAACTGCGGTTTTTTCTTCAAATATACTTTCCAAATAAAAGAGGGGGAGGCCTGGTCGGATCCTTATGTCGTCAATACTGCTGAAAAAAGCCGGACCTGGAATGCCCTTTATCAAACCGGCGGCGTTCATCAGGCAAAATTATCGGTTCAGTGCGGTGAACTGCGGGCTGAAAAAGAGATTGCGCTGGAAGTGAAACAGCCTGTGGATAGCCAGCCGCCTGCCTCCGCCACAGCTGATCCTCTGAATGCCGTTATTGAAGTGCAGACTCCCGAACGGGTGAAGGGCCAGCCGGTACAATTCAAAGTTTCCGTTGCCGGAGGGTTGCCGCAATTTCGTTATGACTTCAGTGTGTTTTCAGGTGATCAGATGATTGTCCCGCCGGATCCGCCGGGCAACAGTATTTTGTCTGGTGATCGCGAAAAAATATGGAGTTTCACGCCCGTGCAAAGCGGTGAATATGAATTGCGAGTGCTGGTGGTCGATGACCAGGGCCGCATCAATGAGCTGGGTGCCGGGTATCAGCGGCAGAATGTTTCCAAAACGAGTCGCTTTAGTGTGGCGGATCCTTCAGTAACCCAGGATACCGATGGTGACGCTGTTGTGGATATTCAAGATAATTGTCCTGCTCTTGCCAATGTGGATCAACTGAATACCGACAGGGATGCTCTGGGAAATGTCTGCGATCCCGATGATGATGGGGATGGTATTCTGGATGCAAAAGACATCGCACCGTTGGATGCCACCCACTATGACGCCTTTCATGTTCAGTTGATGGTGCTCCCCCCGTTTCCTCTGACGGTTGATAACCCGATCACGTTTAAGGCCATTATTGTCGGAGGAGTCCCCACCTACAAATATGCTTTTGAAATCCGTGGGGTCGGCGTAACGGGTGGCAGTTATAGAGTGCCAGCCTCCGACTTTTCTTCTGAGAATCAATTCCAGCTTTCTCTCACACAAGGAAATTATGATGTTATTGTTTACGCCAGCGACAGCTCTGCGTTGACCCCTGACGTTCAAGCGCAGATGAGTGTTTGTGTGGGTTGCGAGGTGTCTATCACATCTCCCTACCAAAATCCGGATGGAACGGAAATACTGCCCTACTACCCTCCCGATACGAATGGAGATGGCATTCTCGATGCTGACGATCCTGATATTGATGGTGACGGAATTCTCAATGGAGAAGATGACAATCCGATTGTTCCGTTTGTTGCGTTGCCGCCAATGGGCGTCACTCTTCCCGGGCAGATGACGATTTCTCTCGACCTGCAAAATTCGACCCGTCTTTTTCCCTTTCTCAATATTCTGCAGGGTGAGAGGGGAACTTTTGCAACAGGGGTTACCAATGCCATTGGTGCGGTTCGTTATACATACACTGCCAGAAGCGGACAGGATTTGACCGGGCCGGAGGTCTGGTCCTATCCCAACACTCTCAATGAACCCATCGTTACGGTGCCACATTTTAATGTGAGCGGGTGGTATACGATGAAGGTGGATGCGACTGATAGCGCCGTTCCTCCGCATACGGCATCCTCCCTGATTAATTTTTATGTCCGGCCTTTCCGTACCACGATTGGAAAAACACCCAATTACGATCTTTATTATCCGGGGGATGTCATTACTTTCAACGCCCGGGATGAGGGAGGCGCCTCTCCTTTTCATTATCATTGGGTGATCAAAAAAGGGACAGAGGTGGTCAGAGATACGGGTGACGTCACGGAAAGTTTTGTCCGACACACCGTTGTTGAGGCGGCACCCTTGTCAGTCGAATTGACGATAACCGACAGCATGCTGAACAATCCGCAATCGGCCAGCGCAACCGCTTCTGTCCGTGTGGAAGAAGCGATGGGAGTAGTGGTTCCTCCGGAAGAAGAGAGAGCAACGGCTGTTGCGGCCGACGTGGTGGTGGTGCCATTGATTTTGGCGGACATCATGGAGTCGAGGAAAGGTGAACTTGTGAAGACTTTTTCTCTCGTTCCCGGTTCAGCAACAGGAGGCAGTGCCCTCACTTTTTATCAGAGAGACGATGGTGTTGATCTGGTCGCTTCTGTTTCCGTTCAGTTTGAAAACAGTTCCAGTAATAAAGACGGATTCTCCATTGTTGTGCCCAGCTCCAGTTTTAGCGATGCCTGCTATCATTTGAGTTCCGGCCTTTACAGTGGACACCGTGATGAAAACGGGAATTATTTTGATGGTGCACACGATTTTTATACGCTCTGTCCGACAACAAATATAAACCTGTTGCCACCCTATCAGTGGCACGATTTTCGCCTTTTGGAGTGCGCATCACCTGCATCGTGCAGTGATATCGGTGGTCTGACTTTGTCATTGAATAATCCGCAGTGCCCTGCTGATGCCCATCAGCCTTGCTCCGCTTCATTTTCAAAAACATTTCATCTGGCCACCGGTGAAATTAAACCTTTTTATGCGATAGCCGTAACTCAAAATGGTTTGTCGAATGTGTATGATGACAGACTCTTTCTCAATTCGAGCTTCGGGGAGTTGTCCACGGGGGCGTATGGACAGATTTATTGGTATGATTCCCCATCCACCCTATTGTGTACTGACGACTCCGATTGTAATGAGTTCGCTTCCTATGATGCCCCCTATTGCACCACTCCCGGCACCAACAGTTGTTCTGTTTTGAGAGGCGGCCGAATTCTGGAAGGACAGACTCCGGCACGATTTTTTCCTTAAGTTGAACAAGGAGGTTGTTATGAAACGTTATCTGTCTCTGTCGGGCTTGATGATACTTCTTCTCGCCGGCTTCCTTCGGCCAAATCAACCCGCAACGGCCCAAGTCACAGAGGGGTATTATGTTATCGATACCGTGGCCGGCTCCGGGCAGCAGTCTTTGTCTAACGGGGGTGTTCAGATTTCAAAAGACGGTGTCCAAGCCCTTTTGACTGACTTTAATTCTCCACAAAATGTCGCTATTGGCCCTGACAGTTTGCTGTTGGTGGTCGATACAGCCAATAACAGAATTAGAAAAATCGGGGCGGATGGTATTATTGCGACAGTGGCGGGGGGCGCACCGCCCATTTTCGGGGCGGACGGAAGGCGCGACACGATCCAAGTCAATGACAACGGCCTTGCAACGCAAGCCATTCTTTCGTCTCCAAATAAAATCGCTTTTGACAAAAATGGAAACATGTTCATCGCCGATACGCAAAATTTGCGTATCCGCAAGGTGGATGCTGTAACGCAGATCATCACCACCATTGCTGGTGGTGGAAATCGGGCAGACGCGGATGGCAACACCCGGTCTGACATCGGCGATAATGGCCCGACAAAAGATTCCCTTTTGAACCAACCTTACAGCATTGCTTTTGGATCAGACGGTTCTTTGTATATTGCCGATTCCGGTAACAATCGCATTCGCAAAGTGCAGGCGGATGAAAATGGTATCATCACTCCGAATTCCATCATCAGCACCCTTGCAGGAAAAAAGGATGCCGAAGCCAGAGTTTCTTCCGGCTATTTCAACAGTGATGGATCCTCCCCTGAAAACAAACCGGCCGGAGAGGCCTTTCTCGGTTTTCCAACGGATATTGTTTTCGACAATTTGGGCAATCTTTATGTCGTTGAATTCGACAATTCTATGGTTCGGAAAATCGGCCCCGACGGTAACATCAGTCTCTTTGCCGGAAAGGTGGTCAATGGAAGGCCGACTTACGCTTATTCGGGTGACGGCGATCTTGCCGTGGAAGCCTCATTGAATAATCCTTACGGCGCCGCCCTCGATGCCGCCGGAAATTTATATATCGCCGATTCCCATAACTATCGCATTCGCAAAGTGGACAACAACGGGGTCATCTCGACCATCGCCGGTCAGGGAAACCGGTGCCAATTTTCGGGGGATGGTTGGAAAGCCCTTGAAGCCGACTTTTGTATTCTCTTTGGTCTGGCTATTGATAAAAATGGTGGGATCTACATCGCAGATGCGGAACACCAGCGCATTCGCAAATTGGTCTATGTTGCCAACCCGGTGGAGGGATACAAAATTACAACGATTGTCGGGCGTGGCAGTGATGAAGTGGGCGTACAATCGACCGGCAAGCCGCTCGAAGAGTCCTTGGCTTCACCCTATGGTCTGGCTTTGTCAAAGGGGGGCATTCTTTACATCGCCGATGATGGCCATAATTTGATCAAGATGCTTGAAAATGGCGTTGTTTCCACTATAGCCGGTGTTAGTGGATTGGCTGGAGACGGTGCTGATGGTGTGGATGCGCTCACCTCGGCGCTTAGCAGTCCCGCTGGTTTGGCGTTGGATATTTCCGGTTATCTTTATGTTGCCGACTCCGGAAACCACAAAATACGCCGTCTGATTCCACAGTGGGTGGATCGTGATGGGGCTAGACAAAAGATTTACAGTGTGGAAACGGTGGCCGGCGATGGCCAGCCCGGCTTTTCCGATAGTAATGACGCTCACCCACACGGCCAATTAAATAATCCGACCGGTCTTTTTGTGGCGGCGCAAGAACACGCCCTCTACATAGCCGACACCGACAACAACCGGATCCGCAAACTCGATCTGTTTACCGGCCTGCTATCCACCGTAACAGGTGATGAGGAAGGTTTGGAACTGAACCGTCCTGAAAGTGTGGTGGCACGTTCGTTCGATATAGTGATCCCCGAGAGGGTCAATGCGGCAGATCTCTACATCTACGACATCGCACTAGGTCGGATTCGTTATTTTGATGGAGCCGACGGCATACTAAAAACGGTGATTGGAGGAGACGACGCCCCCATTCAAATGGAATTGAATGGCTTCAGCGGCCTTCTCCTTCACGGAGAGGATCTCTATGTCTCAAGTGATAATAAAATATTTCGTTTCAATCTGAAACAAAACAGCAGTGAGGTGATCGCCGGGACGGGAGAACTGGGTTTCTCGGGTGATGGTGGGCCAGCCCTCGAGGCCGGTCTGCGCGCGGCCGATCTCGTCATGGAAGAGACACCGGTGGGTCAGATGCCCTCCACCATCTATTTTTCGGATGATATTTCTGCCCGCGTCCGCAAATTGAGCCGTGCCATATTTTTCCTCGCGGCGGCTCCTGTGGAAGAGGGCCCGGCAGAGAATCCAATAGAAGAGGAGAAAAAAGTTATACCCAACGTGGTTCTTGTAGAACCGGTTATTGCCCTTCCCGGTATCGGTTCTCCCTCTTCTCTGGTGGCTCCGGAGAATATTCAGAATCAGGAGAGTGCTGTGCAGACTCAACAGGAAAATATGGTGCTTGCCGCAGAATCGGGAGCACCCGCTGGCCCCACATATGAAGCCGGCGGCGGATTTCCATTTCCGGGTTGCTCGCTGATTGTGCCGAGGTGAGAAATGTTTTACAAATTAAAATATTATTTGGCGTTGATGGCGGTCGGTTTTCTTTTGGGCGCAGGAAGTGCGAAGGGGATCGATGTGCCGGGAGGAGTGCCGAATGTAACGCAATGTACTTCGCAAAGTTCCACAACAGTTGTCCCACCCTCCAGTGGAAATAATCAATCAAACAATACAAACCCGACTCTGAACTATCCGGTATTCAGCTTAAGCACAGAGGGAGCGAATGTGTTTCACGCAGGAAACCGTCCGACTGCGGTGATGACCAGACCGGTCGGGTTTCCATATCGTGCAAGTCGGCGAACGGTAAGTTTTCCCAGAAGGACAACGGGATCTGCCAATTCCGGCGGAATTGCTCCCGATGCAAGAAGTTGGGTCAATTGTTACAATCCTTGTGATCCTCGGGAGCCCTCTGGGAATTTTTGTAATTGGATGGGTGGTGATCAGTCTTGTTCGGGATATGGTCTTGTGGGCAGCTTCAGTGGGTGCCTTTTTAATAATTATTGTCCGATGTGCAGTCCTTTAGGGACGCCATCCAACGAGAGAAATATTCCCTTGCCGATTGGGACGACACGAGTCTCCTTTCAGAGTGCCTCTATAATTAATATTTTACGCGGATTTGTGAGCGCAGGAACATGCAGCGTCAATTTCGCCGACAGTTACATGCGTTGGGAGGTGTTGGTGGATGGGCAACAGAGGGGCCTTTTACCTTCCGTTGGAATGAATGCCGCGACCTCCAATCGATTTTACAGTGCATGGCAAAGCAACGATATCGTAATCGATCCTGCGCGAGAACACATATTGACATTGAGGATCGTCGATTCGTACGCCGCAAATTATAATCGGGCCTATAGCCATGAACTGTATGTGAAGAATTTTCAGATTCAGGGGAGAGGGTCGAGTTCCACGATAGCGGGAGATTACGCCGTCCGGATTCACAAAATATCGAGCGATCGTTCGTGGGATGCCCGAGTGGAAGATTTCGGAGTGCTGATGAACGGCCAGATTCCACACCTGCTTTTACAAACGAGCAGTAATTATTTTTGGATGGGTGGGCAGATGTTAATTCCACGAGATGCAAGTGGAACTGCTATTGCACCGCGAGATTTTCTGGGAGGATTTGTGTCGTTCAACGGCGGAGCCGGGCAGCCTGTGGTGGTGAACGGCGAATCATTTTCTAAAATTTTCGATACAGGCGGAGCTCGGATGTTTAGCGTAAGCGCCGGAGAAAACTATCGTTACAACAATCAAAATCAAACACCTCTCATCTACACTTTGAACGTAGCAACCGATTCTTCGGCACCGCAATCGAATCTAAGTCAGACTGTTTTGGAGACTCTCCCCGGAATAATTCTGCCATGGCTTGGGGCGCAAATGCCGTTTAATCTGCGGGACGATTTACAGTTGAAAGGATTGAAAATCACTAACACTGCGGGGAGTACGGAAGTTTTCAAAACCGATTTTGCAACGAATGCTTACAGCTATGGTGCGGTGACGAATCCATTTGTAGGGCGTGTGGTTCTAAACTCAACGGAAGTATCCAGAGTGCCGGCGGTTGCCGCGGGTGGCAACGGCATCAACGCTTTGTCTTCACTCAGTTTAAAACTGGATGTAGAAGATTTAACCGGGCGGCACTGGAATACGACATTAGCCTCTTCTGTTTTCAATATTCCGTCAGACGCAAAAATCATCTGCGATCGCTACAACCTGAGCGTGGGGGATACCACCGGTTGCCGGTGGGATCGTTTGCCGAGAAACGGAGCTTATCTGCCTTCGGGTGTTAAGGTGGTGTTCAAGGTCTGGAAGAGAGAAGAGGGGCGGAACACGGAAAAAAACAATTTTATTTTGGCTGTTCCCGAGGGGATGTCCAGCACCCAATTCACGGCAAGGGAGTGCGGGCAATATGATGTGGAGGCGGTGTTATTGACCAACAACAATAAATATTTGGGAAAACGAACCTCGAATATCGCACGGTTTAATGTGCCGTGCATTCCAGTGAGACCGGCGGTGGCGGTAGGGCTAGATACCAAAGTGCTGATCTGCCCGGGCGTTCTCCCCTGCGGACAAAACGACGATAACGTGCAGAACTTTGATATTTATCGGAGACTGGTGACGACCGGAAATGAATACCAAAAAATTGCAACAGTCATGCGGAGAGACTTTTTAGATAGATGTTACATCGATGAGAGTGCGCAGAGGAATCAGGCATATCTGTATCAGATTCAGGGAAATCTCCCCAATAATGTGAAGACCAATAAATCAGAAGGCGATCGTGCCGATGTGAAAAGTTATCAATCGAAATTCCAATTCAGATTTGTGCCGAAGCAGATTGTCAATGCCGAGATGCCGTTTGAGATCAGCGCGTGGATAAATTCGCAGAGTCCCCTGGCGGGCCTGCCGGTGCGTCTGTTTCCGTCAGATGCGGTGGGGGATTACCAATTTATGACCGCCAGTGCAGCGGGAGCGAGAAACCCCACTCCCGTGGATATCGGAAACAATGGATTGTTGTTAACAACGGGAGGATTACGCAGTCGGAACGAGAGCAAGGCGATTGGTTGGTTACAATTTAGTGACAGCACCTACGCCCAACCCGGGACACGAGGTTTGGAAATAATGTTGGGAGACCTGGCCGAAGACTATCCAAAACTAAAACGAGAATATGTAGACATTGCACTAGGTGCAATGACAGCCAACATTGAAGAGATTCCGATGGAGAGATATCAGACGCATGGGGAGGCATTGAGTTACAACACCAGTCGTTCTCTTCTAGTCTACGATCTCAAAGTGCCCGTGATTCCGACAGATATCGTGGAAGCGTTGGAGAAGTTTTATTTCAATCAGCGAGAGGCAACCGGACTGTTGGTTTCCAGTGCGTGGAGAAGTTGGGCCGATGAGCACAAGGCGGAACTTTTCAACGCCGCAACGGATATGACCGATCTTCGGTATCTGGAGCCGACCTACAATCCCGATGGTGCTCTCCCCATTGCACAAGCTCTGGCCAGCGCTGATGCCATCCGCATGGCGGCGTGGGACGCCGAGCCGGGGCATTGTTTCTTTGGGACCGAATGTACTCTTAACGATCAGTTGAGTTATCACGGTGATCACATTTTTGGGCGTTACCTTTATCCCTTTCTGGAATCGGTCGGGTCTTTGTCAGAGGTCGATGCCACAGCCATTGCCGGTGGGGACTCGTCCATGCTGACTTCTTTCATGAAGATCGAACTCGATCTGCTCAATCATATGTCGAATCCCAGTCTGATTGCGGCGTTTAATTCGATTCGTTTTGAATTGCCATCAAACTTGCCCAAACAGTTGGGCGTTGCCGATCCAGCGGTCGTTGCAAAATACAATCAAGTTTATCGTCCTTTTTATTCAAAACTTTTGGGAGTCGGTTCTGCTACAGCAAAAGGTTTTGTAGCCGGAGCGGTGATCGATGCACATACCGCAGGTTCCATTCTAATTTGCGCCGCCTATAAAGTGGCCAGCGAATATGCGGCCAATTTTACACAATGCCTCGCCAACTATGAGCAGGGGCTGGTTTGGGGGTTGTCGAAGCTGGGTTTGGCGGAAATCAGTGATCCTTATGAAGAAACGGCTTATACCTACGGGGCCATTTTGCCCGCCGCATTTTCCATTGTCTTGAGTCCGGCGGAAGCGGCAACCGGCGCCCAGCGTATTATAGGAAAAATGAGAACTCCCTTTAAAATTATACCGCCGGGAACGACAAGAGAGGTCGAGGTGTTGACTCTGCAAGCTGAAAAGGAAGCCACTGGAGAAGTGGTCGATTCCATAACTTTGGCAAAAGAGGGAGATACTTTGAAGATTGTCGCTGAAAGGGATTTGGACCCGCGGACCGAATCTGAAATGGTTACTGATGATAATGTGGAGGATTTTTTGGCTCGTATGGCCATAAAATACAGAGCGAAGAGGCTGGTTGAAGACGTCGTCTCCCCTCTCAATCCATTGAACGATGATTTGGTGGAGGCTTTTGCAGTCGGTGGAGATGCGCCAAGAACCGTGGCGGCTTGCGGTGAAAATGGACGGGTTGCTTTTAAGGCCGGTTTAATAGAACCTCAAGTGACAAGCAGTGGGCAGGCAACATTTAAAATTGTTCATAGAGAGCCGGGCCCCCCGGCGATCGCATTTCCTTCTGTGGATTACTCTAATTTGCCAACAACAATTGTTGATACGGCAGAGCATGTTTCTAGACCGGTAACAAGTGTTAGGGTGCCACCAGGAACTTCTTTTTTCAGGGCAGACCAATATTTTGGTGATATAAATGATGTAAATGCAGCCATGGATTACGCTCGCAGCCTATTTCGGGACGGCATTCCCGGAAATTATCGAAACCCTCTGTGGAATTTCACGACCAGAGAACCGGTATGTTCGATGAAAGCGATAACGATGCCTTCGGGACGCATAAAATTAAGAGGCGGACAAGGGTCTGGTCCGATTCCTGAAGTTGGATGGCGTTCAACCATAGAGACACGGCAGGGAGCGCAAATGTATGGAACAGTACATCTTGATGACGAAGCATCCGGAATCAGGATCCTGGTGGAGGGACGGGTGCCATCTTGGGACAAGGGTGCTGCGTACTATGATGGGGCAGCAAAAGGGGAGAGAGAAATAACATTTTTTAACGGTATTCAGCCTGACACTATTACAAAAATCGATCTGATCAATTCTTCCACTGGTCAAGTTCTGCACACCATCACCGCCAAGTGAAAACCAAACTTTAACTCATCAAGCCATCGGTCCCCTGTTTCTTTCGCAATCTTCTGCATTTGAAAAACAAAGCCTAGACCATCGGCAAATCCTCACACTTTTGAAAGTCTTGTCAAATTTTCCACCATGTAGAAAGGAATCGAAAGGATATTATCATGGCGGGAGAGCGGCTCCTGTGAAATGCGAATGCCCAACCTTGTTTTTTTCTCCTGCATGAAACTCCTCAAAGATTTAAGCTTTCCGGTTTTGCCAGCCTTGACCTCTACCGGAATAATTTCTGTTCCGATACTGACAACATAATCCACCTCGGCCAGAGAGCCCCTCTTGTCTCTTGCCCAGAAAAACAGGTGTCTCGGCTGATATTTGTCTGCAGTGGCTTTCAATTCCTGCCCTGCAAATTGCTCGGCTACAGATCCGGAATTGATCTGTGTAAAATCTGTTGCAAGGCTCAAATCGCCTTGCAAGCCGCAAGCATTTTGCATCAAGCCGACATCCAGAAAAATAATCTTGAACTTGTTTTCTTTTATTTGCGCACCAAGAGGAACTCCGGAAGCCGCAGTTGCATAGACGGGTCGAATGACGCCTGCCTGCTCCAGCAGATGCATCGCATGTTTAAGCTCTCTCGATTTTGTATCGGCGTCGATATTGGAATATTTTATTCTTTGTCCAACAAGGCGCGGAGCGGCATCGAAGATCTTTTGAAGATATTTTTGCTGGGAGGTCTTTGCATATTTCCCAAAATCACTTCGATAGGTCTGCAACAACCCAGCCTGAATGTGCTGACACTCTGCCAAGTCTCTACTTAAAAAATATTCCTTCAACACAGCCGGCATTCCCCCCAAAATAAGATAGAGCCGGACCCATTCCAGCAATTTGTCGTGAATGACCGCATCCATCGTATCGGACAGATTGAGCGTCGACAAATATTGGCGCAACGGCTCAAGACCTGCGGCAACCAGAAATTCAGAAAAAGAGAGGGGTTCCAGATAGAGAAAGTGTATCCTTCCGACGGGTGTTTTGAAATCCGGGTTTTGCAGGGCAAACTCAAGCAGAGAGCCTGCGCCGATAACGGCCAGGCCCGGCATCTTTTCCCGGAAGTAGCGCAACGACATAATTGCCTGGGGACATTCCTGTATCTCATCCAGAAAAAGGAGTGTCTTCTCTTTTAAAATACGAACGCCCATGACCAGCTGAATTTTGTTGATGATCTCCTGCGGATCAAGATTCAAAAAACAGGCCTTCAGTTGTGGTTGAAGTTCAAAATTAATCACCACACTGTCTGGAAAATGTTCTTTGGCAAAAGTCTCGATCAGATAACTCTTGCCCACCTGCCTCGCCCCCCTTATCAGAAGGGGATAACGATCTTTCCTGTCTTTCCAAAGGGTCAGCTCTTTTTCGGCATCTCTACGCATAATTTATATCCCAATTTGTCCTTAAAATGGCTAAAATACAGGGTTATAATGGCCTATATTTGGACATAATGCAATAAAAATGACTTTGATGCCTACTTCGTCTCCACTGAGGTATATTAACGATGAAGGGGATGGAGCCCTGTTGGAAAATCGGTTCCATGGGAAAACTGAAATGATCAAGCCATCGGCCCCAGTTTTTTTCCGCCGATCAAATGCCAGTGGACATGAAAAACAATCTGGCCGGAGTTTTTGTTGGTGTTGACCAGCGTGCGATAGCCCGTTTGGTCGACGCCGGTCTCTTTGGCGATCTTTTGCACGATGCCGTGGATTTTGCTGATGAGGGGTAAGTCGGCTTCGGGAATATCGTTCAAAGTGGCGTAATGCTTTTTGGGAATAAAAAGAATATGCACCGGGCCTTTGGGGGCGATATCTTTGAAAGCCAGAATGTCATCATCTTCATAAACTTTTTCGGAGGGGATTTCGCCGGCGATGATTTTGCAAAACAGACAGTCGGTCATGTGCACCTCACTTTTTGGCGGCAAGATCGTTTAAATAAGAAACGGCGCTGTGCAGATCGATACGATTTTCATAGAGGGATCGGCTCAAGACAACACCGTGCAATCCGCTTTTTTCAAAGGGAAGCAGGCTCCCCAGATCCTGCATGGTTGTCAAATCTCCCAGATTCAATACCGGCACGTTGACCCCGGCACAAAATTCGCCGATAGCGGGAACTTCTTCATCCGTATAACAGAATGCGGCGGCCCCTTCTTCTTCAAACCGTTTGGCAAAATCGAGTGCGGTTTTGGGGGAGGGGGCGATAAGACCTGGAACCACCACTTTTTTATTTTTGCTTTCGATGAGCACCGCAATGTGTTGTGGAAATTTTAATGCCGCCTCTTTTACAAAGGCCGGATTCTGATAGGCGCTGGCTCCCAGCACAATCTTGTCGGCCCCTGCGCTGATGTAGGTTTCAATGGCGGGCAAAGAGCGAAAGTTGCCTGTGATCCAGCATTCCAGATTCAGGTTTTTAAGAATCGATTCAATGGCCTGAAAATTTTCGCCCCTGCCGGTCACCGGAATATTGAGATCGTTCAGATAGAGACCTTGTGCCCCCTGCAGAGAAAAATATTTTGCGAGTTCCAATGGATCTTTCTGAAACCATGGCATCGTCGCGCCGCCATAATGGGCCGCTTCTGAATTTTTGAGATAGATGAGGGGTATCAAAAACATCGTTAACCGTTTTTCCTCTGTATTTTTGCGCCCAGTTTTAAAAGTTTCTCTTCAATTTTTTCGTAACCCCGGTCGATATGATACGCCCGCTCGATGGTGGTTGTCCCTTCCGCCGCCAAGCCTGCAAGAATAAGGGATGCCGAGGCGCGCAGATCGGTGGCCATCATCGGTGCGCCGGAGAGTTTTTTCACCCCTTTGATAATGGCGGTGCGACCCTCCAGTGTGATGTCTGCCCCCAGGCGCTTCAATTCAAGCGCGTGTTGAAAACGATTTTCAAAAATGGTTTCCGAAACAACGCTTGTTCCGTTGGCCAAAGTCATCAGCGCCATAAATTGTGCCTGAAGATCGGTGACAAAACCGGGGAAGGGGGTGGTGGTGATGTTGACGCCGTTTAATTTTTGCGAAGCGTTAAGTGTAACGCGGTTTTCTGTCGCTTCAACTTTACAGCCGGCCTCGCGCAATTTCTCGATGAGGGATTCCAGAAATTGTGATGGACAATTTTCCACGGTAACGGAACCGCCGGTGATGGCGCCCGCAATCAGAAATGTCCCCGCCTCAATCCGGTCGCCGATGGCCGTGTGCTGGCCAGCCGAGAGCGATTCCACCCCGTGAATGGTGATGGTATCGGTTCCGGCCCCTTCAATGCGGGCCCCCATTTTAATCAGATAATCTGCCAGATCCAGCACCTCGGGTTCGCGCGCCGCGTTTTTAAGCACGGTGGTTCCCTCTGCAAGGGTTGCCGCCATGAGAATATTTTCGGTGCCGGTAACGGTGACAACGTCAAAGGTGATGTTGGCGCCGTGAAGTTTTTCCGCCGTCGCTTCCACATAACCTTCTTTGATATCGATGGCGGCCCCCATCTGTTTTAAAGCCCCGAGATGCAAATCAATGGGTCGTGCACCGATGGCACACCCTCCCGGCAGACTCACGCGGGCTTTACCCCAGCGGGTCAGCATGGGGCCCAGCACCAAGACCGAGGCGCGCATGGTTTTGACCAGTTCATAGGGGGCATCGTTGGCGGCCAGGCTGTTGCTATTCAAGGTGAGTGTTGCGGCTTCCAATTTGGATTCCACGCCCAGATGTGTCAGCAGTTTTTGCATGGTGACGACATCACGCAAGCACGGGACGTTGGATAATTGATGGACGCCGGGAGCCAGAAGGCTGGCGGCCATCAGTGGCAAAACAGAATTTTTGGCACCATGTATGGTGACTATGCCGTGAAGGGGAATGCCGCCTTCAATGATGAGCTTGTCCACGTTTCGATCTCCGGGCCATTTTCCAAAATCAGGTGGCCGTCTGGTTTTAAAAAGTTGGGGGCATACTGCCGAATTTTTTCGACAAAATCAAGGCCGTTGGCGCCGCCATCCAAAGCCCTTCTCGGTTCAAAAAATTTTACCTCCGGCATCAGTGTGTCGCATATGGAAGTGGGGATATAGGGAGGGTTGGAAACGATCAGATCAAATTGTCCCCGCACATTTTCAAACAGGTTCCCTTCGACAAAGGTGATGCGATCTCCCGCAAATTTCAGATTTTCTTTTGCGACTGTCAGGGCTTCTTTGGAAATATCGACAACGGTAATGTGCGCCTGTGGAAATTCCGTGGCTAACGCGGCGGCAATGCACCCACTACCGGTGCAGAGGTCAAGTATTGTTCGATGTCCGGATAATTTCAACGCCTTCTCCACCACCGCTTCGGTCTCCGGGCGCGGAATCAAAACATCCGGAGTTACTTTAATCAAAATCGACCAGAATTCTTTGCAACCAATGATATAAGCCACCGGTTCTCTTTTAATCCGCCGTTCAATATAGTCATCGAATTTTTTTTTGCTGATGGCTGATGGCTGACCGGGGACAGCCAAATAAAGTTCAAACCTCTCACACCCCAACACATGCGCGAGAAGAAGTTCGGCATCCAGTCGCGGTGTTTCAACACCGGCGGCCGCCAATTCTTTTTCTGCTTCATTAATCCATTGAACAATCATTCGATTTCACCCTTGAGCGCTTCGGATTGAAAATGGGTTCTTAAAGGGGAGATCACCTCTTCCAGATGTCCATCCATTACCTTGTCGAGTTGATACAAAGTCAGTCCTATGCGGTGATCGGTCAGACGATTTTGGGGAAAATTGTAGGTGCGGATTTTGTCGGAACGGTCGCCGGTGCCGACCATCCCTTTTCTGTTTTTGGCGATTTCGGCCTGCTGGTCGTGCAGCATCTTGTCATAAATTTTGGCCTTCAACAGTTTCATGGCCCTCGCCTTGTTTTTGTGTTGCGAGCGTTCTTCCTGACAGGCCACGACAATGCCGGTGGGAATGTGGGTGTAGCGGACGGCCGATTGTGTTTTGTTGACGTGCTGTCCTCCCGGGCCGCTGGCGGTGAATGTGTCGAAGCGGAGATCTTTCTCCTCGATTTTCACCTCGACTTCGTCAGCCTCCGGAAGCACAGCAACGGTCACGGCAGAAGTGTGGACGCGCCCTTGTTGTTCTGTTGCCGGCACGCGTTGCACGCGATGTACTCCCCCCTCATATTTGAGACCGCTATAAACATTTTTGCCGTTCACCTGAATGATGATTTCCTTGAAGCCGCCTATGCCTCCGGCACTCGATTCGATCACTTCCATCTGCCATCTCATCGATTCGGCATAGCGCTGATACATGCGAAACAGATCGGCGGCAAAAAGGCCCGCTTCGTCGCCGCCGGTTCCCGCGCGGATTTCAAGAAAAACGTTTTTGTCGTCGTTCGGATCTTTGGGGAGGAGAAGAATCTTGATATGTTCTTCGATGCTCTTCAGCCGATTTTCCAAATGTGGAATCTCGTCTTTGGCCATCTGTTTTATTTCGGGATCTTTCTCGTGATTGAACAACTCCCGGTTTTGTTCAAGATCTTTTTGAACCTCGGTGTATTCCTTGAAGGCTTTCACCATTTCCACCAGATCAGAACTTTCTTTGGAGAGTTTTTGAAACAGCTGATTATCCCCGATGACTTTGGGGTCGGAGAGTTGCCGATTGATATCTTCAAAACGGCGGACCAATTTTTCGAGTTTTGTGAACATGGAATTAGTGCGGTAGTGCAATGGTACTTGGTACTTAGTGCGCACCAAGTACTAAGTACTATCGCACCATCGCACTATACTAATGTTTTGTTTTTTTCTTGTTGAATTGGGCGTATTTCTTTTGGAAACGTTCCACGCGGCCGGCGGTGTCGATCAGCTTTTGTTTGCCGCTGAAGAAGGGATGACAATTGGAGCAGATTTCAATGGAATAATTTTTTTCAGACGTGGAAAGGGTCGGTGTGGCATGGCCACAGGCGCATGTGATGGTAATTTCGTTCAATTTTGGGTGAATGCCTTCTTTCATAGTGGGTGTGGGTAACACAGCCTTTTCAGGGAGGCAAGCGCAATTTTGTTAAACTTTTTTAGGGGGCTTTTTGGCGTCGATGTATTGAATAACCGAATCGAGAAATAGGGCATATTTTTCGTTTTCCGGGCGTTGAACCTTGGCCAGTTGTCCAGATCCGTCATAGAGTTGGGCGGCTTTTTGCAAGGTCCTGCCCCCCTCGTTCCGGACCCCTTCATAACGATCGGCTGCATTTGAAAACTCACTGATATTGTTTTGTTTTTTTCCGGTAATACTGAAAAAATCTTTCGCCCTTTGAAGCCAGTTGGAAGACGATTCTGCACTGTTTGCCCTCTCTCGGCGCTCTCCGTAGGTTTTTCCAACTGTCTCTCTTCGGCCGTTGAGGGGACCAAAATCGTTGGTCTGTGGCTTGGGTGGTTTGTTGTTAATCTGGCTCATCGGCCCTTCTATACTGCAAAAGCCTTGCCAGTGAAGGGGGGTGAAATATTTTAAAATTGGTATATTTTATTTAATAAAATCAATTACTTATGTATGTTGTCTCTTTTGTCCTTTTCCAGTTGGGGCTTCAACTCCCCAAATTCAGATTTTTTTTGAGACTATCCTCATCATGCGCCAGCGAATGCCGACTTTGAAATAATCGACTTTTTCAAATTGAAAGCCGGCTTTTTCGAGAAGTGGAACGACTTCCTCTATTATATAGGCCTTCACAAAGGAGGGGTCGGCCAGATTCATATACCCATTGTAGAGCTTTCCCTGAAAAGAGTTGCGATTCCAGTCGATAATCACAAATTTCCCATTTTTTTTGAGCAAGCGATGTGTCTTTTCGAAAAGAGCGGAAGGGTTTGGAAAATAATGGAGGTTGGAGATGCTGAAAGCGGCGTCGAAAGAATTTTCCGCAAGGTCGATATTTAAAAAATCCCCCCGTTTTAAAATAATTTTTGGGTATTGGAGCAGTTTTTTTCTAGCCAGTTCCAGCATATCGTCAGAGATATCGAGGCCGACAATATGGAGATTCTGATATTTTGAAACCAGAATCCGTTCCAGTTCCCCTGTGCCGCAACCGATATCAAGAAGGGATTCCGAGCCGGTGAGTCGGATCGGCTCTATGGCGGAACCGATTGTTTTTTTGATGTAACCCGGCCAGATATGGTCATAGAGAAAAGAAAGGACGTTATATTTGCGACGGACGGCACCAGAAATTTTTGTTTGAACTTCCCCCATTCGGGGACTTTTACATGACAATTGTGATCGCGTCACCTTCAATTTTCAGATCGAATTTCTGGACGGGGGTGACAGCGGGCATACACAAATTTTTTCCGGTCTTGATGTCGAAGCGGGCGCCGTGCCAGGGGCAGGTGACGACAAAATCTTCCACTGCTCCCTCCGATAGAGACGCCTGCGCGTGCGAGCAGGTATCGCTGATCGCAAAGAATTCGCCGTTGACGTTGAAAATGGCGATGGGTTCTCCATCAACCTCCACCTGTTTGGCGGTGCCGGGGGCAATGTCAGATGTTTTTGCGACAACATATTCCTTGGTCATATATTGCTCCTTTTCAGGTTGGCCATTCCTTAATCCCGTAGACTCCCGCTTTCAAAACTTTAAGACAGAGCAGGGCGCATTTCAAACGGACGGGGCCGAGCTCGATTCCCAATGCATCGAGGATCTCTTTTTTGCCCAGCTGTTTGATCTCTTCGACCGGTTTTCCCTCGATCATGTCGGTCAGCATCGAGGTGGCCGCCTGTGAAATGGCGCAACCCTTCGCCATGAATTTGACTTCGGTGACTTTGCCCTCTTCGATTTTGAGATCGATCTGGCATTCGTCGCCGCAGAGCGGATTGGTGTCTTTATAGGTGATGTCGGGTTTGTCTATCGCTCCGCGGTTTCGGGGATGTTTGTAATGTTCCAGAATTTCTTCTTTGTAGAGGGCATCCATATTTTTTTATTGTTTGAAAACCTTTGCTGTTTCTTTGAGCGCATCTATAAATAAATCGACTTCTTCTTTTGTGTTATAGACATAAAAACTGGCCCGCACGCTGGCCTCCAATCCAAGTTTGCGGTGGAGAGGTTGTGTGCAGTGATGGCCCGCACGCACGCAGATTCCGTTTCTGTCGAGGATGGCCGCAACATCGTGTGGATGCACCCCGTTCAGGGTGAAGGCAACCAACCCGCAACGTTCCTCGGCGGGGGGGCCGAACATCTTGACCCCCTCCACTTCACGCAGGCGCTCCATTGTATAGCGCACCAGCGATTGTTCGTGTTGATGAATGGCCTCCATGCCGATCGATTCCAAATATTCAATCGCCGCTTTTAAACCCACCGCTTCGGCGATGCTCTGTGTTCCCGCTTCAAATTTTCCGGGGAGATCGTTCCATGTGGAGGATTCCCATTCCACCGTCTTGATCATTTCGCCGCCGCCCAAAAATGGATCCATGTTTTCGAGGAGAGCTTCTTTTGCATACAGCACGCCGATGCCCGTGGGGCCCAGCATTTTGTGCGAGGAGAAAGCCAGAAAATCGCAGTCGATCTTTTGCACATCGATGGCGATGTGTGGCGCGGCCTGCGCGGCATCGAGCAGAACGGGAATCCCTTTGGCGTGTGCCGCCGCAATTATTTTTTCAACGGGATTAATGGTCCCCAGTGTGTTGGAGCACCAGGTCATGGCCAAGAGTTTTGTTTTTGGAGAGAGAAGATCATCCAGCTTGTTCAAATCGAGTCGTCCCTGGGCATCTATCGGAATAAATTTGAGCTTTGCCCCTTTTTCTTTGGCCAGCATCTGCCAGGGGACCAGATTGGAATGATGTTCCATTTCGGTCAAAAGAATTTCATCTCCACTCTGAATATTTTTTGTGCCCCACGCAAAGCGGACGAGGTTGATCGATTCTGTTGTGCCGCGTGTGAAGATCACTTCGCGAATCGATTTGGCGTGAATGAATTTGACCACAGCTTCGCGCGCACTCTCAAAGGCCTCTGTAGCCTCCTCCGCGATGGTATAGACGCCGCGATGGATATTGGCGTAATTGGCCTGATAGAAACTGTGCATCGCATCCAACACCTGTTTCGGTTTTTGGGAAGAGGCGGCGTTGTCGAGATAGACGAGAGAGTGCCCCTTGATCTTGCGTTTGAGGATCGGAAAATCGTTCCTGATTTTTTCAATCTGGAGTGTCATACAATGTCAGGGCGAAGGGCTTTCCTTTCGATGTTTTTGCGCATTAATTCCCGCACCGATTCCACCGGAATGCGGCCGAAAATATCTTCGTAGAATCCCTCGACCAATAATCGTTCGGCGCTTTCCCGATCCAGACCCCGGGTCTTGAGATAAAACATTTGCTCGGCATCGACCTGTCCAATGGTGGCGCCGTGCGAGGCTTTAACGTCGTCGGCCTCGATTTCCAGACGGGGAATGGAGTCGGCATGGGCCTTGTCGCTCAAAACGAGATTGTTGTTGGCCATATACGATTCGGTCTGTTGGGCCCCTTTTTCAATCCGGATCATTCCCTGAAAAATAATTTTTGCCTGATCGTTGGCAGTCCCCTTGATGAGAATGTCGGCGGTGGTGTGCGGTGCCACATGTTGTGTGAGCGAGCAGAGTTCCAGATGCTGTTTCTGATTTCCGCAGACCAGCCCCATCACTTCGGCGTGGGAACCTTCTCCCACAAGCACTGTTTCGATATTTGTTTTTGAAAGTCGCGTCCCCTGTATATCCATGATCCATTTTATTTTTGCGTTGCGTCCAATCTCAACCCGCTTCTGCGCAATTTCAAAAGTTTGATAGGAATGGGATTGCAGATCGATCAGCGTCAGGTCGGCATCTTCTTCCAGATAAATTTCGGCAACGCTGTTTAAAAAACCCGATGCATTCTGGAAATCGGAAGAGGCGTAATGGAGCAATGTCGCCTTTGCCCCCTTGTCCAACACAATCAGAAGCCTTGGAAAGATGCTTTTGTCTGGGGTGTTGAAATGGGAGGTGATCAAAAGAGGGAGATCAATTGAAACATTTTTGGGGATGTAACACAAAACGCCCGTCTGCCAGGAGGCCTCGTTCTGGGTTATAAATTTTTCATCGCGATTTTTGAAACCGCGACCCAGATATTTTTGGGCGAGGTCGGGAAATTCTTCGGCGGCGTGGGCCAGAGAAAGCAGTTTGACGCCGCTGTTTTCCAGATCTTTGTCGAGTTGGCCGGGCGAAATTTTGTCGCCATAGAGAATTTCTCCCGACACCAATAGTTTAACCGGCAATGAAGCTGAAGCGCTTCCCGCAGTGGCCCCATTTGTGACGGGAGCAAGCGGTTCAAAACTATCCATCTTGATCCGCTTCAAATCGGTGCGCCGCCACAGCTCTTCTCCGGCGGGAGATTCCAGTGTTGCAAATTTTTCCGCCGCCACTTTGCGGCGCTCTATCAGCCAGTTCGGTTCCATGGGATTATCCTACCGATCCTTCCATCTGTAATTGAATCAATCTGTTCATTTCAATTGCATATTCCATCGGCAATTCCTTCACGATCGGTTCGATAAAGCCCGACACGATCATGGAGTTGGCCTGTTCTTCGGTGAGCCCGCGGCTTCGTAGATAGAAAAGCTGTTCATCGCCCACTTTGGAGACGGTGGCTTCGTGACCGATGCTGACCTCTTTCTCGTCGATTTCCATGTAGGGATAGGTGTCGGAACGGGAATCTTTATCCATGAGCAGGGCGTCGCAACGGACCGTCGACTTCACATCTTTGCAACCGGCGTGGACTTTCACCAAACCTCTGTAAGAAGAACGTCCGCCGTGTTGGCTGATCGATTTCGACAAAACGTGCGAGGAGGTGTGCGGCGCCGCATGAACAATTTTTCCGCCGGCATCCTGATGTTGTCCGGCTCCGGCGAATGCCACCGAGAGAATGTCTCCCTTGGCGCCCGGTTCCATCAGATAAATGCTCGGATATTTCATGGTCAGTTTGGAGCCGATGTTGGCATCGACCCATTCCATCGTGGAATCTTTGTAAGCCTGTGCGCGTTTGGTCACCAGATTATAAACATTGGAAGACCAGTTTTGAATGGTGGTGTAGCGGAAGCGTGCTCCCTCGGACACCACGACCTCAACGACAGCGGAGTGAAGTGAATCGCTCGAATAAGTTGGCGCCGTACAACCCTCCACATAGTGGGCCTGCGCGCCTTTGTCGACGATCAGTAAAGTCCTTTCAAATTGACCGACGTTTTTTGCATTGATGCGAAAGTAGGCTTGCAGAGGAAGATCGACATGTACGCCCGGAGGCACATAGAGAAAGCTTCCACCCGACCAGACAGCACTGTTGAGCGCGGAAAACTTGTTGTCGGCGGGAGGGACAATCGTTGAAAAATATTTTTTGAACAGATCGGGATGTTCTTTCAGTGCGGTATCGGTATCGAGAAAGATGACCCCTTTGTCTTCCCATTCTTTTTTCAGGTTGTGATAGACGCTTTCGGATTCAAACTGCGCGCCCGCGCCTGCCAGAAACTTCTGCTCTGATTCCGGAATTCCGAGTTTGTCGAAAGTTTTTTTAATCTCCGGCGGAACATCTTCCCAGGTATCGCCTTTGTTGTGATCGGAGGGTTTGATGTAATAATAAATTTCGTTGAAATCGATCTGGGCCACATCGCCGCCCCATTTGGGTAGCGGTTTCGAAAGAAAAATATCGAGGGATTTGTGGCGAAACGCACGCATCCAGTCGGGCTCGCCCTTGTGATCGGAGATGTCGTCGATCACCTGGTGATTCAGCCCCTTTTTGGATCTGAAGACCGATTTCTCTTCAACGTGAAAACCGTATTTTTCTTCATAACCTTTGCCGATATCGAGTGCCTCTTTTGGCATATTGCCTCCCCTTTAGACGGATGGTCTTTCTGCGTTGTCTTCAACTCCAAACGCCTTGTATCCATTTTTTTCAAGTTCCAACGCCAGCTCTGGACCGCCGCTGGAAATGATTTTTCCCTTCGATAGAATATGAACGTAGTGGGCCTTCAAACAATTCAAAATGCGCTGATAGTGGGTGATGACGAGGGCGGCCCGCTCCGGGTTGAGATAGGCATTGACCCCTTCCGAGACAACGCGAAGGGCGTCGATGTCCAAACCGGAATCGGTTTCGTCCAGAATGGCCAGTGCCGGTTGCAGGGTCAAAAGTTGGAGAATTTCTATTCTCTTTTTTTCTCCGCCGGAAAATCCGTCGTTGAGATAGCGGGTGATGAAACTCTCTTCGACTTTAAGAATCTTCATGTTCTCTCGAAGTGCTTTTCTGAAATTTTTGCGGATCTCTTTGTAGCGGCCATCCCCCTTTTCGCTCAAGGAGCTCAAGGCCGTCATCAAAAAGTTGGCGACGGTCACTCCTGGAATGGCGACCGGATATTGAAAGCTTAAAAATATGCCTCTCTGTGCCCGCTCTTCGGGTTCCAGTTCGGAAATCTCTTCTCCTTCAAACCAGATTTTGCCTCCGGTGACTTCATAACCGGGGCGTCCCATGAGGGCGTAGGCCAATGTGCTTTTGCCGGAACCGTTCGGTCCCATGATGGCGTGCACTTCTCCCTTTTTGATCTCAAGGTTCAGGCCTTTGATGATCTCGTTTCCCTCGACGGTGACGTGAAGGTCTTCAATTTTGAGCAACGGGGACATACTTTTCCTCCTTATAATAGGACGTGATTTCTTTTAGCGTAATGTGTTTCAAAGCCGCCAGCACCAAACCATGTGTTACCGCCCAGAAACTCTGAACGTTGCAATGGCTCTCCAGAGCGCACGAACCGGGCTGTTCCACGCAATCGACCAAACCCATCGGATCTTTCATCGCTTCCAACACAGCACCGATGGTGATGAGTGCTGAATCTTTGGCCAGATGAATGCCCCCTTTAACACCGCGATGCGACGTGAGAATACCGGCCTGCACCAGCTGGGAAACGATGTTGCTCAAAAACCGGTTTGGAACTCCGATGGTCTCGGCAACTTCCCGCACACTCACCCATTCATCTTTTGGCAGACTTTCGAGCTTCGCCAAAAGGACGAGGGCATAATCGCTGGCTTTGGACATTTTCATAAGTTAAATTATCACTTGGGCGGTGATAATTAGCAAGAAGCATAGAGATGTCAAGGGGTTTAGAAGAATCCAATGAAATCAATGGGATTCAGCTCCCGGGAATTTTTTTGGCAAAGTAACTGTATTTCAAAATCAGTCCGATAATAACCACCACAATGGCAAGGATAAGAACGTGTTTGACGACATCCATATGATGACGGACGACGGCGATGTGATTGCCAAAGACATAACCCAACCCTGCTACAAGGGTGACATGAATTAAAATGGCGAAAAAATTGGTGAGAAGATATTTCCAGAAGGGAAACCCCATCGAACCGGCCAGCATATGTGCGGCGCCTCTCAACCCCGACATAAAGCGGACAAAGAAAATGGTTTTGGCGCCGTGTTTTTTGAAATGGTTTTTTATTTTTTCCTGCCGCTCCAGATGAAGAAGTTTCACAATGCGCGGATGGGCGGCCACTTTTGTTCCCCATTTTTTTCCGATCAGAAAAAGCATGGAATCGCCAAGGGTGATTCCCAAAACACAGATGACCCACATGAATTCCAGTTTGACGCTCCCTTCATAGCTCAAATAACCGGCCATCAGGAGGGTGAGCTCTTCGGGAAGCGGAATGCCGAGCCCGCACAAAAACAAAAGAAGAAAGATGATGAGATAAGCCAGATGACCGGAGAGTTCGGAGAAGAGAAGGTCCATATGCGTATTGTCATCGCGAGGAGCGTAAGCGACGAAGCGATCCCGGGATTGCTTCGCTGCGCTCGCAATGACATTCAATCAAAACAACTGGTGCAAACATTCTTCGATTGTTTTTACAGGATGCAATTCTAATCCTTCAATATTATTTTTTGTCTGCGATTTATTTTGCGGCGTGAAGCAATGTGCAAACCCCAGTTTGGCGGCCTCTTTGAGGCGAAGGTCGAGCAGGTTCACGGCGCGCACTTCTCCGGTCAGCCCCACCTCGCCAATAAAAACAGTTTTGTGATCGATGGGGAGATTTCGAAAGCTGGAATAAATGGCCATGCTGATTCCTAAATCGAGCGCGGGCTCGGTTACTTTGAGTCCGCCGGCCACGTTGACGAAAATATCCTGATCGGAGAGAGAGATGCCGACCACTTTCTCCAGCACCGCAACCAGAAGAGCAACCCGTCCGTTATCGACGCCGATTGCGGTGCGGCGGGGCGTGCCCAAGCCGGAGTGGGTGACCAGCGCCTGAATCTCCAGAAGCAGGGGCCTTGTCCCTTCAAGAGAAGAGACGACGACGGAGCCGGCGGTGTTCTGGCTCCGCTCGGAGAGAAAAAGTTGTGAAGGGTTGGAGACTTCTTTGAGACCCTCACCCGTCATTTCGAAAACACCGATTTCGTTTGCGGCGCCGAAACGGTTTTTGATGGAACGCAAAATGCGAAAGGTGTGACCCTGATCGCTTTCAAAATACAAAACGCAATCGACCATGTGTTCCAGAACTTTCGGGCCGGCCAATGAACCGTCTTTGGTGACGTGCCCCACCAGCAGACACGCCATGCCGGTCGATTTGGCGGTGGTGATGATCTGTCCCGCGCACTCGCGCACCTGACTCACGGTGCCCGGCGCCGAGGCCAGATTTTGCGAATAGATGGTCTGCACTGAATCGATGGCGATGACATCGGGTTTGTGTTTGCGAATCATTTCCAAAATGCGCTCCAGACAATTTTCGGTGACGACCAGAAGACTTTTTTCGTGCACGTCCAGACGTTCCGCGCGCGTTTTGATCTGCGCGGCCGATTCTTCGCCAGAGGCATAGAGAACTTTTTTATTGAGTTGCGCCAGATTTTTGAGCGTCTGCAAAATTAATGTCGACTTGCCGATGCCCGGATCGCCTCCGATCAGAATGGCCGAGCCCGGCACATAGCCGCCGCCCAACACGCGGTCCAACTCCGGCATGTTGATCGAGATGTGCTCGCCCAATTCGGCGCTGATTTCTGTGATGGGCTGGGGTTGTGTGGGGTTCAAATCGATGAGCGGAGCGCGAGCGGCGTTGCCGGAGGAGGGTGCGGCATAAGTCTCCTCCACATAACTGTTCCACTGATTGCAATCGGGACATTTGCCCATCCATTTTGGAGATTGCGCACCGCAGTTCTGGCAGGTGTAGACCGTTTTGGATTTGGACATAATAATTTAGTAGCTTCAAAAAAGAGTTTTGCCAACTTAACAGTTTGTTGACAAATGTCATTGCGAGGCTCCGAAGGGGCCGTGGCAATCCCGATGATCAGCTGGATTGCTTCGCTACGCTCGCAATGACAACACTCTTAACAACACATCCCGAATGGCATTGACCATGCGGCGCTCGAAGGCCTTGGAGTTGATCTGGTTTAATAAAATATTGCGGCTCCAGTTTTGTTCGATAGTGGCTCGCAAGTAATATTCACATGCTTTCATTTCCTTGACCTTGTTCAGAATGACCAAATGATGTCCCCATGGAATTTCTGCAACAAGCTGTTGCAGAATTGGATAATCGACATATTTTTGATAAAAACGCTTCATTTCCCATAAGTTGCGTGTTGAGAATCCAGTCATTCCGGGAAAAGATTTGATTAAATCATGGCTAAGTTTTTCGACGATTGCTCTTCCCCATCCCAACTTTTCTTTTCTCTCCGCAATCTCTTTCCCAATATGCCAATACAGCTCGATCATCTCTCTGTTGACCGATCGCACCGCCTGGAATCGTGCCTGTTGTATCCGTTCTTTGATCGACTTCAGGCAGGCAACGTAATCTTCGGGAATGAGATTCATGTGTCGGACTAAAGCAAGAACGATGCCAACACTTTTTTAGAGGGGAAGGCGTTTTGGAAGAGAAAAAGTTCGACCGATTCTGATCTGTTTTCCGACGGATTTGAAGCAAATCGCCGTTGACCCCTCGTATCACATGGGATAAGCCTCCGCCGTTATCTGACTTTTTAATCAAGGAGGTTTCATGTTGATGGATTGCGGTCATATTATCAGTATCAATGTGTTCAATGGAATTCCTCGCGGTATTGAGATGGCGTCGGATGCCATTGTTGTGGATGCTGGTCGGAGTCTGGCGAGGCAATGCGATAATTTGTCGCGTGGTGCTGGTGATGATTCCAGTCGTTTTGTCACGGCGCTTGCCCGTGATGCTTTGGTCAGTGCCCCGGACTCCGAAGTGTTGCGCCGGGTTTTGATGGGGCT
>JAUSII010000001.1 GCA_030648035.1 Deltaproteobacteria bacterium | reverse complement strand
ACAACGGCCTTGGACGTCACCATTCAGGCGCAGATCCTGGATCTTCTTAAAAAATTGCAGAAAGAATTTGGCATGTCGCTCATTCTCATCACCCACAATTTGGGTGTGGTGGCCGGCATGTGCGACAAGATTGCGGTGATGTATGCCGGGCGTATGGTGGAAGAGGCCTCTGCGGAACAACTTTTTGCAAATCCGATGCATCCCTACACAAGGGGACTGCTCAAGTCGGTTCCCAGACTCGATGAAGCCAGACAGGACAAACTTTTTTCGGTTCGCGATCAGCCCCCCGATCTTTCCAAATTGCCGGCGGGTTGTTATTTTCATCCGCGTTGTGATTTGTGCGAGGAGAAGTGTCATGAAGAAAATCCGGGGCTGATCGATTGCGGGGCAGGGCAGAGGGCCGCCTGTTGGGTAACAACGAAGGAGACCTCCAGATGAATACGCCGCTGGTCGAAGTGAAAAATCTCAAAGTCCATTTTCCTGTCAGCCGCGGGACCCTGTTGCATCGTGAGAAAGGGATGTGCCTCGCCGTCGATGGTGTCGACTTCACGCTTTACAAAGGACAGACGCTGGGTTTGGTGGGAGAGAGCGGTTGTGGCAAATCGACCACTGCGCGTGCGGTGACGCAACTGCTCCGCCCGACCGAAGGGGAGGTTTTGTTCGAGGGGAAAGATTTGACAAAACTGAAACCTGAAGCGCTTCGAAAAGAACGGCGCCATTTTCAGATGATTTTTCAGGATCCCTTTGCCTCGCTCAATCCCCGCATGACGGTTGGCGATATTGTGGCGGAACCACTTAAAACATTTGATGTCGTCCGGGGCAAACCTCTGCAACAGGAGGTCCAGAATTTATTGCGATTGGTGGGGTTGGACCCGCGCTATGTGCGCCGCTATCCGCACGAATTCAGCGGTGGGCAGAGACAGCGGATCGGCATCGCGCGCGCACTGGCGCTCAAACCAAAATTAATTGTAGCCGATGAACCGGTCTCGGCGCTGGATGTCTCCATCCAGGCGCAAATTCTGAATCTCCTTCTCGATTTGAAACAGAAGTTTCAGCTGACCTATCTTTTCATCGCCCACGATCTGGCGGTGGTCAGGCATGTGAGCGATCAGATTGCGGTGATGTATCTGGGAAAAATCGTCGAAATCGCCTCTTATAACGACATCTACGAAAATCCGAAGCATCCCTACACGCAGGCGCTGTTGGCTTCGTCTCCCATTCCCGATCCCAAAATTGAAAAAGAGAGACAGCGCCAGCGCTCCGTTCTCTCCGGCGATTTGCCGAGTCCCTTGAATCCCCCTCCCGGTTGCACCTTCCACACCCGCTGTCCCCATGTCATGATGCACTGCAAGTCATCCGTTCCCTCTCTCAAAGAGTATTCCAGTGGCCACAAAACGGCGTGTCATCTGCTCGATAAATAAATCTTCTCCGGCCGAACTCAAATTTTAAAGTTTCAACTTGGTGTCATCTTTGTTATGAAGGTCGTTCATGGCATCCAAATCTTCCAAAAAAGTTCCGCTTATTCTGGTTTCCAACGATGATGGATTTTATTCCGAGGGGATCAAGATTTTGGCGAAGAGGCTCAAAGCCATCGGCAAGGTGATTATTGTGGCTCCCGATCAGGAACGTTCCGCCGCCAGTCATTCCCTCACACTCCATCGCCCTCTGCGCGTCAAAAAAGTGGAGGAGGATGTCTATGCGGTGGATGGCACACCGACCGATTGCATCACACTCGGGGTGAAAGAAATTCTGCCTCGAACGCCCGATCTGATTGTCTCCGGTATCAACAAGGGGGCCAACTTGGGTGACGATGTCCATTATTCAGGCACCGTGTCGGCGGCGGTGGAGGGGGGCATCATGGGCATTCCCGGCATTGCCATCTCCCTCATGGGCCGTGAAAATCTTCAATTTGAACCCTCCGCCCGATTTGCGGTGAAGCTCGCCAAAAAAGTTTTGAAGGAGGGTCTGCCTTCGGGAATTATTCTCAATGTGAATGTCCCCAACGTGAGTGCCAGACAGATCAAGGGTTATCAGTTTACCAAACAGGGCAAACGCAATTACGGCGACATCATCGCCGAACGCATCGATCCGCGCGGCCGCAAATATTATTGGATCGGTGGCGATGAACACGGCTTTGAAGACATTCCCGATTCCGACTGCAACGCCATTCTGGCCAACATTATTTCCATCACACCCATTCGTGTCAATTTAACCGACCATCAACATCTGGAAAACCTGCGCGAGTGGAAACTTTAGACTATAGAGTGGCGCGCAAGAGAATGGTGGAGGAACAGCTCATTCCTGCAGGTGTGCGCGATCCAAAAGTTTTAAAAGTGATGGGGATGGTTCCACGGCACCGCTTTGTGGATAAGGCGCTCGAAGATCAGGCCTATCTCGATCGCTCCATGACCATCACCTCCGGGCAGACCATTTCGCAGCCGGCGATTGTGGGGATCATGACACAATCTCTCGAACTGAAAGGGACAGAAAAAATTTTGGAGATTGGTACCGGCTCCGGTTATCAGACCGCGGTCCTGGCATCGCTTGCAAAAAAAGTCTACACGGTGGAGAGACTTTCAACGCTCTCGTTACGCGCGAGAAAAATTATTTATCGGTTGAGTTGCAACAATATCGAATTCAAAATCGGTGATGGCACACTCGGCTGGCCCGAGCACGCCCCGTATGACGCCATCATCGTGACTGCCGTTGGGCCAGAGGTGCCTTTAGCCTTGAAATCACAGTTGACGGAGGGTGGGCGTCTTGTGATACCGGTGGGCTCCGTGGAAAGTCAGAAACTCTATCTGCTCAAACGCGAAGGGGACAAGTGGTCGACCCGTATTCTGTCAGATTGCCGTTTTGTAAAACTGATCGGGAAGGAGGGTTGGGGTGGGGAATAAAAAAGTCACTGGTCACTGGTCACTAGTCCTTTTCCTGTTGGTCTTTCTCTTGACCTCCTGCGCCACCTCTTACGATTCCCGCGGTGTGTATCACAGGGTGCGGCGTGGAGAGAGTCTCCTCTGGGTGGCCAAGGCCTACGGCGTTGATCTGCAGGATCTGGCTGAAATGAACAACATACAGAATGTCGATCAGGAACTGGTGAGCAACGAAAAACTCTACATCCCCGACAAACGCGAATTTGCCTACAAAAAACTTCCGGTGGAAAGCGAGATCGCCAGCCACATGTCGGCCCGGCCCGCTTCCAGAAAAAAGAGCGCCCCGGCGGGTCGCAAAACATTTCCATCGAAGTCGCAGAAAAATGAAAAAATTTATACCGATCACAACCGTTTTGAATGGCCCGTGTTGGGGGCGGTGCTGTCGCCTTTTGGCATTCGTCATGGCAGGCGTCACGACGGCGTCGATATTAAGGCCACGACCGGCACTCCGATTCGTGCGGCAGACAAAGGGGTGGTGGTTTATGCCGGTTCCATGCGGGGCTATGGCAACCTGATTCTGATCCGTCATCCCAACAATTTTTTCACCGCCTACGCCCACAACAAAAAAAATGGGGTGAAAGTGGGAGAAAAAATCAAACGGGGCCAGCAGATTGGTCTGGTCGGAAGAACCGGGCGCGCCACAGGATCGCATTTGCATTTTGAAATTCGGGAAGGGGAAAAGGCCAGAAACCCGCTCTTCTTCCTGCCGGTGAAGGCGTCTGCCATGAATCTAGGAGAAAAAAATGAATCTGACGGAACACTTGAAGAAGAAAATTCGTGATGTCCCCGATTTTCCGAAACCGGGGATTATTTTCAAAGACATCACTCCCGTTTTGCAGGATCACAAATTATTCGGCCAGGTTATCAAATCATTTAGCGACCGCTATGCGCCGCAAAAAATAGATGTGATTGTAGGTATAGAATCGCGCGGGTTTATTTTTGGTGCCCCTCTGGCTTATGAATTGGGTTGTGCGTTTGTACCGTTGCGCAAGGCGGGCAAACTCCCTTTTGAATGTCAAAAAACTTCCTACGAACTGGAATACGGAACAGCCACTGTCGAAATGCACATCGATGCGGTGCAAAAAGGCCAGCGTGTTCTGATCATC
>JAUSII010000004.1 GCA_030648035.1 Deltaproteobacteria bacterium | reverse complement strand
GAACCACGAACCACGAAAAAATTATTGGCGTCTGCGGTTGTGTCGCCCAGGAAGAAGGGGCGAAGTTGCTCAAGCGTTTTCCCGAGATCGATCTGATTTTTGGTCCCGACCAGATTTATCGACTTCCCGAACTACTCGAATTGGTGGAGAGCACAAACAGACCGGCGGTGGCGACCGAGCTGATCAACACTGCCGAGGATTATCATTTTCTCGATGCGGTTCCCGCCACGCGTCTGCATGGGCCCACGGCTTTCATCACCATCATGAAGGGTTGCAACAGTCATTGCAGTTATTGCATCGTGCCCAAAGTGCGTGGCACCGAAGTCTATCGCGAAGCCAGAGATATTATTCGCGAGATTGAGGCGATGGTGGAGCGCGGTTGTCGGGAAGTGACTCTGCTCGGACAAAACGTCAATTCTTATCGCGATCCAAAAGCAGAGACTAGTTTTGCAAATCTCATTCGTCTCATTGCCGACAATACCAATATCAACAGAATACGTTTCACCTCGCCCCATCCCAAAGATGTGAAAGAAGATCTGGTGGAAGAATATGCGCACAATGCCAAACTCTGTCCGCACATTCATCTCCCGCTTCAGTCGGGGGCGGATAGTGTTTTGAAAAGGATGCGGCGGGCCTACAACACCGGCATCTATCGGGAGAAGGTGGCCAAGTTGCGGAATGCCAGAGTCGACTTGGCAATGACGAGCGATATTATTGTCGGCTTCCCATCTGAAACGGCGGAAGAATTTGAACAGACTCTTTCTTTTGTGGAAGAGATGCAGTTCGATAATATCTATGCCTTTAAATATTCACCGCGTCCCGACACCGAGGCCTTTGCTTTGGAAGATGATGTTCCGCTGAATGTGAAAGATGAAAGGCTCTCCAGACTATTGACTCTGCAATCCAAAATTGCCAAGGCCAGGAATGAGGCGCATCTGGGGACAATGCAGGAGGTGTTGGTGGAAGGTCCCGATAAAATGGCGTCGGGTCGCTGGATGGGAAAGAGCGGCGGCAATAAAGTCGTAAATTTTACTGGCAACGCCATCCTTCGAGGGGATATAGTGAACGTAGAAATCACAAAAGCCAACGCCAACTCGTTGGAGGGAAGAGTGGGGGTTCATGGATAATAAAAAAGAATTGATCAAAATGGAAGTGACCGGATTGACCATCGACCCGTTCACCAGCATGCCGATTGTTATTCTAAAAGATGCCGCAGAAAAATATGCGCTCCCCATCTGGATCGGGCTGATCGAGGCTTCTGCTATTGCCACAGAGCTTGAGAAAATACAGCTTTCCCGTCCGATGACACACGACCTGCTCAAAAATATTCTCGACCAGACCGGAATTACGGTTGAAAAAATTCTGGTGAGTGATCTCTCCGACAATACTTTTTACGCACAGATTTATCTCAAGAGTCAGGGCAAAGAATTGATTATGGATTCGCGCCCTTCCGATGCGATTGCGATGGCGCTTCGCTCCAAAGCCCCGATCTTTGTTGAAAAAGCGGTGATCGAAAAATCGCGCAAGATCGATCTCTCCAAAGAGGCCCTCGAAAAAGGGGAGGGGAAAAAACAGAAGTGGACCGAGATTCTGGAAAACCTCTCCCCCGAAGATTTTGGGAAATATAAGATGTAACCGCCTTGTCATTGCGAGCGAAGCGAAGCAATCCCGTGATTAAATTATATAAAAAATTCCGCGCCAATATCAAACGAAACAAATTCATCCAGAATGACGATGTGGTGCTTGTCGGTGTCTCCGGTGGTGTCGATTCGATGGTGCTGGCCCATCTTCTTTTGAAATTGAGAAAAGATATTCCCTTCAAACTCACTCTGGCCCATGTGAATTACAAACTGCGCGGCGCCGAATCAGATGCACAGGAAAAACTGGTGCATGATTTCGCCGTGCAAAACGGAGTTATCGCATTGTCATTGCGAGGCCCAGAGGGCCGTGGCAATCCCGGCGCCGTAAATTTCCAAAAGTCCGCGCGCGATTTTCGCTATCACTACTTTGCTGAAGTGGCGGCAGAGATCGGGGCCGATAGCGTGATGGTGGCCCATCATCTGGAAGACCAGGTCGAAACAATTCTGGCGCAATTGCTACGCGGGTCGAGTTTAAAAGGGTTGTCGGGCATGAAAGCGATGCGATCATTGGCGAAGGTTCCATTAATCCGTCCTCTACTTTCATTTTCCAAAAAAGATCTAATCGCCTATGCACAAGAAAACAAAGTCTCCTTCATCGAAGATTCTTCCAATGCCTCCGATACCTATTGGCGCAACCGTTTGCGGCATGAGCTTCTACCGGTGATCGAAAATTTGCGGCCCAAAGCTTTTGAAAAAATCACAAGATTGGGTGAAGAAATGGCGGAGCTCTCCCACTATCTGTCCGCCACCGCCAAAGACTGGCTCAAAGAATTTGCTCGAAGAGACGAAAAATCATTCTGGATTCCGAGACCCCGTTTTATTCTGCTCCCCAAAACCCTGCGTCTGGAAATTTTGCAACAGGCTTATCTCCAGTGGCAGGGCCACGCCGCCGATTTAAAACACGATCACCTTGTCCGTTGTGATCAAATCGCCTCCGGTCCCAAACCCGAAGCCTCCTACTCTCTCCCAGCCAACGTCCGCTTCCAAAGATCCGCCGACAACTGCCAATTCATCCCCCCTATTGCCAAGAATTTGCAGGTGAGATAGAGACCCCCACCATGTTCACCGGAATTATCGAGGGGACCGGAAGGGTCAAATCGATTGTCAAAAAAGAGGAGAGTCTGCAGATCGAAGTCGCGGCCGATTTTGATCTGGAGCAGACCAATGTGGGCGAGTCGATCGCTGTCAACGGCTGCTGCCTTACCATCACCTCGCGGTTGGGGGATACCTTTTGGGCCGATTTGAGTCTGGAAACCATGGCCCTCACCACGCTGGGAGAAATGAAAGCCGACGATCCCGTTAATATGGAGCGCCCTCTCAAGATGGGAGAGCGCCTTGGTGGGCACATGGTGCAGGGGCATATTGATGGCATCGCGCAGGTTTCGGAGATTGCCACGGTGGGGGATGGCAAAAAAATCACCTTCAAGTGTCCCTCTAACTTGGCCCGTTATATTGTTGAAAAAGGGTCGATTGCTGTCGATGGAGTGAGCCTCACGGTCAATCAGGTTGCGGGAGAAGTTTTTTCGGTCATGGTTATTCCGCATACGCAGGTTAAAACCACATTTCAAATTTTAAAAGTCGGAAGCCGGGTGAATTTAGAGGTTGACATTATCGGTAAATATGTGGAAAAGCTCACGTTTCTTGACAGCGAAGCGTTTGAAAAAAAGACTCTGGTGACCCAGGCCTTTTTAAAAAAGCACGGATTTTAATAATTATGAATGTCGTTCCTTTTCAATCTTCGACTCTTTCGAGTCTTGCTTCCGTAGAGCAGGCCATTGCCGATTTCAAAGCGGGCAAGATGGTCATCATGATTGACGATGCTGATCGTGAAAACGAGGGCGATCTCGTCATCCCTGCCGAAGGTGCCACGCCAGAGGCGGTCAACTTCATGGCCAAATATGCAAGAGGCCTCATTTGTCTTTCACTATCAAACGAGTTGGCCGATAAACTAGATCTTCCTTTGATGGTTTCCGACAACACCTCCCGTTTTGAAACCGGGTTCACTATTTCAATTGATGCCAAAGAAAATACCACGACCGGCATTTCGGCCTTTGATCGTTCCGTCACCATTTTAAAAGCGATTGCTCCAGACGCCAAGCCCCAGGATTTTGTTCGCCCTGGGCATATCTTCCCGTTGCGCGCGAAAGATGGCGGGGTGTTGGTGAGAACCGGGCAGACCGAAGGTTCGGTTGATTTGTCACGATTGGCCGGTTTCAAAGAAGCCGCAGTGATCTGCGAAATCATGAACGATGATGGCTCGATGGCGCGACTTCCCGATCTGGAAAAATTTGCAAAGCTCCACCATCTGCACATTGTCTCGGTGGCCGATCTGGTTCGCTATCGTTTTCAAAAAGAATCGCTGGTGGTCCAAGACTCCGAGGCAAAACTCCCCTCCGAGTTCGGTGGCGATTTCAGGCTTATCTCTTTCAAAAGTCTGCTCGACAACAAATATCATATGGCGATGGTGAAGGGAGAGATCGATTCTTCCAAACCGGTTCTGGTGCGCGTTCATTCGGAATGTCTGACGGGTGATGTGTTCGGCTCCGAGCGTTGCGATTGTGGAGAACAGTTGCGTGCCTCCCTCAATATGATCGGGGAGGCCGGATCGGGTGTGCTTCTCTACATCCGGCAGGAGGGGCGGGGCATCGGCCTGCACAACAAGGTGCGTGCTTATGCGCTTCAAGATCAGGGGCTCGACACTGTGGAGGCCAACAAGGCCTTGGGTTTCAAAGCCGATCTTCGCGAATACGGTGTCGGCGCACAGATTCTTTTTGCTCTGGGGGTGCGAAAGATGCGCCTTCTGACCAATAATCCCAAAAAAATAATCGGCCTCACCGGTTATGGATTGGAGTTGGTGGAGAGAGTCTCCATTGAAATGACACCCAAAGAAAACAACCGCCACTATTTGCAAACCAAAAAAGACAAGCTGGGACATCTGTTGAGCAAGATTTAACGGGATTGCCACGGCCCTTCAGGCCTCGCAATAACATATCAAAATGAAAACACTCGAAGGAAAATTGGATGCGACCGGATTGCGCTTTGCCGTGGTGGTGTCGCAGTTTAATCGGCACATCACCGGCAAACTGCTCGAAGGGGCGTGCGTGGTGCTGATGAAGGCGGGTGCAAGAGAAGAGGATATCACTGTGGTCAAAGTTCCCGGGGCTTTTGAAATTCCGCTGGCCGCAAAAAAACTGGCCCTTTCCAAAAAATGCGATGCCATTCTGGCACTCGGTTGTCTCTTGCGCGGCGGCACACAACATTTTGAACAGGTCTGCAACGGCACCACCACCGCCCTGCAACAGGTGATGCTGGAAACCGGCATCCCCATCTCTTTTGGAATTTTGATGGCCGATGCGGCAGAGCAGGCGGTGGAAAGATCAGGCGGCAAAATGGGAAACCGCAGTGAAGAAACCGCCCGCGCCGCCATTGAAATGGCGTATCTGTTGAAACAGTTAGGGCGAGGGGAAGAATAATGGGAACAAGACGTGAGGCGCGGGAATGTGCGCTTCAAATGCTCTATGAAATCGAAATGGCACAGGCTCCGTTGGAGCAGGTGATTGCGGGTTATTGGGCCAGACACCCCGATCACGACGCGCAGACGCGCGAGTTTTCGGATCGTCTCGTGAACGGCGTTTTCACACAGAAAGAAATGATTGATGAGCTGATCGTTAAATATTCAGCCCACTGGCGTCTTTCCAGAATGGCGGCGGTCGATAAAAACATTTTGCGTCTCGCCGTTTTTGAACTCAAAGATTGTGAAGATATTCCCCTGAAGGTGAGTTTGAATGAAGCGATTGAAATTGCCAAAAAGTTCGGCTCTGAAGAATCGGGGTCTTTCATCAACGGAGTTCTGGACAAAATAGGAAAAGAGCTTAAAAAAGGGTAACTCGGAGTGTCGGGGGCAAAAAAATATGGGAGTGATTATTATCGGTGCGGGAGATGTCGGTTTTTATCTCGCCAAAAAACTGGTGGATGAAAAAAAAGATGTGCTGGTGATTGAAAAAGACGATCGCAAGGTCCGTCGCCTGACCGACGAAGTCAACTGCCAGGCGATCTGCGGTTCCGGCTCCAACCCCGCAGTGCTTAAAGAAGCCGGTGTTGAAAAGGCCGAGATGTTCATCGCCGTCACTGATTCCGACGAAGTCAACATCACCGCCTGCACATTGGCGGGCCTCCAATCCCATGTTCCCATCAAGATCGCCAGGGTGAGGCAGGAGAGTTTTTCCAATCCCGATGCACAGCAAAACTACAACATCGACAAACTGGGCATAGACCTGATCATCAACCCCGAGCGACAGGCGGCCGACGAAATTCTCAACATCCTCACCATTCCGGGAGCGGTCGAAATTTTGAAGTTTCTTGATAACCGCGTCTGTTTTATCGGGGCTCGCGTTACGTCGCGATGCACCTTGTTGGGGATCCCCTTTGAAGAGTTGAGCGGTTTGCGGCAGGAACTGCACATTCTGGTGGCGTCCATTTTTCGCAATCAGCAACTTATTGTCCCCAAGGGAGCCGATGTTCTCAAAGAGGGCGATCTGATTTATTTTGTCGCCTGGCCTGATAGCGTTTCCCGGATCATGGAATATCTGGGACACATCGGCGGTTCGGTCAAGCGGGTGATGATCGACGGCGGCGGAACGATCGGCATGATTCTCGCCAAAAATCTGGAAGAAGAGGGGGTCAGCGTCAAGATCATCGAAAATGACCCGCAACGCTGTTCCGTGCTGATCCGTAATCTCGATAAATCGGTGGTGTTGAACGGTCTGGCGACCGATCAGGATCTTCTTCTGCAGGAAAATATCAAGAACATGGATGCGTTTGTTTCGGTCACCAACGACGATGAAAATAATATTTTATCGAGCCTTCTGGCAAAGAGATTGGGATCCCCCTGGTGTATCACTCTGGCCAATCAGACCGCTTATGTTCCGCTGGTGACCACCATCGGCATCGATGTGGTCATCAACCCCCGTCTGCTGGCGGCAGGGGCTATTCTGCATCACGTTCGGCGAGGCAAGGTGTTGTCGGTCGCCACACTCCGAGATGAAGTGGAGTTGATCGAGGTGGAAGCGTTGGAGAGTTCCGAGTTGGTCGAGAAAAAAATCAGCGAAATTCCGTGGCCGGCAAAGTGTCTGGCGCTGGCCGTTGAAAGAGGGGAGACTGTGATCATCCCCAACGGCGAAACGGTGATTTTGCCGCATGATAAGGTCTTGCTTTTTGCCGTGAAGGAAGCTATCCCGAAGATCGAAAAGTTGCTGATGGTCAAACTCGAATATTTTTAGGGCGCTATTTCTGGGGGAGTCCAGAAATGCAAAAGCCGACTTCACAAATTCTTTTCTTCCTGTTGCTGGCCACGATCGGTTGTCATTCCGGTTCGTCGGCAAAGCCTGATGCGCTGTCCAATTCCGGAACAAACGATTCTCCTTCTGATACCGATTCTGACGGCAATTTAACTCCCATTGTCGATAATACCAATACCTCCGGCAACAGCTCTTCCGGCAAAGCGGTGGCCGATTATTTTTTTGTCGGTTCGATGAGCGAAGACTCCTCTTCCGATCTTTTGTTTTGGAAAAAATTCGGGGCTGATCCAAAAACGACACGCCAGATTCCGGCCCGCTACATTTATATCAACGGCGGTTTTGTCGGCAGTGGCTGGCGCAGTTGGAGCAATGTCGATGGCGGGCGCGCGATCAATTACATTCATAACAGTTTCGACATGGGGATGGTTCCATTTTTTGTCTACTATCAGATTCCCGGGGCAGGGGGAGAGAGCAACTTCATCGATCTTGCACATGTGCAGGATGTTAATTTCGTTTTTGATTATTTTCGCGATTTCAAATTTTTTCTCGATATCGTCCGACGCGAGGGGAATGGCAAAGAGGTCGGTATTATTCTTGAACCCGATTTTCTGGGATACATGATGCAGCAAACCCGTCACCCTGCCGACCAGATTTTTGCGGGGGTTTCGGGTGCGTATGCGAGTGGCGTTCTGGGACCTGGCGATCCCCGTTTTCCCGACACGGTTCAGGGTCTGGTGCAGGCGATGAATTATGCCATCCAGAAATTTGCCCCCAACGCCATATTCGGATGGCAGATGAATCTCTGGGCGTCACCGGGTATCGGTTATCGGGTGCCTTCCAACGGTTTGTGTCGCATCACCGACACCATGGGCGTCGCCGCCGGGCGCGAGGCGGTTCGTTTTGAGGCGCGGCAGATTGCGCTCTATTATAAAAATGCGGGGGTTTTGAGTCATGGTGCCAAGTCGATCTTCCTCGACAAATATGGTCTGGATGGCGCCGCCATTTTTTGCGCCGATTCGGCCCGTCATCCCAAAGACTGCATCTGGTTTTGGAACTCCGACCACTGGAACAATTATGTCGCCTTTGTCGACAGCGTTCATAAAGAATTGCAGACGCCGGTGATCCTCTGGCAGATTCCGATGGGGCATCTGAATAATTCGGACGAACCGGGGGCTCCCTTGCCAAATACTGATCGCAAATATGAAGACTCCGGTGCCGCGTTTATATTCGGTGACACGTTCAACCCGACCACTCCGGAACGCTCCGATTATTTTGGCAGGGTGAGCGACTATAAAACCACACGCAACGGAACTGCGATCACCATCCACTCGCACATTTCCGATCTGGTCAGTGCTGGCGCAGTCGGGGTTTTGTTTGGCGCAGGCGTGGGGCAGGCAACCCGCTTCGACACCGACAACGGCTGGTGGATTTCCAAGACAAATCAATACTACAAAAACGGGGTTGTTCCGCTCCGATAGTAGGTGTCATTGCGAGCGTAGCGAAGCAATCCCGGGATTGCCACGGCCCCTAAAGGGGCCTCGCAATGACATACAGATTGTTAGCAACTTATTTTGTGAATAGACGATAAGAAGGATGGGTATAGCGATAAGTGTAAAAGGAGAAGATTATGGTGACGTTCAACGATATTGCATTGGGAACTCAAAGTTTTTCGACAACGTTGATGCCGGTGGTGGAAGGGTCGGCGTTGTCTGTTTCCACGACTGCATCGGAGGGTGTTCTCTCTGTGATTTCTTCGGGTTTGCCGGCTGAAAATACCGTGGAAGGTTTGGCGCGTCGCGGTCAATTGTTTGCTTCTGCAGAACAGGTGTTAAGAACACGATGGATCGTTGGCCTTCCCGATGCCGCAACAATTTTGGCGATGACCCGCAAACCCGATCTCGGCCATTCTTTTGCAAGTGTCGTAGCTGTTTCTTCTTTTCCGGAATCTCTGGCTCTGGTTTCAGCCGGAGTCATGTTGGCGCATACAGACATGGCTGGATCAGCAGGTGTGGGCTCGGTGGGCGATGTTCCGCCGGTTGCGGCGGCTGTGAGAGAGCCACGCCTTTTGACTTCTGTAGAAGCGTTGCAAAAATTGTGCGCAGCATATCCTGATAGACCAATAAGAATGAGTTCATTACTAACGGGACCCATTTTAGATTTAATAGGTGGAATCAGTATGTTGGGAGTAGTGATTTATCTTCAACATAGTTTGGGGGGGAGTAATTTTTTTGCAGATTTATCGAAAATTTTAGGTGGAGTAATTATTTTGAAGGGGATTTGGGGTTTGAAGGATCTCATTGATGCAAGGCGGCCAGCAAATGACGGGGGGACTGTTTCTGTGCGCGGCGGTTTCACCAACACTTATACAAAATATGATCGCAGAAAAGGGACTCTCGTGACACCCGTTGCAACAGTTGCAGAGGCCGAAGCGGTCAAAAAAGGTTGGGTGTTTATGAATGGGGTAACGAAAGACTCCGTGCTCTATGCCAATGTCGAGAGTGGAAGACTGGTGAACGAGCGGGCAATTCCTGATGGTTCTCTTGAGGACTGTTCTTTTATGGGAACATTCCATGGTAAGAGTTTTGCAGCCATCGTAGAGGATCCAGCCTTGCAGGTGGCTTTGCGTGGTTATCTCCCAGATACCCCTCTCTGGTTCGTCTGTTCGCGCGATTATTTGGGTCGTTGGGTTGTTGAAAAATTCGGCCCCGCTTTCAAAGCCACCGCCGCCAGTGGTGATATGGATGGGCAGGGGGATGGAAGAGATAGCGATGGTGAATCTCCAAATGATGATTCTCCCGAGTAATCTGTGGATAACTTGACCTTTACAGGAAAATTTTTTTAAACTAAGCACAACGCCTATGACAAAAAAATTCGACAACATACTGCTTCTCGGAAGACCGGCCAGCGGCAAATCAGAGTTTATCGATTTTATGAAGAACGCTTCCGATGCCGATCGCCTTTCCAAATATTCCATCGGCAAATTAAAAGAGATGGACGACTTTCCCTGGATCTGGGAAAAATTTATTGAGGATAATCTCTGGGAGAAGGCCGGATATTCGCGCCGCTTCTCGTTTGGCGGTGACAATCCGGGTATGTCGGCAGAAGGTGGGCCGCTTCTCGATTTCTGCATCCAGAAGTTCAATTATGAATTTGCCAAAAATTATTCGGGCAACGAGGCCTTTTATAAAGACTCCACCCTCTTCATCGAGTTCGCGCGCGGGGGTGACAATGCCTATGCAAAAGCTCTGGGCGGCCTCTCTCCCGAAATTTTGAAACAGTCGGCCATTCTTTTTGTGTTGGTCTCTTATGAAGAGTCGTGCCGCCGCAACAACGCCCGCTATCAGGAAAAATTACAGCACAGCATTCTGGCCCACAAAGTTCCCGATGAAACCATGCAGATTTTCTATCAGACCCACGACTGGCTCAAACTCACCGACAACAAAGAGAGCGGCACTCTGACGATCAACGACGTAAAAGTCCCCTTTGTCACCATGAAGAACGAACCGGAAATAACAGATCCGGTTCTGCTCGACCAACGTTACGGAGCCGCCTTGAGCAGGTTAAAGGAGCAGGGCTATGGCCGGGTTTAAAAACATCATCTTGCTGGGTCGTCCCGCCAGCGGCAAATCGGAATTCATCGATTTTTTGAAAAAAACTCCCGTGCAAGAGCGGCAGGAAAAGTTTCATGTGGGAAATATCTCCGAGCTCGACGATTTTTTGTGGCTCTGGGAAAAATTTGTGGAAGACGACATCTGGGAGGCCGCCGGTTTCCCAAGACGCTGTTCCAAAAAAGTGGGGCACGGCTATGTAGTCTCGGATGGCTCCATTCTCGATTTCTGTTTTGCCAAATTCAACGCCGAATATCCCAAACAGCCCAAAGACGGAACCCTCTTCGTCGAATTTGCAAGAGGGGCGGCCGATGGCGGTTATCAGCACGCATTGTCTTCCCTCTCGGACGCCATTTTGAAAGATGCGGCTATTTTGTTTATCTATGCCTCTTATGAAGAATCGTGCCGCCGCAACGATGCCCGCTTTCAGGAAAAGTTGAAGCACAGTGTTCTGGCCCACAAAGTTCCCGAAGAAGATATGATCCGTTTTGGCAAAGAGATCGACTGGCTTACAATCACCCAGGAAAAATCTGCGGGGCATTTGAAAATTCGCAACCATAATATTCCCTTTGTGACGATGAACAACGAACCCGAATTAAAACCGGGAAATCCCGATTTGGAAGTGAGATATAAAACGGCGCTGGACCAGTTAATGAAACTAAAGGGGGCTCAATGAAACGTCTTTTTGCATGGATGGGGATCGGCGCTTTTTGTTTCGGTTATTTTGCTTCCTATATTCCGTATGCGATGATGACCAAGATGCTCACCTCCGGTCTGTTTGCCGGAATGGATGGCAAGGGGTTCACCGGTTTTATGATTCTCCCGGCCGTCGGGACCGCGACTTTCCTCACCATGTATATCTATCTCACCCTTTCGGGATGGTGGAAATACAGCACTCACTCCACCGTTTTTGGCGTTTCGATGCCGAGACCCCGCTGGATCACTTTTATTTCCGGGCTCTGCACCGCCGGTGTCATCATCACCACCACGCTGGCCTATAGTTTTGAAGGGGTCAGCATTGTTTTCGCCATGCTCCTCATGCGCGGCGGCACACTGGTGATTGCGCCCATCGTCGACATGATCGCGCTGAAGAGAAAAAGAAAAATATTCTGGCCCTCGTGGGTGGCGGCGTTTTTGAGTCTGGCCTCCCTCTTTGTCACCTTTTCCGGAAAGTCCGGCACGGCATTGACCGTTGTCGCCAGCATTAATATCGCCTGCTATATCACCAGCTATTTCTTGCGCTTCTTCTTCATGAGCAACTGGGCCAAGAGCGAAGATATCAACGAGAAAAAACGTTTCTTTACCGAAGAGCAGATGGTGGCCAATCCCACATTTTGGGCGATCATAATAATCACCGGTCTCTTTGGTTCCCACATGGATTCCGCAAGCATTCCGGGCCAGGTATGGCAGGGGATGACGACATTTTTGCACAGCGGACATCTCTTGCAGGCTTTTTTGATCGGCATTTTTTCCTACGGCACCGGCATGTTCGGAACTCTCATCTTTCTGGACAAAAGAGAAAATACTTTTACCGTTCCGGCAAGCCGCATCTCCAGCGTGTTGGCGGGGGTTGT
>JAUSII010000079.1 GCA_030648035.1 Deltaproteobacteria bacterium | reverse complement strand
GGAAAGTTGGGTGTGTGTTTGAATAATTTCATATGCTGATTCGGCTCACTTTCTTTTTCAAAATGAAATAGTCATAAACCACGCGGGTCATCGCCACCGCCGTAAAAAGATTGCAGACAAGGCCGATCAAAAGGGTGACGGCAAATCCGCGGATCGGCCCGGTACCGAATTGATATAAAATAATGCCGGCAATAATCGTGGTCATATGTGAATCGATGATGGCCCGCAGCGCGTGGCCATAGCCTGCCTGCACCGCGCCGCGCGGCTGCTGGCCGGCGTTGATCTCTTCGCGGATCCGTTCAAAAATCAGCACGTTGGTGTCGACCGCCATACCGACGGTGAGCACGATACCGGCCATGCCGGGAAGAGTAAGGGTCGCCTGAAACATGGAAAGCAGCGCAAAAACAAAAAGGGTATTCACGAGCATGGCAGCGTCGGCCAGCATACCCGATAGATTGTAATAGAACACCATGAAGATCACGACCAACAATGTTCCGAGTAACATGGAGTGCAGACTCTTATTAATCGAGTCTGCCCCCAAGGTTGGGCCAATCACCGTTTTGGTTGCCTCTTTAAGCCGAGCCGGCAGCGCCCCCTCTTGCAACACCAGAGTCAAATCTTTGGCCTCTTTGAGTTGATCTTGTCGGCTTCGGTTGCCACCGAGATCGATGCGGCATTGGCCGTTTAAAATCGGTTCGCGGATTTGCGGTGCCGAGGAGACATTGCCATCCAGCAAAATTGCCAAGAGATCTTTGACATGGGCTTTGGTCAACTCACCAAAATTTTTGGCCCCGGCCGGATTGAAAGTGAGACTGACATAGGGTTCCGAAGAGCGGGAATCGACCTGCACCTGCGCGTTGGAGAGCATGTCTCCGGTGATGTAGGACGTTTTATCCAATAGATATGGTTTGGCCTGTGTGACCTGTCCTGAAATAGTATCCCGGGTAATTTCGAAAGCGATTTCTGTCCCCTCCGGCAATTTGGATTTTAAAAGCGCGTTTAATTTTTCGACATCTTCGGCGGCATAAGCTGCCTGTAGATTGTTTGATTTTCTCGCCTCGGCAATCATATTTCCCAGTTCTGTCGGTGCGATCTTGCTGCTTACTATTTTAAATTCTAGTTTGCCAGCCTGTTGGATAATTTTGATCGCCCGCTCGGGGTCTTTCATGCCGGGGAGTTCTACAATCAGGCGGGTCTCGCCTTGCCGTTGCACCGTCGGTTCTGAGAGCCCATAACGGTCGATTCTATTTCGCACCGCCTGCACCGCTTGGGCCAGAATATCTTTGCGCACCTGCGCCGCGTATTGGGGATTGAGTGCGAATTGCACCGTCGGTTGATTCCCCAGAGTTGTTTCATTTTTGACTAAGACATCTTTAAAATCTTTTCCGGTCAGGATGAGGGCCGTTTGCAAATCCCCATCATTTTTGAAAGTAAACTTGAGGCGCTTAGTTGCCTCATCTAAATTCCAGCTTGTCGGCTCCACATTTTTGGCCTTCAGCTCTCTGAGAACATTTTGGCCCAGAAGATCAAGCTTGGTTTTCAACCCCTCTTCCACCTGCACTTCCATTTCGATGTAGATGCCCCCCCTCAAATCCAATCCCAAGTTCAAACCTTTTTCGGGAAAAAAGCTGTAATACCACGGGAGCGGTTTATTTTGGGCCTCCAGATCCTGGCGGGTCTGGGGAAAATTGAAAAAAGTGGGGACGAGGCTATAGAGGGCCACGATGATGCAAGCCGCCATTCCCCGCGCTTTCCATTTCCAGGCTGTGTCCATTATTGTGCCTGTACTTGGGTTGATGAGGTCACGTTCACGATGGCTTCGCGGCTCATTTTGACTCGGACGTTATCGGCGATTTCAACGGTGACGATATTGTCTGCAATGCCAGCCACTTTGCCGTAGATGCCGGCACGGGTTACCACCTGGTCTCCCTTGTGCATGGTGGAGAGCATCTCCTGCAATTTTTTCTGTTGTTTCTTTTGCGGACGGATCATCAAAAAATAGATGATGCCGAACATCAACGCGAAAGGCATGACCAGAGAGGTGATCATATTGGCTTGTGGGGCGCCGCCGGCTCCCCCTTGCGGATTTCCCGCCATTCCTAACAATGCATATGTCATAGTGTCTCCTGTTGGTTGTAAAATTCTTTTTTAAATTCCGGATAGCGATCTTGTTCAATCGCGAGCCGGATGTCCCCTATCAAACTCAGATAGTAATGTAAATTATGAAGTGAGCAGAGTCTCGCCGACAAAATTTCCTTGGCAACAGTCAAGTGACGCAGGTAGGCGCGGGTATAGATTTTACAGACAGGGCAGGTGCAATTTTCATCGAGTGGCCGCATATCTTCTTTGAAAGGTTCGTTTTTTATGTGCAAGACCCCTTTGGAGGTAAAAATAGTTCCGTGGCGGGCGTTGCGCGTGGGGAGAATGCAATCGAACATGTCGATGCCTCGATCCACGCATTCAACCAAATCTTTCGGCATCCCCACCCCCATGAGATAGCGGGGCTTTTCTTTGGGAAGATATTCCGTGCAGATGCCAGCCATCTCAACCATCTCAGAAATCGGTTCTCCAACGGAAAGCCCGCCGATGGCGTAGCCGTCAAAAGAGTGCTCTGGTACTCTGGTACTCTGGTACGATAGTTCGAGAAGACGATGGATGTATTCTTTGCGCAAATGCGGATACATCCCCCCTTGCACAATGCCGAAGAGGGCGGCCTCTGTTGTGCGGGCATTGAGAGACCTTGCCGCCCAGCGCAGAGAAAGTTCCATCGATTCTTTGGCCTCTGTTTCGGTTGCCGGGTAGGGGAGGCATTCATCTAAAACCATCATGATGTCGGAGCCGAGGGCCTCCTGGATGGCCACGGCCAACTCCGGCGTCAACATGTGGGCCGCTCCGCCGTCGATGGGAGATTGAAAATGGGCCCCCTCTTCGGTGATCTTGCGGGTTTGTGAAAGGCTAAAAATTTGGTAGCCGCCGCTGTCGGTTAAAATAGGGCGATCCCAATACATGAACTTGTGCAGACCCCCCAGTTTTTTGATGGTCTCATGACCCGGTTTCAAAAAGAGATGGTAGGTGTTTCCCAAAATGATTTCGGTCCCCATTTCTTTCAGCTCGTCCGTGCTCATCGCCTTGACAGTGGCTTGGGTGCCGACCGGCATAAAGACGGGGGTGTTGATGACGCCGCGAGGCGTGGTGATTTTGCCCAATCTCGCTTTGGAGTTGGAAGCAGTTTTTAGAAGTTCGAATTTCATAAAATAAGCATGCAATCGCCGTAGCTGAAGAGGCGGTAGCGCTCCGATATCGCCTCGCGATAGGATTGCAAGAGGAAATCGCGGCCGGCAAAGGCGGCAACGAGGAGAATGAGTGTAGAGCCGGGCTGATGAAAATTGGTAAGGATGCCGTCGACTACCTTAAACTTATAACCCGGGTATATATAATGAGTGGTGATCGGTTGTGACCAGTCGCTCTCGAGGGCGCGGACAGCCGTTGTGCCGATGGCTATTACTCGGCCCCCGTTTTTCTTTGTCTGGGCGATTTTTTCTTGCGTCTCTTTGGGCACATGAAAGCGTTCGCCGTGCATTTTGTGCTGGGTCACATCCTCTTCACGAATCGGCAAAAAAGTATCGCGCGAGACGTGTAAGGTGATGGTGGCCGTTTCAACGCCTTTGGCTTTTATGGCTTCCATCAATTTTTCGCTAAAATGAAAACTAGCGGTGGGTGCGGCGGCGGATCCTTTATGTTTCGCAAAAATCGACTGATAGCGCTCACGATCTTCTGTTGTGTAATCCCCCGCTGATTTGCGTTGGATATAGGGTG
>JAUSII010000078.1 GCA_030648035.1 Deltaproteobacteria bacterium | reverse complement strand
CGTCAAACGTCCCTTTCAAAACGGCATTCAACTCTCCCAATTTCAGTTTTAAATTATCACCGACCCACTGCTCTCCATTACGTTTCACCTCTCCGGAGAGTTTTAAATTCTGGCTTCCCCCCAAAAGTCCGAGGCTCAAAGAAAAAGGAGTTGTCGATTTGTCGGTCAGGTTCAGGTCTTTGAGACTGAAATCGACGTTTTGAATTTCATATTTTTTGCCCACTTCCGGCAGAAGGCGGAGCACCCCGTCAGCCAATGCAAACGAGGCAATCTGAAACTGCCAGGACCCGTTATTGGTGGAAGCCTTGGGGGCAAAGAGGGAATGAAAATTGGAAACCCCTTTTTGGGTCACCCGCCAATAAAGCGCCGGCGCTTCTATCTTAAGCGAGGCCTCCACGCGGCGATGCCATAATTGTTTTAACGGAACCGAGACAGAGAGAGTTTCAATCTCCGCCATCAGCAAATTTTCAAACGGCGCCAAAGTGGAAAAAATGCGAACACCGCTCAAACGAAGGGAGGGCAAGGGCAAAAACAGGAGGCGAAAGGAGGTGACACTTATCTTGACCGGCAGTGTCGATTCCACCTGTGACACAAACCAGTTTTTGTAGGTGGCCTGCGGGAGAACAAACGGCAGAAGAAACAGAAAAATCAGGAGAAGAATAAAAACACCTGCAGTGATTTTCAATTTTCCAAATTTTTTTCGCATGCTTTAAGAAATAGCCAACGGCTTGATCTTCACGTTCGCCTCTTTGAGCAGACGCGAAGAGAGTTCTTCCATATTATAGGCGTGTTTGTAGACGACTTCTTTGATTCCGGAGTTGATAATCATTTTGGTGCAGGCGAGGCAGGGAGAAAAAGTGGTGTAGAGTGTGGCACCCTTGATACTCACACCGTGATAGGCGGCCTGCACGATGGCATTTTCTTCGGCGTGGGAACAGAGGCAGGCATCGAGATTGGCCCCCGAAGCGCCAAACTTGTGGCAACGCGGGCAACCCCCCTCGTTGCAATTTTTGATACCGCGCGGCGTGCCGTTGTAGCCGGTGGAGATGATGCGCTGATCCTGCACAAGAATCGCCGCCACTTTTCGTTTGATGCAATTACTGCGCAGGGCGACCTGCTTGGCAATCGCCATAAAATATTCATCCCAGTCGGGACGTTTGGCATCCATCGAGAGCACTTGGACAATCTGCCGCACTTTTTGGTGAAGCTCTTCCAGGTTGCCGTTGTTTTCAATCGTGGCGTCGGCGGTTTCAAAAGTGTTGTTGAGCTGTTGGTCCGTCGGCTTTTTGCCCGCCGCCTCTTTGGCTTCCTGCTCCACAAAAGATTCATAGGTGATGGTGTCGCTCTCACGCGCCCGCTTTTTGATCCGCTCAAAACGGACCTGCGGGTCGGCCTCGACCGCTAGAAGATAGAAATTTTTGCATTGTCGCAATGCCTCCACCTCATCCGGATGGCGGATCGAATCGACGACATAATTATTGTCGGCCTCGAGCTTGGAAGCCACCATCGCGCCCAGACACCCCGCCCCTTTTTTCTGGCGCAATTCATTGGCAAACTCGGTCAGATTCGTTCGTGTGACTTCTTTCGATTGTTTTTTGAGTTCTTCGCGAAGAACATCGGAGAGAGAATAATAGGTGAAGCCCGCCTCGGTCAAAAACTTGGCGACCTCCCCCTTCCCCGAACCATTTTTTCCGGTGAGACCGATGATCATGGTGGGCGCTATTAGCAGAGGTTGAAAAGGGATGCAAGAATACTTGTTCAGAGAAGAATGTCTTTGAGTTGGAGCATTTGTGTGATGCGGATGCAGTCGGCTTGGGGATAGTGATCATGGGCATCGAAGAGAATGGGTGTCAGGCCGGCGGCGCGGGCACCGGCGACGTCGGTTTCATACATGTCGCCCACATGCCAGGCCTCTTCCGGTTTTTCTTTGACACTCTCGAGGGCGATTTCAAAAATTTTCGGATCGGGTTTGGCCACACCGACAACATGCGAGTCGATGACCGTATCAAAAATCGATTCAGCTTCCAGATGTCGGACCTGTGTTGCCACCTGGCCTTCTGCATTGGAAATAATGCCCAGCTTGATCCCCTGTTTTTTAAAATCGACAAGCATCTGGCGAATGGCGATTGGAAAATGGCACCAGAAAAGATAGCGCTCGGAATGATAGCGCAAGACCTCCAGCGCCGGCGCAAAATGTTCTTTGGGCATGCCCGCCAGTTCAAACCAGTGAAAATGGCTGACGCGATAGCGCTCCCAATATTCCGGAATGATATTGATGAGGCGGCCCAGATTCCGGCTCGCCTGCGGATGAACAGCGTCCATTTTTTCTGCATCGAGGGGAATATTGATTTTGGCCAATTCCTTTTTAAGAAAGAGAGAGTCGAAATAAAAAATCGTATTACCAGCGTCGAAGAAAATGACTTTGGGTGTTTTCATGAATGTTTCAATCTCCCAAAAGAGAAATGATGCCGAAGAGGTTGATATCGAGCCCCGTTTCCCGCGCTATTTCGCGCATTATGACTGTAAAGTCACCGACCGCCTCATCTGCCTTACTGAAAAAAAACTTTGCGCGATTCGCATCTCCTTGTAACAGAGATTCAAGTCCCCCTGCAAGAGATTGGCTGATTGCAGAGGCAAAAAGTTTCAATCGCGAAATATTTCCATTCCGAATTTCGATCAGCGCCATATAACCGCGAAATTGAAACCCCAGGGCAAATACCAGTTGATAAAATTCAAACAGATCCTGCAGACTCAAATCATTTCTCTCCACCGTCGGCCGCGGCCAGCTGTGAGACATATCGACAATTTTTTCATTGGATAACAGTGCCGGCAGACTCTTCCATTCCAGAACAACACCGCGACTTAGCGCTGTGGATCTGGCCAAACTTTTCGTCTGATCCGAAAGCAGTGCCGGTGGCGGCACAACAGTCAGTGCGGTGGTAAAAGATTCGATCACTCCGGGAAAAGGAGTCTGCTCCAAAAGAAGCCCGGCTCTTTTGGCGGCCTCTTCCATCTGCCTATGCAGTTGGGCCTGATCATGGGGCGAGACCCTTCTTGGCACTCTTTGCATCTCCATCATGACGCCAACCGGATTAAAACCTCTGGCCTCCAAGACCCGAATCAAATCGAACGGTGACGCGTGGACCATGGAGCTATCAACAACTGTAATGGACAGGGGTTGATGCGGCACTATCGCGCGATCTTCATCTCCATCTTTGGCAACCATCCGCATGCGCGTGCCGTCGGCAAAACGGAAAATATTTCGAACGAGAGATTGCTTCTCTGGCGCTCGCAATGACACCGATGGTCCTGCACCACCAAGCAACGCACGCAATGTCGCAGCACTCTGCCAATCGCCCAATGCCTCGCTCTGGTTTAAGAGATCGGCCCCAACGACCACTTCTCCCACCGATAAAAAAACCGGCATCCCGCCTGCCAACATTAATGGACTCAACATGTCACCCATTTTTTCCTCCCGGATATCTGTTCCACACCACTTCAAAATGATTGCCGTTTAATATATCACCCACAAGCGGCCGCATTGTATTCCATACGGGATACGCCTTGGCTTTTATGGCCGTAGTCAAATCAGCATCGTTTGTCACCTGACCATAAGCCGAAAATAACAGACGATCATAACCTTCTTCTTCAGCTATCTGACTGAAAGCACCAACAACTTTATCCAGCAATTCCTTTCGGCTGATCTTCCAGAGGGAGCGCGGCTGGATGGCGACGACCAGCACACGTTTGCCATCCAACACAGATTTTTGCAAATAGAGAAGTCCCACAATCTGGTGATGGCTCTCCAGAATATTCACCTGAAAAGGATCTCGCCTGACCATTGGGAGAGGATAAAGGGCGGCCCTCTCCCGCCCGCGCGTGCAATCGCCCGCCACGCTTCCAAAATAAACGGCGGTCTGCGAAGCCCACGGCCACACCATCACCGATTCTCCATCTCCTGTTTCAACCGCAATCTTCGCACGCTGTTTTTTCAACTGCGCCCGATATTTTTCAATCTCTTTCGAACGCAGATTGGGATAGGGTCTCAAAACTTCCATCACCGTATCCTGATAGACTGTCTCCAACTGGCGCACCAGAATGTGGAGCTGATCGGAGGGAACGGCCCGCTGAAACTCTGCAACACTTTTTCTCAAACCCTCCGCTTCAGGCCGAATCCAGGTCAGACCCAGCACCAGTTTTGTCATCACCTCCTGCACCTGATTGCGATCTCTAAAAGCATCGTCTTCCGATTCGGACAAAATCTTGAGCAGAATCTGTGCCATCTCCGGAGCACTCTCCTCGCTCACCGACTTTCCCTCAAGGGCCAGATCCATTTTTTGCCGGACAGGACTCAAGCCGTATTGTCTCGGGTTCTGCAAAACAGTTCCCAGATAATCGGCCAGACCCTTTGGAGACAAAGCATTGGGAATTTTTTCCCAACCTTTTCTCAAAAAACCTTTGTCGACCTGATGGTGAATGGCTCCCGACAATTCTTCGGAGGCAATCTCCAGAGAAAAAGCGCGGTCGAGGAAAATGGCCGGCGGTTCTCCCGGCTTTTGCATTGCGTATCGAAACTCCTCCAGGGGAATCGCCCGCGGGGCATCCAACGCCGCATGGGCAAAAAGCAGATCTTCTTCTTTGGGTGACGGAGGCAGAGGTCCGCCCTCACGATAATGCTTGAGAAGACCGCCAACACTTTGGCCAAAGGCTCTGCGGTCCGGAGCCTTTTTCCACTTCCAATAGAAAGCAACGGTCGGCGGCAAACCTGAATCATAGAATGTCATCAACTCTCCCACAATTCCCCTTGCCTCTTCGAGACCTTTGCGAATATTGGGAGTCAGCCAATTCATAAACGACGGAAGACATTCAAAAAAATCGGCGGCCCCCAAAACATTCCAACGCTCGGCTGTTTCAATAATTTTGCGCACCCACCAGACCCTCTGCTCCTGACTGACATGCTGGGGGGTTTTTATTTTTCTCCTCGCCTCTTCATGCGAAACCAGCGTTTTAAAATGAAATGCCAGCACTCGCAATGCGGCTATGCCATTTTTTTCGGCGTCGAGCAGAAGTGAAACCATAAAAAGCAGATTCACTGTGGGGCGCAAATCATCCTCATTGGCTTCAACATGTCCAAAAGATTTTCTGATTTGATTGTATCGTTCCTCGGCAAAGAGATCGGGGTCTTCACGCGAAAAAAGAAATTCCGTCACCACCGGATTTTTATACATATCCGGTTGAAGCCGATTCTGGCTTAAAAAACAGAAGAGACGGGTGCGGGGGGAGAGCGTTGTCAGATCCACTTTTCCCTGAACAAGCAGTCCGGGCAACCCCAGACTGTCGAACAGCTGAAAATCGGTTCTGGAGATTTCCCTCTGCGCACGCAGACGTTTGTCAAAAATAGTCATGAGCCCGGGAGTAAAACGAATTCCAAACGATTGGGTGATATCCAAAACAATTTTATTTATATCTTCGGTGGTGTCGGCCTCCAGAATCAACTGCCCCCACAAAGCATCCGACTCCTCTTCCGAAAGACTTTGCGCCAACTCCCGCATGGTGATTACGCCGGCCGGATAGCGAGCGAAGCGATGAGGGGAGGTCCGAAGCAGACCATTTTGAAGCTTCCACATCAGAACAAGCCATCGTCTTTTGCTCGATTCGCTCACCAAAGAGGGCAAGAGATGCACGACAGTATCCTGCACAAACTGATATCGCGCAGACACATTCAACGGATGAACTTTTGCATAAATTTGTTCCAGAACGGTCATGCGGACATGTTCCGGAAGACGATGCATCAACCTTGTCATCAACTTGAAAAAATTGCGTTCGATGGCGGCCGTCTTGGCAGACTCTGTGGAAACACGGGCAAGCTCTTCTCCCAAAATTTGTGAAAGCCCATACATCACTTTGGCAAAGTGCCGATTGGGAAGGGAAAGAAAAATTTTTTCAATCACGGGGAGTGCATTATTGATTTGCAAGTCCATATCTGCACGAAGGCATTTGAGATAGGCATGGGCCATATTCATGAGGACTTCGTCGACCCTTTCCGGAGGCATGCCGTCAAAAAGAGAGGCAACCAGATATCGCACCAAGCCCGGATGTACCCACGGAAAATCAAAATTTAAATCGTAGTTTCCATTTTCAATGTCAAACGCGGAGTGGGCCAGACTCAAAACACCCGTCCCTCCGAGAAAGCGATGATATTGCGCGGCCAAAATGCGATCACTCTCCCTGGCCCCTTCCGGAAGGGTGTTTTGCAACAAATCTTCCACCTGTTCCTGAACGGCACAATAATTTTGAACCCAATACAAAAGAAGGCTGGCCGCCTCTTCTGCCTGCTCTCTGGAAGATTGCCCTTCAAATGCCATGCGGCGGAGAGAGACGGTCACAGTTTGTTTCTCCCGTTCTTCCGTCAACAACGGCAAGGCTTTTAAAACCCGTATAAAACTCCCCCCCTTTTGAATTTTTGAAAGGGCCTCCTCCAGACATTGCACGCGAAGTTCAGACGAGAGGGCTGTAAAAAGTGTGACGTCGGGCCGGGGAAAAAGAAGTGCATTCACCGCGGCATGCACTTTGGAGACCTCTGCGCGACGTTGAAAAAAAGAGAGGAAACCGTCTGGCGAAGGGAGGTGTCCTCCATCGGCAAAGTGAAAAACATTTCGCACTGGTTTTCCACCATCGAGCAACGCCCGCAACGCCGCCACACTCTGCCAATCACCCAGCGCCTCGCGCTCGGAACAAAGAGCCGACACTTCGATCATCTCCGTTGGAGAAAGAACCACCGGCAGACCAAAGGCGAACATCGCCGGAGTCAACAGTTCACCCATGAATCACCCGCCAGTGTTTTATAATTTCGGATTGTGCATCGACATCTGTCTCGGACAAATCCTCCACCGCCATGGCCAGTTTTCGAATATAAAAATAACGTCGTGGCGGACGGCCCTTGGCTATTTCAAAAAGAACATTTCTCCCGACTCCAAAATGCTTCGCAGAAATCGCATTAAACCCGTATGAATCGCCGCCCCCATTGAGCGGCACCCATTTTTCAAGGGTCCGGTAATAGATGGCCTTGGCCGCATCTGTTGTTCTTCTCGTTTCATATTTTTTCTGGAGCTCTTCCTTGCGCCACGCCACCCAATCGTCAAAAATTTCCGAACACTGGAGATGGGAGACGACCTGCTCCACCCACTCCCGGGATTTAAACAAGGGATGGCCCCGCACCGTGCTTATAAAAGCCTCCCGTCCCAAACCAAAGAGCCGACCCGAATCGAGGCCTCTCAAAAAAGCGTGCGTCAAAAATCCATAATTTTGCGAAACCCACCAATGGATCACGCGAAATACAATCCGTTCTTTTGGAGAGAGTGACTCCAAAGATCGGAAAGCGATACCGCTCGCGTTAAGCAGAATCTGCCGCCGGAAGTCCCGAAAAAATTCAATCAACCTCTCTTTTCCCGCAGGCCGCTCTGCCATTCTCTCCTGAAACCATTCATAGCGCCCTTCCCACCGGCAAGTTTCCAGATAGGCCATACAGACCAGATAAATAAACTCATGGGCCAGCTTCGGGCTGAAAGCCGACAAAAAATGCAACAGGTCACAATAAACCGAAACCAGTGGATCCACCCCGTGCGTCGTGCCTTGACCGAAGACAAAAATTTCTCCACGGAGCAATTGGCGAAGGCTTGGAACACTTACACCACAAGCCCGTTCCAGCTCCGCTATATAACCACCGAAATGGGCACCAATCAGCTTTCTTAAAAACAGGGCCAACTCGCGCGCATGGGGTTTGCCCTCTTCCGATATTCTCTCCTCATTTTCGATGCCGCTTGCAGGAGGACGACGGCGAAACTCATGGACAAAAAGCAAAAACGATTTTTCATCGATGCCAAAAACCCGGGCTAACTGCCGCATATGATTTTTGGGCATGGCCATATTTCCCCGCCTATATCGACGATAATTTTCCAGCGGCACACCCGATTTTCTGGCAACCATCAAAGGGTCGATGTGACAAGCGGCCTCCAAAAAGCGCAAATACTCCGCCACGCGGCTAGCGCGCGGATATTTTCCGACAGGAACCGAAATTCCCGCCATTCCCGTTTCAAAAGCAGCACAGACTTCATCGGCCTTGAACACGGCGGCGGGTGGAATACGTTCTTCCACGGCACGCTGGGCAAAGAGGACCATGTCGTTGTATTCGGCTTTCAGCCCTGCGAAATATTGGGCATCTCCAAGGCAATGAAGAAGCTTCTGTTCAAAATCGGTGTAGGAAATTTTTTTAGGCAGTTGAAAGTGGCGACCCTCCAAGCGCACCAACAGAATGGAGAGCTTCTCCCGAAAACCAAAAGGTTTATTGGCCAAAGCTCTTAAGGCAGGGATCTGCCTCGGCGTCGGTATAAATGAGATGTCACTTACAACAGCCCCTGCGCTGGCCATCGGATGAATGAGGCGGGAGAGTGTGTCGACGGGTGCCAGAGAATAAGAACTCCCTCCCTCACACACCGCCACCGATGGAGAAATAATTTCTGCAGTGGTTGTAAAAAAGGCGGGGAACAAAATGGGGGAAGCCACGTTAACCATGAATAAGACGCCACTGTTTCAATATTTGTGAGTCCCTGTCCAGAAATTCTTCCGGCAGGCCCTCGACAGTACGAGCCAGACTGGCGACATAGGCGCGGCGCACCGGCAGTCTGCCCCGCCGAACGAGATCCAGAAAAGCCTGTTTTCCCAACCCGAATTCAGCGACAGAAATGTCGCGAAAATCAGCGGTTAGCAGGCCTCCGTTAAACCGGGCCCATTTTTCAAAAACAAGGTGGCAGATGCTGGTCATGGCCTGGCGCTCCCGGGCAGATACAAAACGAATTTCTCCGGAATGAATTTTTACCTCAAATTCTTTTTGAAGTTCTTCTCTCCGCCAATCGATCCAATCTTTCAAAAGAAGCGGATCTGACATTTTGGAAGCCATTTCTTTAATAGCATCCATATCCCTGAAGGGGGGTTCGCCTGCCACTGTTTGCAACAGCCCCATTCTTCCCATGCCAATAAGATTTTGCAAATCGGAGCCGGAAAAAGAATCGCTGGCATAATTATATTTCAGCCACCAATCGACCACTCTCCAGATAAATCTTCCCTTTGGACCCAACGCCTCTACAGCCTTGAACTCATTTTGACTCTGCTCGAGAATCGTCTGACGCCGTCCTTCCACAAAAAACGCCTGCAGACCTATATGGGTTGCAAACCAGTCGACGCGACTTCCCCAGCCTTTGGTTTCCAAATAGGCGGCTCTTACCAATCTCTCAAATTCTTTTGCCAGACTGGAATGGAGTGCCTCCAAATATTTTTGAAGTGAAATGTATGTCTCTGCACCCGATTCAAAACCAGTATAAGAACGATCTCCCGGCTTGATCACCTCTCCGCACAAGAGGCGATAAACCCCGCTCCTTTTTACCTTGGCTGTCGCAATAAAAGCCGGCACAGAGCAGTCGGATCTTTCAATAATAATATTTTTTAGGAATTCGGCCAATGCTCTGGCATGCGGTTTGGCATTTTTCAGGATGACCGGCATACCTTCCGGTCTTGCAATGCGTATCGATGCATTCCTTTCTGTCAAAAATCGGCGGAATCCCGCCTCATCAATTTCAAAGAAAGCGACAACCTTGGGAATCAATGCATCGGGGATCCTTGTCTCCCCCTTCCTGTAATTGAGATAGAGCGACAGTTCAATGCCCAGGGCTTTCGCCACTTTTTCGGGAACAAAACCACGACTCTGTTCCAACAGTTGAAGATAACGGCCTATCTCCCTTCCCTTGGCATAACTGGAGCCGCGCACTTCGCCAACACGATCGCTCCATTTTGAATAGGCCTCATAAATCTCGTCGGCGCGCCAGACGACTTCACCGGAAACAAATTCATCCACACATTGTTTGAAGAGAGGAATAAAATTGCGAAACTCTCTTTCCAAAGCGGGCAACTTTATTCCATTTCCATTCAATTGGGCGCACAATGTTCTGGCGTCCGTTGCAAATTTTTCTTCCGAAATATGCCGCAGATTTGCCTCCCATCCACGATTTGCAAAAGAGATAAGAATTTTTCCCAAGGCTTCACGAAAAAGGGAGCTCTGCCCGGCCAAAATAGCCAACAGATGTTCCTGTCGCAGAGTCGGAATAAATGGCCGCGAAGATTTTGCAATGGCTCCACCACCATTAACCATTACAAATTCGTCCCTGATCGATGGAGAGGCATCCACCACATCTGCCACGCCAGAGGGCGTTGGAAGAGAGGAAATTCCCAGAGAGGCAATCCCCAAGGGCATTGGAAGTATAATCGTTGCCATCCCCTCTTTTATCGTCATTCCCAAAAAAAAGTTGCCTGGGGGTTGTTTTATATTTTTGGCCCTCTATAATGGTTGAAGTTGAAATAAACTTCCAAGCCTTATCTGACAACAATCGGAGGGTTTTAAAAGTGGTTATAAAGGATGTGGTTTATGTGTCCCCCAGAGGTCGTTCTGCCAGACAAACAGATTTTCCCCGTGGAATCCGCGCCGCCCGTGCGCCCGCACGCAAAGCCGGCACCGGCGCCAGTGCGGGAAATGGAGACCTATCCGTTTAATGCCCTTCATCTGACGGAAGCCCTGAAGCTCAAAGACATCGCCAAACTCTTCGATTTGAAACCGCAGGTGTTGAATCCCAATCGTCTCGTATACGAACTGGCCCCCGACTGTTTCACCATTTTCTATAATTTCGGTTCGGTTGTTTTTTTCAACGTCGACGAGGTGGTGCAAAGGACAACACTCGAACGCATCCGCAATTTTTCTCCCGGCATCGGCGAACCCGCCACCCGCGACACTTTTATTCTGGAAGTCGCGCGCAAGGCCAGAAACACCGTCACCTTCGACAAGGTGGTGGTAGACCGACTCAACCGCGACAAGATTGAACTGATATCACTCGTGCTCAGCCAATCGACCGCGCTGGAATTTTTTGAAAACAAGATTGAAAATATTTTAACCCGGCTGGCCGTCATCACATCGGATTTGGAAAGCGCCGGCAAAACGACCCTCTCGGAGAAAAAGATCAACCAGTTTATTGGCCAGGCCATGGCCGCCAAACAAAAACTGATCGGCACATTATATCTGTTGGAAAAACCGGACGAGACCTGGGAGAGCAAAGTATTGGACGACCTGCATCAGGAGGCCACCATGATGTTTGAACTCAAGGACCGTTTTCGCACCATCGATTATAAACTCAAAACCATTCAGGAAAATCTGGAACTTCTCGCCAACCTCACTACCAACCGCCAGCATTTGCGGCTCGAATGGATCATCATCGCTCTCATTGTCATGGAAGTGGCGCTGTTCGGGTATGAACTTTTCTTGAAGTGAGCACCCTCACTCTTATAAAAATAAAAAATTAGCTATACTTTTAAATAAGTATAGCCTATATTTTACACATGAAAAAAGAAGCGCAAATCATGAAGTTTATGCGCGCACACCATGGTTATGCCCGCACCAATGATCTGCTACGGCTGGGGATTTCATTTCGGGACATTAAAAAATTCATGGTGGAGGAAGGCATTGAACCGGTAAAACGAGGCCTATATCGTCTCAAGAAAGACGAAGACCATACACCGATACGAGACTTTGTTGACGTTTGCAAAGCGATCCCAAAGGCGGTGATTTGCCTCTATTCCGCGCTGTCGCATTATGATCTCACAACCTTCGTGCCGACAGAAATCATGATTGCCATTCCCCAAGGCTATCACGCTTCCAAAATGGCCTATCCTCCTGTCCGTATTTTTAATTTCTCTCAAAAACAATATGAATCGGGAATTGAAACCATCAAAACCAAAGAGGGGGTTTATCGCATCTACAGCCCTGAAAAATCGGTGTGTGATGCGTTTCGGTTCCGGAGAAAACTGGGCGATGATACTGCCAAGGAATCTCTGTTTCGATATCTGGAACAACCAAAGAAAAGTCTCAAGAGACTCCTCGACAGTGCCGAGGTTTGTCGCATGGCCAATGTAATGAAACCTTATATCGAAGCGCGGATCGAATGAAAAAAGAAATCAAAAACATTTCGGCATCCGTGAAAGCCCGCCTGCTTCAATACGCCAAGAAGGAGAATGTCGCTTTTAACCGTATTCTGCTTTATTACTTCCATGAGCGATTTTTATATCGAGTCTCGCTGTCGGAATATAAAAACACGCTGATTCTTAAGGGTGGGGTGCTGTTGTTGGCGCTCGACATAAACAAAGGGCGGCCGACAAAGGATATCGACTTTCTCGCAAAGCTTGAAACGCTGGATCATTCTACCGCTGTAAAAATGATCCAAAAAATCGCCACCGTTGCGGTGGATGACGGAGTCGTTTTTTATTCCAATTCGGTGAAGTGTTCCAATATCCGTGAAGAAGGCGATATGAACGCCCTTCGTGTTCATTTCGATGCCACTTTGGGATCAGCCAGAGGGGCAATGCAGGTCGATATCGGTTACAAAGATTCCGCGTTCCCCGCTCCCATTGCTTTTGAATACCCTACCTTGCTCGACTTCCCCGCACCACATCTCAAAGCGTATTGCTGGGAGACAGTGATAGCCGAGAAATTTGAGGCGATGATTAAACTTCACACGCTCAACAGCCGCCTCAAGGATTTTTATGATATTGCTTATCTGGCGACGAAGCAGAATTTCAACGGCCATCGTCTTCATGAGGCCATAGCCGGCACTTTCAAAAAACGGGACATGATTATCGAAACAGTACCGGTGATATTTACAGAAAAATTTATGCAGGACGAAACCAAGCGGGTGCAATGGCAAGCTTTTTTGAGAAAAACAAATATCAAGGCAGATGATAATTTTGCGACCATTGTCGCCCAGATTCACACATTCTTGGGGCCGGTAGTCGAAGCCATCTCTAACGGCAAAGGGTTTAAGAAGCGATGGGATTCGCAAAAATTGGAGTGGGCATGAAGAAACTATCCGAAATCTATGTCAGCACCGACATAGAAGCCGACGGGCCGATCCCCGGCGTCAACTCGATGTTGAGTTTTGGATCGGCGGCTTATATGGCTGACAAAACTCTTGTCGGCACTTTTACCGCCAATTTGGAGACATTGCCGGGAGCGCAATCCTCCCCCGAAACAATGAAATGGTGGGAAGGACAACCACAAGCCTGGAAGGCCTGCAGGGAAAATCTGGAATCCCCCGAAACGGCGATGAAGAATTATTTGAACTGGCTGAAAAAATTGCCGGGGCTTCCGGTTTTTGTCGGCTACCCCGCGGCTTATGATTTCATGTTTGTCTATTGGTATCTGATTCGTTTCACAGGCGAGAGTCCGTTTTCATTTTCCGCCCTCGATATCAAAACATTGGCCATGGCATTGCTCAAAACCGATTACCGAAAATCGACCCAGCAGAAAATGCCCAAGCGCTGGTTCGATCCAAAGCCCCCCTCTCACCTCCCCCACCGCGCCCTCGATGACGCCATCGAACAGGGCCTTTTGTTTTGCAATATGCTGGCGGAGTTGAAAAAGCAGGAATGATATGGGCGGGCCAGCAAAGCCCGACACCCCCCATCATTTTAATTTTTGTGGCTGGAGATGGAATCGAACCATCGACCTAGGGGTTATGAATCCCTCGCTCTTGACCGACTGAGCTATCCAGCCATAGGGCTGATTTGAAAATCAGCCAAGCACTTCAGAAAACCGATGGAACTTGCCTTTTGAGCGTAATTTTGTCAAGTATGCCGCCCTATGACTCTGCCTATTGTTGCCATTATTGGAAGACCCAACGTCGGAAAGTCGCGACTTTTTAACCGGCTCACGGGAAAATTCACCGCTCTGGTCGATGACCAGGTCGGCGTCACCCGGGACCGCCACTATGCCCTGGCCGACTGGCGCGGGCGCTCTTTTCTGGTGATCGACACCGGTGGGCTGATCCCCGGCGCCGAAGAACCCCTCAACAAAAAAGTCTGGCAACAGGCCTTTCTGGCCATCCAGGAGGCCGATTTTATCATCTGCCTGCTCGATGCCCAGTCGGGGCTCACCCCCGCAGACGCCGCGCTGATCCAGGAATTGCGCCGCATCAACAAGCCCATTTTTTTCGCCGTCAACAAAATTGATGTCAGCGCACACGAAACAGATCTCGGCGAATTTGCCAAATTGGGAATCACTCCCCTGATCGGCGTTTCTGCCGAACACGGGCGGGGCATTTCCGATCTGCTCGAAGCGCTGTATGAAAAATTGCCGCCGTTGGAGAAACAGGAAGAAGAAGTTTCCGACGAAGAGATCCGTCTGGCCATCATCGGCCGTCCCAACGTCGGCAAATCGACATTGATCAACCAGCTCATCGGCGAAGAGAGGCTCGTCGCGCATGACGAGGCCGGCACCACACGCGACGCCATCGACGTTTCCGTTTTTAAAGAGGGTAAAAATTTCATCCTCGTCGACACCGCCGGCGTCAAAAGAAAAAGCGCCACCAAAACGCGCGTCGAAAAATTCAGCGTCATGCAGAGTCTCAAGGCGATCGATCAGGCCCAGATGGTCTGCCTCATGCTCGACGCCACGCAAGGGGTCACCCATCAGGATCTCCAGCTGGCGCATCTCATCTGGGAAGCCAGAAAAGGTCTGCTCATTCTCGTCAACAAATGGGATCTGATGAAAACATCCCCCAAAAAATATATCGAAGATCTGCGACCCCAGCTTCGGGAATTGCAAAGCGTCCCCGTTTTGTGTATCTCTTCCAAAACGGGACAGAATTGCGGGGAACTTTGGAAGACTGTTCTGGATATTCACGAGGGATTGCAGAGGCGATTGTCGACCGCCAAGATAAATCAGTGGTTGGAAAAGGCGATCATCGCGCATCCGCTGCCGCTATATAAAGGACGTAACGTGAAACTTTATTACGCAACACAGATCGGAACCTATCCACCGCATGTGGTCCTCTTCACAAATTATCCGATGGGGATTCCCGATTCTTACAGGCGCTTCCTCTCCCACCGGTTGCAGAAAGAGTTGGATATCGAGGGGCTTCCGGTTCAGCTCTCTTTCCGGCTTCGCAAACAATGAAATCAATTCTCAATATTTTTAAAAATTTTTTTAAACACGAGTGTCCCTATCTGGCGACCCACATCTCTTTTTGCGCCCTCCTCTCGATCGTGCCGATGTTACTCATCTCCTTTGCGATCGTCGGCACCGTTTTGGGATCCTCGGAAGATATCTACCAGCAATTAGTCGCCACCACCATCGACCTGATCCCCAAGGGACGCGACTTTCTGACGCAAACATTAAACGGCATTGTGGGAGAGAGGCACTCCTTCGGTATTCTGGGCCTGGTCATCCTGATTGGAATTGCCACACTCCTGTTCGGGGCGGTCGAACGCTCACTCGATATTATTTTTGAGGCCGAATGCCGACGCAATTTTTTTCACTCCCGGCTTCTCTCCATTCTGTTGATTGTTATTATCTCGGTTCTGTTTTTTATGCCGACAGCGGCCGACCTCCTGACAAGGGCCCTGGAGCAATTTGGTTTTCACTTTCCGCTGGGCGAAATTCTGCGCGGCAAGGTTTTCTTCCTGCTCTTTTCGTTTCTCTCTTTTCTGCTGCTCATTCTGATCATCCCGCATCACCGTGTGCGTGCGCGCTATGCAATGGCTGGCGGCATTTTTTTCGCCGTGGCCATTTTCACGGCGAAGCTGATTTTCAGGTGGTATATGCTGAAAGTGTTCGTCCACTACAACGTTATTTACGGGTCGCTCACCGCTTTTGTTCTTCTCCTGATCTGGATTTTCTATGCCGCGAATATTTTTCTTTTTGCGGCCGAGATCGTGGCCTGTTACCAGCTTAGGCATGCCCGGAGTTGCGCAGTCCCGCCATCAGATGTTTATAAATCTCACGATAAGCACTCTGTTTGATCACAAAATCGGAATGATAGAGATGCGGCAGGGAAATATTGTGCACGGCATCTCCAGAGCTGGGGGTCAGACTGCAATATTTGCCTGGCGAGATACGATCGGTCTCTGAAAAAATGGAAGCGGCATACATATTTTTAGGCAAAGGCTCACGGGAGAGTCTTCGCATGAAGCGCGATTTGGGCAACATCTGCCGCAATCCTTTTGAAAGAAAACCCCCCATCAAAAGACAACCCGCAAGCGCCCATGGATTGCCACCATGTGGTGTTGCCAGAGTAATAAGCGTGTGCGCCCTTTTGTTCCCTCCCAGAAAACTGACATAATAGCGGCCGATCAATCCCCCTTTGGAATAACCGATGATGCTCATCGAAGGCAGTTTGTAGCGCTCGCAAAGATTTTCAATTTTTTTCGAGACATGCCTGGCGAGCTGATCGATGGGGGCGGTGTTGAACAGATCGAGAAACCCCCCGAGCCGGAGCGAAAAAACGCCGAACCCGTCCTGACGGAGTCTCGTTTCCAGAATGGAGAGACTGCGCCGGGTCGCCCCGAAACCGTAGAGAATCAGCACTGGCTTGTCACAATGGGCCAGATCGGTAACCCGCTCAATTTCGTTGGCAAGGCCAAGCGTCTTGAAATAATTGTGAAGATAGCCCCACTTCGATTTGAAACGTTTTATCCGACTTCGAAACCACATAGGGAGATAATACAACGTCCAACGTCCAAATCCAAACGCCAAAACAGACTACAAAATTTTCTGCAGGGCTTCGTAGGGGTTGAGTTCGTCGTCGGCAACTTGATCGACAATTTTTTTCCATTTGGCCTTCGAGTTCAACTCTTCCTGCATTTTTTCTTTGAAAGCCGATCCCGCCAGTTCGAGAAATTGTTCCCGCCGCAAAAGGGTCTGCTGTTTTTGATGGTCGGGATTTTGTGTAAGCTGTTGCTGATGCTCCAAAACGGTTTTCCATAAAACGTCCACGCCGATCCCCTTGTTGGCCTGGGTCAGCAATGCGGGCGCCAGCCAAAGTGTGGCCCGTTTTTTTTTGGCTGTCCGTTGATCACTGGGCCACACCTCATGCCCCTCTTTGGTTTGATAATCGGCCGGAGGTGCATCCATATGCACCATCGCCTCCAGCATTGTCTTTAAACCCTTTGCCCCATCGCGGTCGGCTTTGTTGACGACAAAAATATCGGCGATTTCTGTGAGACCGGCCTTGATCGTCTGAATGGTGTCACCCGATTCCGGCACCAGCACCACCACTGTCGTCGTGGCCAGCCCCATGATGTCGAGCTCGGTCTGCCCCACCCCCACCGTCTCCACCAGAATCTGATCGAAGCCGAAGGCATCGAGACAAACCGTCATGTCGCGCGTTGCGCGCGAGAGCCCACCATGGGCGCCGCGACTGCCGAGCGAGCGGATAAAAACACCTTCATCAGCGGCGTGTCTCTGCATACGCACACGATCTCCCAGTAAAGCCCCACCACTAAAGGGGCTGGAAGGATCAATGGCAATCACCGCCACCGTCTGCTTTTGCAGACGAAGATGATGAATGAGCTGATCGACCAGCGTCGACTTGCCAGCCCCCGGCAGACCGGTGATACCCAGAATCGGCGTCCCCTTTTTTTTGGAATAGAGTTCTTTAAGAAGAGTTAAACTTTTCTCCCCGCCATTTTCAATCTGGCTTAATGTTTTGGATAATGTCCGAAAGTCTTGTTTCATAGTTTTGATGTCATTGCGAGCGTAGCGAAGCAATCCAGTTGATCATCGGGATTGCCACGGCCCCTACGGGGCCTCGCAATGACATGTCTACCCAAATTACGAGTAGCCCGCCAGAGTAAATAATGTTAAATGTTCGGGATATGGCAAAAGAAGTTCAACTGATGGATGTCACAGTGCGCGAGGGGAGTTATGTCATCCAGTATCGCTGGAGTGCGAAACAGGTGGCGGACATCGCCAAGGCCATCGAAGAAGCTGGCATTCCTTATATGGAGGTCGGCAACGGAGGCGGGCTCGGCATCACCGAATACAACGGCGTCAAACCACAATCGAGTGATGTCGAACAACTGCGAGCCGCCAGAAAAACGACCCAAAAATTAAAATTGGGTCTCTTGGCCAACCCGGAACCGTTCACCACCAGAGAACATATCAAGGCGGTCAAAAAGGAGGTCGACTTTTTGCGCATCGCCGCACGCATTGATAATATGGAGGCCTCCAAAAAAAATGTGGAATATGCCAGGTCCTTAAGGATTCCGGTTTTTTTTCAGATGATGCGGGCCTCCAAGCGCTCATTAAAAGAGATCGTCAAAGCGGCAAAGTTGGCAGAGAGTTTTGGTTCCAGTGCCGTATATGTCGTCGATACCATCGGAAATTTTCTCCCCTCACAGGTTTCCGACATCGTCAAAGCGCTCAAAGATACAATCAAAATCCCCATTGGCTTTCATGCCCACAACAACCTGATGCTCGCCGTCGCCAATTCGCTCGCGGCCGTTGAAGCGGGAGTCGATTATACCGACGGAAGTCTTTTCGGGTTTGGAAGAGATGCCGGCAACACACAACTGGAAGCCCTCGTCGCTGTTTTGAAAAGAAAAGGACAACTTAAAAAAATTAATTTCGACAAACTGCTGGAGGCCGCCAGCACACTGGTCGCCCCGATGATGCCCACCGCACAGGGGGTCGACCCGGCGCAGGTGGCTACCGCCGCCGCCAATGTCTGTCTCTATCCGATGCAGGCGTATCGGCAGATTGCCCGCGATGCAAAAGTGGATTTTCTAACGCTGATGCGAAAGCTGGGAGAATATCCGGAGACCGAACCCGATATTCAGAGGGCGCTCAAAGAGTTGGGAGCCGGTGTCATTGCGAGCGTAGCGAAGCAATCCCGTTGATCATTGGGATTGCCACGGTCCCTTCGGGACCTCGCAATGACATTTGTTTAGCCTGTTAATGACTCCGATAAACACTTCACAATATAATCGACATTTTCTTTTTCCAATTCCAGATGAAACGGCAGGAAAATAATTTTATCAGAAAGTGATTCGGTTACCGGCAATTTGCAGGTACCAAAACGGATGGCATAAATCGGTTCCTGATGATAACAATACCAGTGGGAGAGACCGATCTGAAAATCGGTGGCCATTTTCTGCATCACCGAATGATAACTCTTTTGAAGGCGGACCATATAATGGGTTAAAATAATATCATCGGTATCGGAAACAATTTTCTGTAACGTCACCAGACCTTTTTTCACCAAGGGCTTCAAGGCTTCGTCATACATTTTTTTTAATTGGCGCCGCTTGAGAATGAGATCCTCTTTTTTCTTCAATTGTTCCAGCGCAATCACGGCGGAGATCTCGTTCATTTTATAATTGTTGCCGAACTCCAAAATCTCTTCATCATTGGAGGGATTTAAACCATAAAAAGCGATCGACTCGATCTTGCGCAAAAATTCGTAATCGTGCGTCATCAACAACGCCCCGCCCAGACCCGAAATGACTTTTGTCGGCCCAAGGCTGAAGATGGTGGCTCCGTGCGGCGGCGGATTGAGTTGCCCCACCCCCACCCCATCTGAAGAACAACCGATCGCCGCAGTGGCATCCTGAAAAATGGCGATCTTCTGTTTTGATTTTTCAAGTCCCTTCAACAGAGGCAAGAGATCGATGGCCTGGTTGACGTGGGTCACAATGATCGCGGCGGTATTTTTGTTCACCCGTTTCAAGGTTGATGCAATATCGATGCAAAAAGTCTCTTTATCAATGTCGGCAAATTTTGGAATGCCCCCCGCCGCCACAATCGCATTGGGAGCCGCGGCATAATTATAAGAAGTGGTGATCACCTCTTTGCCCACAACATCGTGCGCCTGCAAAGCGGCTGTCAGTGCATTGGTCGCGTTGGAAAGACCGATGGTGTAGACCGAAACTTCATCCCATTTATATTTTGCAACCAGATGGGCAAACATTTTGTTGGTGTCAGGAGGCGGGGCAAAAAAATTCTGCGCGAACTCGCGCGCCAGTGCCCACACAGGACTCTCTTTCATCACGATGGAATTAAGATAAGGATGACGGTCGAGATTGGCCAATAAATCCAACACAGCCAGCATCTCATCGGCGCCCTCATTTTTGCCCCACTGTTTTTGCTCGAGCAATGCCTCAATCTGTTTGCGCGTTTTGCCATGGCCGGGGTCGATATGGGAGAGGCCAAAAAGATTCTTTTTTTTCACCCCCAAAATATAGCTTTTTTACCCACTAATATCAAACACTTAAAGCGCGCCTCTTTTTTTATTGGTCCGACGCAACTTGGGGGTCTGCCAAAGCCGATAACTATTGTGAGAGCAAAGAAGTTTCAGGAGGTCCATATGATAGGCATTTTAGGATTGGGGCCCATAGGAATAGGAATTGTCGTCGCCGTGGTCACAACAGCCGCCAGCGTCGGGACCAGCCTCTATATCAAAAACGAGGGCGACAAAAAAGCCGATGCGGCCGAAAAGAAAAATGATGCCGCGATGGCCAAGGCAGAACGCAAGGCCTATGTCATGAACCGCCAACAGCTCTCGCAAGCAATTCAGGCTCACAATATGGGAACTTTGATGGAGAAAAAAGAATTGATCGATAACGAAAGAAAACAGAATGCTCCCAATTATGGGAGCCCTGTAACAAAATAAACCAAGGAGGCATATATGATTTCAGCGGGATATATAGGTGGGGGAAAAGGTGAATTGACAGTTGGAGGTGGAACCATTGGCGTCCCCATGGATAGTGTAAAACCACAAGGTGAGCTCGATATTCCAGGGCTCTTTGGTCAGCAAAATAAACATGAACTCGGCATGCAAGACAACCAATTTAAGCACGACGAAACCATGCAGACCACCGGCTTCGCGTGGGGTGCCATCACGAACGGAATCCAGCAGATGGGGCAAATCGTCGGATCGTGGATCAATTACCTGGCCCAGTCCCGATGGATGGAGGCCCAGGAAACAATCAACGACAGAAAGGCTCTAGCCTCGGAAACGATTGCAGGATATGGACTTGAGGGCCAGAAAGCCTACATTGAATATGCCAAAGGAGCCGACGAGCGTCGCAATGGTCCCGATGGATCTGTGGTACAAACAGAACAGATCCATGCAGATGCCGCCGTGCGGATCAACAAAGATACAGAAGCCGCCAAAACAGAGCGCGCCGCCCTGGCCACCGTCGACCAGGCTTTCGGAAGATCCGACTACGGCTACGGAGATCCGGAAATGTTTGATGTTTGATTCTCGCTAATGTATCGACAAAAGGTGGAAGCGGGGAAAAATCCCCCCCTTCCCCCCTTTTTCAAAGGGGGGAGTAAACGCACTATTCATGCCCTGTTTTTGAACCCATTCAACCCTTTTTCCCCCGCTTCCAATTTTTGAGCACGCATTATTTCGAAATGAATAATTTATAATTTGAATTGCACATGACCAAAATCCGGAAGCGGGAAAAAAAGTGGTATGAGGTGGCCTGTCGGAGGCAATTTTACAAACGGGATATAAAACCAAAATTGCCGAGACCGGAGCACCCATGGTCAAGGTCCAGCTTTGCTGGACCGCGAAGCAAACTCGCAGAGTTTGCGGAGTTTGATAGGCCGTCCCAAAATGAGGTGCGTCCCCGAATACCCTTTTTTCCCCGCTTCCGGATTTTGTCGGTGTCTGTTCCATCCATAATGTTTGCTTGCAGTCGTGACCGTGATGCTATAAATTTTGGTTATGCCTATTCATGTGATGGAATTTATCTGGCAGTCGGTGGACAAGGGCGAAGATGGCTCTGTGCATTATCCTCAAGCTTTTGTCGATCTGCTCTGGGACAACGGCTTTGTCGATACCAAAAAATTTCCAAAAGAAACCTGGCGGCAGGCTTTTGCGCCTTTCAAACAATCCGATGACCATTTCAAACTGACCCGCGATGAATTTCTCTCGCTCGACAAATTCCGTTATTCCGGCGACATCCACATCCCCTTCGATGCAATGCGGATCAACGAGGGAAAATATACCGACGAGGGTTTCGGCCAACTGCTGAATGATTCGATCATTCCCTCCTGTGCTCTCGATACACCTACCTTAAATAAATTTGTCGAAGATCTCAAAAAAGAATTCCGCCAGCCGGATGATCTCATTCTCATCAAAACGGCGGCCAAACAGAAAATAAAAAAACTGCTGGAAGAAAATCCCTCCCCCTTGCGCCGCCTGGAGCTGATGTTTGATGAGATGCTCAAGAAAAAGGGAATCGCCAAAGAGGTCGAAGAGAATACCCAGAAAATTTCAACCACCGCCACTCCAGATCAGATCGCCGCCCTGCAAGCCTCCACATTTAACCTGGGGCCTGCAAGCCTTTCTGAATCGCAATCGGCCAGATTAAAGCAGATGACACAGGCCAAAACCGCCGAAGCCCCGCCTCAAGAAAGCGGAGAACCGCTCAAAAAAATAAAACGTTCCAAAAAAGGGATGCGGGGATAACGCTTGTCATTGCGAGGAGCCCGAAGGGCGACGTGGCAATCCCGGGATTGCTTCGCTACGCTCGCAATGACCCAGGCTTATCAACCCCGGCCAGTTGTCTCGCCACCGTCAGCTCGCGTTCGAGTTCGCGAATCTTTTTGTTTCTGGCGCGCAGTTCAAGAGTTTTATAAAAAGAGGGTAAGGCTTCCAACAGGGCGATGGCAACCATCCCCAGACAAAAAGAGATCAGCAGAATAAAGCCCAGCGGCAAAGCCACCGATTGAAAGCCTTCGGACAGAACTACCGGAATCCTGAATTTGAAAACCACCGGATAGGCAAAGGTGGCCTGATCGAGGTTACAATAAACAAAATTGAGTAGTGCAAAAAAAAGTGCCGACATGATGATTGCGAAAACAAGTCTTTTCATGACACCCTCCCCAAGGTTTTGAATTTTCCTTCCAGACGTTTGTAAGTCTCACTCAAATATTCGGGCATCGAACGGGTATTTCCCAGCACCGGCAAAAAATTGGTGTCGCCCGGCCAGCGCGGCACCACATGCCAATGAATATGATCGGGAATGCCCCCACCCGCATGCGCCCCGGCGTTCAAACCGCAGTTGAACCCCTGGGCCTTCAGAACATCTTTCAAAATATCCATGCTCTCTCCCATAAACCACATCATCTCCTGCTGTATTTCCGCGGACAAATCTTTCAGTGAGGCAATGTGACTGTAGGAAACAATCAACAGATGTCCGCTATTATAAGGAAAGCGGTTCATCAAAACATAGGTATGTTTGCCGCGAGCCAGGATCAGGTTTTTGTCATCGGGTTTCTGTTCTTTCATCTCGCAAAAAACACAACCCTGCTTCTCCCCTTTGCGGGTGTCGTTGATATACTCCATACGCCAGGGGGCCCACAGATTATCCATGGTTGTTGACTTTTTCTTTGAGTTCTTTGCCGACCTTGAAAAAAGGAACCCTGCGTGTGGTGACCTGCACCGACATGCCGGTCTTGGGATTGCGGCCCAATCGCGGTTTGCGCACTCTCACCTCAAAACTGCCGAAGCCGCGAATTTCAATACGGTCTCCGTCTGTCAGAGATTGTGTCATCGAATCAAAAATCGTGTTGACGATCACCTCGACATCTTTCGCCGCAAGATTTGGCAGTCTTCCCGATACCACTTGAACAAGATCACTTTTATTCATGGAACCTCCCAATTATATTTTCTATGGATACGAATAACAAATTTGCGGACCGGATAACAGCGCCTTGGCTGAACCAAAGAGACTCCGCATCCACCAGGCACTCCTTTTCTCTCCATAAACCAGCTCTGGTTCTCCCTTGATGCCAGCCTGGGTTGCAACCCACGCGATCGCTATCCCAAGATCGCCCAACTCATCCACCAAACCGAGCTCTTTGGCCTTGGCCCCGCTGAAGATGCGGCCGTCGGCAATCTGGTCGACCACATTCATTTTTAAGCCCCGCTGTTCGGAGACCGCCACCTTGAACTGATCGTGAATCTCGCTCATCAATCCTTCCAGAATGGCCAACTCGGATGCGGTCAATGGTCTTGTGAGAGAGCCCAGATCTTTGAATGTTCCGCTTTTGATGGTTTCATACTCGATCTTGAAGAATTTGAGAAGTTCGCCGATGTCCAGATGTTGCATGCGCACGCCGATGGAGCCGGTAATCGTGCCGGCATCAGCAAAAATCCGGTTGGCGCCGAGGGCTACATATAAACCACCGGATGCGGCCAGCGTCCCCATCGAGGCAACGACCGGTTTGATTTTGGAAAGTCTTTTGAGATTTTCGAAGATTTCCTGCGATGCCGCAACGGTTCCGCCGGGAGAATTGATGCGAACAACAACACCACGAATGGCGGGGTTTTTACGGAAGTCTTCAATCTGCTCAAGCCAATCATCGGCCACCCAAATGGTGCCGTTGATTTCCAAAACCCCAAGCGCTGTTCCAAATGGAGAAGTTGGCCCTCCAAAAATATGGCTTAAGCCCACCAGTGCCAACAAAATCAGAAAGAGGAAACCAAGTCTCTTAGCCCATTTCTTCATTTATTTTTTTATTCCTTCAGCTTCAGATGAAATTTACGTGCTTCCTGATCGACAGTCTGCACCATGACATTCACCTTATCTCCAACTTTGGCCTCTTTGGGACACTTGGCCTTGGGCAAAAGACCTTCCACCGTCTCTTCGAGTTCCACCACAGCTCCAGAGGCATTGATCTGCTTGATCGTCCCCTCGGCCGAAGATCCCTCATTATAAGAAGAGCTGATCAAATCCCACGGATTGTCTTTGAGCTGTTTCAGGCTTAACGAAAATCTTTCGTTTTCCGGGTCAATGTGGACCACCACCGCTTCCACCGTGTCGCCCTTTTTCAAAACATCTTGCGGATGGGTAAAATTCTGGGCCCAATCGAGATCGGAAATATGAATCAACCCGTCCACGCCGACACCGCAATCGAGAAACACACCGAAATCGGTGATGTTGCGGATGGTCCCCTTGACTTTGGAACCGACCGGAAACTGTTGCTCCAGCGTGTTCCAGGGGTTGGCCTGCAACTGCTTCAGGCCCAGGGCAATGCGGCGGTTGGCGATATCACAATCCATCACGATCGCTTCCACTTCCTGCGCAACGGTCAACGCTTGCGACGGATGTTTGAGTTTTTTGTTCCAGGTGATTTCGGAGATATGCACCAATCCCTCAATGCCGGGAGACAGTTCCACAAAAGCACCGTAGTCAGTGAAAGAGACGACCTTCCCCTTGATGCGGGAACCGACCGGAAACTTACCTTCCACCTGTGTCCAGGGATCTTCCAACAATTGTTTCAATCCCAGGGAAACTCTCTGGTTGGTTTCATCATATTTCAAAACAGTAACGCGAATGTTGTCTCCCACGCCAAACATGTCGGAGGGGTGGTGAATTCTTCCCCAGCTCATGTCGGTGACATGCAACAAACCATCAATGCCGCCCAAGTCGACAAACACGCCGTAGTCGGTGACATTCTTGACGAGGCCGTCCAGCACCTGGCCCTCTTTGATATTTTGAAGAACGTTCTCTTTAAGCTGACCCTGTTCTTTTTCCATCGCATCTTTTCTGGAGAGGACAATGTTGCCGCGACGTTTGTTGAGTTTTAAAATTTTGAAACGGAATTTTTTGCCGATGAATTTATCAAGAGTGCGCACCGGACGAACATCAATCTGGGAACCGGGCAGGAAGGCTTTCACGCCGACATCCACCGCCAAACCACCCTTCACTTTGCCGATGATAACCCCTTCGACAATTCCGTCTTCTTCCTGAATTTTGACCAGCGTATCCCACGCCTTGAGAACATCAGCTCTCTCTTTGGAAAGAGCGATCATTCCCTGATCATCTTCAATATTTTCGAGAAGCACTTCGATTTCGTCGCCGATGTTGACGGTGAGCTGACCTTTGGAATCTTTGAATTCACGGATGGGAACCTGTCCTTCCGATTTAAAACCGATATCGATGATGGCGTAATCGGGAGTCAATTGAACGATATGTCCCTTAACCAAACTCCCTTCTCCGATTTCTGTCTCGCCCTGCTGTTCCTGAAACAGACGTGCAAATTCGGAATGCATCTGTTTCTCTGTGGGTTGAATGGGTACTGGCATTGTGTACATCCTCCTTTATTGGCTGAAATAAATTTTTCCCTTCATAGTTTCTTTTCAATCCCCTGTCAAAACAAAAATGTTTATATTTTGATAGGTTAGATAAACCTAATCCACCCTTGACGATAGGGAACCAATCCTTTATTTTCCTGTCCGTTTCGAAGTCACTTTAACCATGGGGGAGGAAAAATGCCGTTGATAGACACGAATACGTTGGTCATCTTTTTGTTCCGGTGGGTCCATTTTCTGGCGGGGATCACGTGGATCGGAATGCTCTACTTCTTCAATCTGGTCAATGTCCACTTCGCCAAACTGCTGGACGCCGAAACCAAGAAAAAAGTGGTGCCGGAGCTGATGCCCAGAGCCCTTTTCTGGTTTCGTTGGGGAGCGATGTTCACCCTTCTCTCGGGCCTGCTCATTATATATTGGAAACTCTGGGTCGCCTCGAGCGCCGGTTTCTGGGGAGACGGTGGACTTTTCACCACCACCTGGGGACAATGGATCTCTTTCGGAGCGATATTGGGGATCATCATGTGGTTTAACGTCTGGTTCATTATCTGGCCGGCACAGAAAAAAATTATCAGCTGGGTAAAGAATGGCCAGGCCCCGGCAGAAATGGCGGCAACGGTCAAAAAAGCCGCCACCACCTCCCGGGTGAACACGTATCTCTCGGTGCCGATGCTCTTTGGCATGGGAGCCGCAAGTCATTTTCCGGTGCAGGAGCACTGGGTCATGCTGGCCGTCCTTCTCATCGGGTTTCTGATCGCCCATTTGGCCATCAAGTATTCCGCGAAAGTCTTGCCCAAGTTCTAGATGCAATTGGAAGTCAAATAAAAAGCCGAGGTTGGATTATTCCTCCCCGGCTTTTTAATTTTTATCCTTCACATGGTTTCTGAATATGGTAGAAACAGCGGTGATGAAAATGTTTTTTGCCACTTTTGTAATGGTTGTATCGTTCGCAGGTTCAGCGATGGCGCAAAATCTTCCTTATTCCAATCAAAACTATCCGCAACAAATCGACCAGACAGAATCGCCCAATGTTCAAAATTATATGCAGACCATCGGCAACCTGTTCAATAATCTGATGCAATATCAGAAAAATATGCAGACGGGCCAGACGGGAATGAACAGACCCTCCAACAACTATTATGCCCCCTCCAGAAGTTATCATGGCGGTTACAGCAGCGGTTATCCCTACAACAACTACAGATCAGGCCGATAAGAGGTACAATCGAGTGTCCTCATAAAGACCATCATCAATTTGGCCGGCATTTTATTGGCGTGACTCAATGTGAGAACCATCTTTTTGTGTCTCTCTTTGGGAATGGAATAAATCTGGCTCGGGGTGCCCGCTTTCACCAGAGCATTGTAGAATTTTAGCGATTCCTGCTGAAGCTCTTTTTCTTCCCTGCCCGCATAAAGAATGAGAAAAGGGGGAGAAGATTTTCTGGCATAGAAAACGGGGGATATTTTTTTCCTGAAAGGTTTTGAAATGGTTTCCTGATTAAAAAGTTCCTTATAGACACCCTCTTCCAATCCCAACTGATATGTCTCCTCGTTCAAAAAATTATAGCCGGCACCGCTGATGGGAATCACCCCACACATCACCTGTGGCAGACCCATGGAACTCATGAAAGAGAGATCCATGGCGACGCGGCTCGCCAATTGCGCTCCGGAAGAATGTCCCGCCAGAAAAATGGCCTTGGGATCGCCCTTATATTCGTGAATATGCCGATAGACCCAGCCGGTCGCCCTCGCCACATCGAGAAGCTGTTTTTTCCAATCGACACTTGGAAGCAGACGATAGCTGATGACGGCCACTCCAATCCCCTGCGAGGCAAAATATCTCCCGATGTTGCCATAGACATCGGCTCCGGAGACCTTGAGATCTTTGTCCCCCTCGATCCACATTCCCCCGTGGACAAAAACCATGGTGGGCCAATTTTTTCCCTTTGGGAGAAAAAGATTGAGACTGTTTTTCACCGGATCTGCATCGGCACTTTTGGTATAGGGCACGTTTCGCACAATCTGCGCTTCCGGCAGTTTGGCTTTTTTATAATAGAGGGCCACGCCCACTGTGGAGCAACCTTCCAGCAAGATGAAAAGGAAAAGAAAAAAAACGATGAACCCATGGTGCCGATTTTTCAAAATTCCCCTCGCAATATTAATTGGTCGGAATATTCACATCCACACCAGACCCGCTTCCGTCATTGATCTTGATTTTGACGGCAGGCTCTTCTTGCGGTGCCACAACTGGTGCCGCAACTTCCTTGATGACAACCGTTTTTTCACGTTCACAGGCCAGAATAGAAACGGATATCACCATCAAAACACCCAAAATAATTTTCTTCATAGAGCCCCCTTTTTTTGCGGTTCTAACCCAAAAATATCCGCCATGCAACAAGAGACAATATTTTCTTCTAACCTTGGCTTTTACCGATTTGATGGTAGTACAGGGATCAGCGCCGGAAAATAACGAACAGCATCAGCATCAGCATCAGCATCAGCATTGAAAGGAGAAAACCATGTTACAACAGTTTTCAGTAAAGGGATTTTCAGTTCTCTTGATTTTAGGGTTTTGCAGTGGACCCGCTTTGGCCAACGATCTCACTATCGACCCGGTGATCTCGGTGAAGCGACATCTGGAATTGGACACGCGCCTTCACGCTTCCGATATTCAGGTCAGCCAAAAAAAGGGTGAAATCATTCTCACGGGAACGGTAGAGAGCCTTCAGGAAAAACAATTGGCGGAGGAAGTGACACAGAGAATAGTTGGATACAATTATTCCATTGCGGGCTTAAAGGTCAAACCCCCTTTTGTGCCAGATACCAAAATCCAAAATGAAATCGACATAGCTGTGCCGGCCCATTGTCAGGTGGAAATCCATGATCTGCAAATCACTGTGCACAATGGGAACGTGATCCTGAAAGGCAGAACCAATGCCCTGCATCACAAGATGGTTGCAGAATATGTGGCGACAAATATCAGAGGCGTCAAAAGCGTTACCAACAATATTATTGTTTCTGGGCCGAAAGAATCAGACACGCTGATACGGGAAAATATTTTATCTCTATTGAGTCCCTATTTTAAGGAAAACAATCTGGATAGTGTCGGGGCTGTTGTGAAAAATGGAAATGTGACATTAAGCGGCAGAGTCGATAATTTTGATCAGATACGTTACATAAAAGAAGTGTCACAAAATGTGCCGGGTGTTGTTGCCGTAAGAAGTGAGCTGAAAAAAAAGCACGTTATTAAAGAATCAGGCTCGAAGAATTAAGCAGAAGTCATTATGGCACACGAAAAACATGCCTGTTCGCATCATCAAAAATCGTCTGTACCTGTGAAAAATGATGATCGTATTTACACCTGCCCGATGCATCCGGAGGTGCGACAACAAGGCCCGGGCAATTGTCCGATCTGCGGCATGAGTCTGGAACCGATGATTATTTCTGCAGGGCCGGAGGATAATCACGAGCAGAAGGATATGACCCGCCGCTTTTGGATCAGCACAGCTCTGACAGTGCCGCTTCTGATCGTAACCATGGGTCAGCTGGCAGTGCCGCAATGGATTGAACTGGTGCTGGCAACACCGGTGGTGCTCTGGGGAGGATGGCCCTTTTTTATCCGCGGCGCACAGTCTCTCCTCTCCCGCCATCTGAACATGTTCACTCTCATCAGCCTTGGCGTCGGCGTTGCCTATATCTACAG
>JAUSII010000053.1 GCA_030648035.1 Deltaproteobacteria bacterium | reverse complement strand
GTTGGCTAAAAAAGACGTTATAGATTTTGGGGAGGCCCCCAAAATCAGCACTTCGCTTCCTCGGCCCGCCAAGTTTAAAATCCCCCGAGGGGAGTGGCGGGCCTGCGCAGACTTTTTTAGCCAACACGCGAGAGATTTTGGACATGCTTTAAATAATAAATTTTCAGTTTGAAGTTGTGTATGACCAAAATCTGGAAGCGAATAAAAAGTGGTATGAGGTGGCCTGTCGGAGGCAATTTTACATCCGGGATAAAAAAATAAAATTGCCGAGACCGGAGCACCCATTTTGGGTCGTCCCAAAATGAGGTGCGTCCCCGAATACCCTTTTTATTCGCTTCCAGATTTTGACGGTATACGGCGTTGGCGACAAGCAACTTTTATTGAATCCTGCCGATAACCTTCATATGGGAGATCCGAACTCTTTTTCACCTATTGCCCCGAAACCGCTGGCTTGCCTGCCTGGTGACAGACCGCCGATGATTCCGCATGTCTCTGACAACGAAAATGCTTTTGGCGAACGAACAGGCACGGACAAACCTTGTGGTGTGCAGGAGGCCAAAAAGGCTTATCAATTGGCGGTCGATAGTTATGAACCGGCCTGCAAAGCCGCTCATCCCTGCGATGCCTATGAAGGAAAACCAAATTGGCAAGTTCCCGCCTGGTGCAAAAATCGATTCAAAGATTGCAGCACGCATGGCAGTTCCATTCCGATGTTGGTTGAGAATTTCGACATCGACAAGGTGGATCATCCCTTTTTCAATATCGCCTATCATCTGGATGCTTTCGGCGTGGAAGACTTCCGCTCCGCTTCCGTTTTTGCACAGGTTGCAGAAAATCCGGAAATCATCGCTCAAGCCAAAACGGCGACGCCCTTTACAATTCTCTATCCTGCGTCCGGGAGCCACATGACGGCCCTTTTTATCCTGGTCAAACTCATTGACCAGAAAACAATCAACTCCGGCAAAATAATTTATACCGAGATTGATTCCAAGGCTTTCAAAAGAACCGAAGCGTATCTGCAATTTCTGGCCTCTCCCGAAACGGGGATTTTTAAAAATATGGAACAGGATGGAACCACGTTTAAATTTACCTATAATGGCAGACCCATCGTTTTCGTTTTTGCCCTGAACGAAGGGGGTGAACTCTATGCAAAAGAGGATTATATCCGCGAGGCCGACCTGGTCATTTTTCACGACGGGGTTTACAACGACCTGGATCAGCCGGCAGAAAAAGGGGTTGCCAACCGTTTTCTCAAAAGGTTATTGGAACTCTCCCGCGAAAATGGGGCCAAGCCGCGGCACGTTTTAACGGAACGCCAACTGCGGGTGGGTGATGGGGAATGGGATTGTTCTCCAAAACAAAAACATTGTCTTATTCAGGGGGACCGTTATGAAGCAATCTATATCAAAGGGTCCTACGGTTGTGGTGGTGCCCATTTTTTTGCCACTGGATTTGAGTATAAAGAGGGGCAATTGACAGAAATTCAAAAACGGGACGCACAAGATTTTATAAGAGCCAAGCCGGCGGTGCATCTCTTTGGAGAAAAAGAGGCTTATCTTTTGTCGATTCCTGTAGAAGGTAAATAAATTGTATGGTGACTCTTTTTAATATCGGTCTTGTCCAAAGTCTGCCCACCGTTACTCTTGCGGCATCGGTGGAGCCGACTTTTTCCATTGCCACAGATAGCTCCACTTTTTCTCTTGTCGATCAGGCCGGTGCCACCTTGAAGCATCTTCTTTTGTATGTGACCGGCCAGACACCCGCACAGCGCTCTGCTTTTTTTCGGGCTTATCGGACGAGTGAGTTTGGCGGCATTCCGATTCGGGAAAAAAGTGTGGTCGAAATTTTGTTGGCTGAGGCGGACAGTTTGAAAATCGACGATGGCCGCATTCCTCCCAACTATTCCGATCCACAAAAAGTCGCCAAATTGTTAGAGAGTGCCTTTGCAGAAGTGGATGCAGAGGAAAATCCGAGGCTGGCGGCGCAAATTGCCGCACAGTTGGCTCCCATTTATTTTGGTCCATTGGATAATCCGATTCTTGCTCTTATAGCTTATGGAGATGCTGCCAAACATTTTGAAATCATCGGCGATGATTTTAATGCGGCGTTCAATCTTTTGAATGTGGCCAGAATTTCGATGCAGTTGGGTAAATTTTCCCAGGCAGTCGCTGTTTTTGAGCACGCCTTTGAAATTGAAAATCGTTTTCATCCAGATGGAGCCAAAAAATCTCTGATCCATAAATCGACCGCTTTGCAATGTTTGGAAGACAGAGGCAAAGTTCTTCTTTTTCGTCAGAGCGGTGCCAAAATATATTGTGATAAATTAGGTGAGGAAATGGCTTTTACTGTCGCACATCAAAAATCAAGTCTGGTTTTGGAGTATTTTAAAAACGGGAGCCCTTTGAACGTCGAAGATGCCGAATTTTTTCACTGGGCTTTGGAAGAGTTGGAGATGACTTTCTATATTTTCAAGCAATTGGGAGACGTCGATCATTCCTGGGAAACAGGCTGGTTGAGACTGCAGATTCTGGATACTTTTGGACGTTGGAACTGGGCCATAGCGGCGGCTGAAGAATTGATGGCTCTGCTTCCCGATGTCGGAAGTGACTGGCACAAAAAGCGCCAGAGGCTTCACACCACCCTGGAGGACCTGCGCCGCAAAAGTCAGTTGAGCTAGTTCTTCTCCCACCTTGCCATCAAACTATACGCGCACGGCACCACAAACAGTGTCAGCACCGTTGAGAGAAACACGCCGCCGATGACGGCGATCGCCATGGGGACGCGCGTTTCAGAGCCTGGGCCGAACCCGATGGCGGGGGGGATTGCCGCGACGATGGTGGCAATCGAGGTCATCAGAATGGGGCGCAACCGGATTGGACAGGCCGTAAGCAATGCTTCCCTTACACTCCGCCCCTCTTGTTTGCGCATCTGATTTGTAAAATCGACCAGCAGAATCGAATTTTTCTTCACAATGCCCATCAGCAGGATGAGTCCGATCAGCGAATAGATGTTGAGTGAATTTCCCGAAATAAAAAGGGCCACGGCCGCACCCGAAAGGCTGAAGGGGAGGGCGAGCAAAACCGTGAACGGGTGGAGAAAAGAATTAAACTGCGATGCGAGAATCATATAGGCGACAATAATTCCCAGATAGAGGGCGAAAAAAAGGCTCTGAAACGATTCCTGAAACGTCTCTGCCGAGCCGCTCAATACAATCCGGTAACCCGGCGGCAGAACTTTTTTGGCAATGGCCTCCACCTTTTTAATCGCGATGGTCTGCGACGATTCGGGAGAGACGTTTGAAAAAATGCCGATCGCGCGCTCGCGATTTTTGCGTGTGATCGTGAGCAGAGTCGGTATCTCTTTGATCTGCACCAGTTCGGAGAGGGGGATAAATTCACCGTGATCGTTGTGAACGTAGAGATGGTTGATGTCTTCCGACTGGTTGCGATATTCGGGCAGAAGCCGCACGCGCACATCGATGCGCCTTGCCCCCTGGCGAAACTTGCCGGCCTTCACGCCGCCGATGGTGGCGTTAATCGTCTCGCTGATGGCGTTCATGCTTACACCCCGGGCCGCCGCTTTCTCGCGGTCGGGGGTGACGCGCACCTCCGGCATGCCGGTCAGATAATCGGTGTCGACATCGAGAAAAATATTTTTATCCTCCGTCATCTGCTTTTGAATCTCCAATGAGTAGGTCGAGAGTTTGTCCCAATCAGGCCCGCGCACGTTGAACTCGACCGGAAATCCGCGCTGTGCCGTGAAGCCGCGCGTGGAAAAATCGAGCAGATAGGCTTTGATGTCGGGAATTTTATTGAAAGCCTCGCGGCAGACCGCCATGAATTGCTGTTGTGTCAGCTTTCTCTCGCGCGGGGGCTTGAGAGTGACAAACATCATTCCGGTGTTGACCTCTCCGCCGCCAAAACCGCCAATCGCGCCGAAAATGCGCGCGACTTCGGGGCGGTTCAGCAGAAAAGCCTCCGCCTCTTTTATTCTCTCCGAGGTGGCATCAATCGAGGTGCCGACCGGCATTTTCAATGTGGTCAGAAACATGCTCTGGTCCTGTGCTGGGACAAATTCCTTTTTCAAACCCATAAAGACAAAAATGGAGAGAACAAAAACCGTCAGAGAAATGGAAATAACTTTTCCTCGGTGGTTCAGACAGGTTTGCAGAGAATTCTGATAGGTTTGGGAGAGTTTTCGAAAAAGAAGATCGGAGGCCTTGCCCATTTTACTGGTTCTGGCCTGGACCGACACAAACTGCGAACAGCGCATCGGGGTGAGGGTGAGGGCTTCCAGCAGGGAAAATAAAACCGCAACCGAAATGGTCACGCCGAATTGCAGAAAAAATTTGCCGATGATGCCCGTCATAAAGGCGACCGGAATAAAAATGGCGATGATGGCAAAGGTCGCCGCCACTGCGGCAAAGGTGATCTGTTTGGAGCCGGTGAGCGCCGCGGTAAACTTGTCTTCCCCCTTTTCCTGATGGCGGAAAATATTTTCGAGCACCATGATGGAATCGTCCACCACAATGCCGATCGCCAGAATAAGTCCCAACAGGGTGAAGGTGTTGAGTGTGAAACCCAGAAAGAAAAGCACCATGAAGGTGCCGACAATCGAGGTCGGTATCGCCATCAGAATGTTGACGGTGGAACTCCACGATCCCAAAAAGAGCCAGCAGACCATCGAGGTCAACAGTGCCGCCAGAAAAAGATTGAATTGCAATTCTCCAACCGACTCCTTGATGAAGCGCGTACTGTCAAAGTTGACGGCGAGTGTGAATCCCTCGGGAAGGGTTTTTTCAATTTCCTTCATCCGCTCCTTGACCGCATTCGCGACCGCCACGGCATTGGAGCCGCGCTGTTTGCGAATGCCCAACCCCACCGCCGGCTTTCCGTTACTGCGCGACATTCTGCGAACGTCGTTCAAACCCTCTTCCACATTGGCCACATCTTTCAGATGGATCGGGGTGTAGATCGGCCGATTTCCGCGCGTGGGGATGAGAATGTTGCCGAACTCTTCAACGCTCAAAGCCTCTCCCATGGTGCGAATGTTGAGTTCGTTTTCGCTCGTTTCAATTCTTCCCGCCGGCAGTTCCACATGCTCCTCACGAATGGCGTTGATGACATCCTGAACCGTCAGTTCATATTTCTTGAGCGCGTCGGCCTTGAGCCAGACTCTCAAGTTGGGTTCGATGTAGCCCCCCAGAAAAATTTCGCCGACGCCGGCCACCGTCTGCAACTGGTCTTTGAGATGATCCCGGGTGTAGGACATCAATTCTTGCACCGGCTTGTCGCCATAAAGAGTCACCCACATGATCGGTTGGTCATCGGGATTGGTTTTGGTGACGGTTGGCGGATCGACATCTTTGGGGAGATTTCTTGAAACCTGCGCAATCTTGGTCTGAATCTCCTGCAGGGCGACATCGATGTTGCGTCCCAATTCAAATTCGACGCTGATGGTGGCGATCCCCTGTCGCGCGGTGGAAGAGACATCGCGAATGCCCTGAATGCTCATGACGGCATCCTCGATCACATCGATGACATCCGACTCCATCACCTCGGGCGCGGCCCCCTCCAGCGCGACATGAACGGTGACGACGGGAAAATCGACGTCGGGCATTTCGCTCACACCCATGCGTGTGAAGCTGATAAAACCAAAAAGAATGAGGGCGGCCATCAACATCCAGGCAAAAACAGGATTGCGAATTGAAATTTCCGAAATATTCATAGAGTTATTTCATCCTTTATTGTCATTGCGAGGCCCCGAAGGGGCCGTGGCAATCCCGTTGTTCATCGGGATTGCTTCGCTTCGCTCGCAATGACAATATGCCTTTCACGGTAATGGTTCTCCGGCGGAGGCTTTGAGATTTAACCAGCTCAATTTGGTTTGCAGAGAAGTGCGCACATAATTTCTCTGCACCTCCTCCATTCTTCGCAACAATTCCAACAGCTGAAGATTGTTGATGAGACCGTTGTGATAATCCTCTTCCGAGGCTTTGTAACTCTGCTGTGCCTTGGTCGCCGCGTTTTCAAAAGCGGCCGCCTGTTTTTTGGAGGAGACAAAATCCTGATACGCCTTTTTTATTTCCAGATCGGCCTGCCGCTTTTTTTCCGAGAGTTGGAGGTCGGCCTGTTTGAGAAGAAGCTTCGCCTCCTGAATTTTGGCTTTGGTCTGACCCCCTTCAAAGAGGGGAAAATCGAGGGAGAAGGTGGCATCCCAGTTTATACCCTCCTGAAAACCGCTTCGGAGTGTGTAATAATTTGCCTCGGCGTTGATCGTCGGAAACATCCCCCCCTTTTGTATGTTGAGTTGATATTTTGAAAATCGTTTGGCCTCTTCGGCAGAGACAATATCGGGGCGGTCGATTTTTTCACGGCGGAGATATCTTTCCTCATCAAGTTCAGCAGGGACAGTGACATCATCCGAGAGAGAATCGCTCCCAACACCGGTGAAAAAAGTCAGCACCTCTTTGGCCGAGGCCAGGCCTCCCTCCACCATACTTAAACTGGCCTGCTGGTTGGCCTGCTCCGATTCGGTATTGAGCCTCTCCGAGCTCCTGTCTTTGCCGAGTTTGGCCCTTGTTTTTTCTTCATTCAGTCTTTTGGAAAGTGTGCTGTCGATATTTTTCAATATGGCGACATCTTTTTCCAGTTGAAGCACGGTGTAGAACGATTTTGCCACATCGATGAAGAGAAGGCGTTTGGCGTTTTCCCAGTCGGCACTGTTCTGGCGACGCTGTGTTTTGATGGCGGCCATCGAATAATATTCCCTCAATCCGGAGAAGAGGGGTTGTTTGGCGTTAAATTTGAGTTCGGGACGGCTGAAGCTGGTGAAAGTCTGTCCTAACGCTCCGGCGCCATCGTCGGTGGAGGAATCGTCCTGAAGAAATTCGGATCCTTTGAAGTGGATGTGCGGCAAGACGGCACCGATCGCCTGGGCAAACTTTTTTTCGGCGATGCGAATGTTGGCCTCCTGAATGGCAACCGTTTCGCTCTGTTTCAAAGCAAGCTCATAGCAGTCACGCAGGGTGAGAGGATGTTCGGCGCGTGCAAAGTTGTTCAAAAAAAGTCCGCCAAAAAAAAACAGAATAAAAAATACCGGAATGTTGATAATCGATTTAAATAGGCGCATATACTATGTCATCCTGAACGAAGTGAAGGATCCCGTTTCTACTCATAGAACATGACAAAGGAAAAGAAGAAAATCCTGGTGGCGATGTCGGGTGCGGTGCTCGCCATTTTTTTATATGCCCTCGACCAGACCATCGTCGCGACAGCCATGCCCCAGATCGTGAGAGACCTGCACGGGCTCGAGCATTTGAGCTGGGTTTTCACCGCCTATCTTCTCTCCGCCACCGTTTCGGTTCCGGTTTTTGGAAAACTCTCCGACATGTATGGTCGCAGAAATCTTGCGCTGATCGGCATCGGCATTTTTCTGGTCGGCTCGGTATTGAGCGGACTTTCCCAGTCGATGACACAGCTGATCTGGTTTCGCGCCCTGCAAGGGTTGGGGGGAGGGGCGATCATGGTCACCTCCATTGCCATGATTGGCGATCTTTTCCCTCCGGCGGAGCGGGGAAAATGGCAAGGGGTGATTGGCGGAACATTTGGTTTGGCCAGTGTTGGCGGTCCACTGCTCGGAGGATGGTTGACCGATGCGTTCAGCTGGCGTTGGATTTTTTATGTGAATATCCCGGTCGGTTTTTTGGCTCTGGCGATGGTTTTTCTGCATGTGCACAGCCGCTCCTCCACAAAAGAGAATGAGCCGTTCGATTTTTGGGGAGGCGGCATGATGACGGCGGGACTGCTCTCTCTTTTACTCGGACTGGTCCAGTTGGAAATGGGACTTCTGCTTCTCTCCATCGTTCTTCTTTTTCTGTTTGTGAGAATGGAACGCAAAGCGGTGAACCCGATCCTCCCGCTCCGGTTATTTTCAAGTCGTGTCTTCGTCCTCTCCACCTTGGCTGTTTTTCTGACCGCAATGGGGATGTTTGGAACCATCATTTTTATTCCCCTTTTTGCAGTGGATGTGATGCATGTCACCGCCACGAAGTCGGGATTGATTTTGAGTCCGATGATGCTGGGGATTGTTTTGGCGAGTGCCGCCTCTGGGCAAATTGTTTCGCGGAGTGGAAAATATAAAATTCTTTGTCTGGTCGGGGTCGGTGTGGTGGTGGTCGGCATGTATTGTCTCTCAAGAATGAATGCAGAGACTACGCACTGGAGACTGATGTTTAACATGGTAGTGACCGGGGTGGGATTGGGAGTCACTCTTCCCACTTTCATGGTGGTTGCCCAGAGCGCTTTTGACCAGGAGCTGTTGGGGGTGGTGACATCCACGATGCAGTTGTTCAGAAATGTCGGGGGTGCCATCGGCGCCGCGCTTTTTGGTGTGGTAATGAACCAGGCCCATTCCATCCAGCCGATTTTTTTATGGAGCGCCGCTCTCTCGCTTGTCGCTTTCATTGCCGTCCTCTTCCTCCCCGAAATCCCCCTGCGCAAATCGCATCTCCCCGCACTGGAAGAGACAGGAAAAGAACTGGAAGAGGCGCTGGGGCAGGAGAGACGTTAATAGGTTGGATCAGTCTGGTGGATCATATTTTAGGACGAAAAGAGTGTTCTTCCAAAATCAGATCGGGACGGTTTCTTGCCAAAAAACCAAGGGCTTCACGCATTTGATCATTGTCAAAGGCCAATTGAATCAGACCGGCAATATGAACCGGCAAAACTTTCTCTGGCGCTTCCATGATGGCATCATGAAGGCGCGTGCGCGCTGTCAGATCATTGGCAACCGACAATCCCCTTTCCAGCAGAGCATCGATGGTAAATTGTTCCGCTCGCACCGTTGATGATTTTTTTTTCCGATTTAAATTTAAATATTCAAATAATTGTTCCGATACCGCCTGACCTGAACCAAAACGAACGCGCGTCATGACACAAGCGCCATTCAAGGGTTTCAAATCAGACTCTCCCAAAAGAGCCATGCGGGATCGCAACCCCTCAACCTCTTTTATCCAATCCGGAATGGTTTTTTTTGATGCACCCGCTATCATTTCTTCCAATGCTATTCCTATGGCGATAGATTCACCGGGCCTGATCTTTAAAACTCTCGCCGCCACTTCAAGAGCGACAACATCTTTCTCAATGGCGTTTGTTTGGGATCCGGGCTCTGGCAGACCGATGGAAAAAACAAGCGGGGCACCGTTCACCAGGCCAGCGTTAATAAGGGGAGTACTTGCAAAAACAGAAAACATGGAACCTCCTATTTTTTATCTTCATGGTCGGATTTGCCTACCACAAGGATTTTTAAGTGCATATCTTTTTATTGTTGACGTCCCCATCTTTGAGGCATAGAGGGTGCCAATCACTATGACAGCGCTGACACCGACACTATCCGCTCTTCCGGCCTACCAATCAGAAGCTTTAGCAGGAATTTTTGAATCAGTTACATTTAGCGCCACAGCTCTCCCCGATATGGCGGTGATGGCCAACCCTGCGGACGGTTTTGCACCGACCCGACTGGCCAGTGGCACAGAGGTCTTGTGGGTCTCCAATCCCGATGAACTGGGAGCTTCATTGGCTTCCCGCATTGCTCCTGTTTGGAACAATGGTCTTGGAATGGCCCTCTATAGAAATCGCGAAGAAAATTGCATGGGGAGTATTTTTATCCATGGTGCCATGAAGGCCCCTTGGAGTGCGCATGGGACCGATGCTTGGCATTCTTTGGGTGGAATTATGGCTTTTTCCGGCGTCTCTTTTGGAGATGCCATTGAAATGGTCGTGGGCAAGGGATACGCCATGACCCCAAAATGGCGATTCATCGACAGGTCGCTGGCCGCTGTTGGACATCCCACCCTGACTGATCTGGGTGGCGGCAAAGCCATTGTTGTTCATGGCCCCACAGATGAAGACAAAGAACATGGCGTTGTCATGAGTGCCGAAGTTGCTGATGCGTTGGGAATTTATATCAGCGGTCCAGATCAAAATATGGATGATGCCTGGTGTGGAAAATATGCCGCACGTGCACCCAGAAACTTTGTAGGGTCATCCATGGCGGAAGGAAAATATAGGGGCATAAAACCGAGTCAGCATACGGCGCGAGCGGTTTTTCGGGGTATCGAGGTAGTTTGCGAAGAGCTCATTGGCGGGCGTCCCCCCATTTTCTTCGAAGGTTACGGCGGCGTTGGCAGGGTTATGGTTGCGCGTGCTATAGAAGAAAATTTTCCGATCAGCGGTCTTTCCGATATCGTTGTCAGTCCACTTTTGGGTGTTCAAAGAAGTCTCCCTTCACTTCCCCTCTTTTTAAACGCGGCAGGAACGGAGGCTAATTT
>JAUSII010000037.1 GCA_030648035.1 Deltaproteobacteria bacterium | reverse complement strand
CCGCCCGCGGGCGGGAGCAGGCTGAATATTTAAGAGAGCAGGTTCTAAAAATATGACCGATCGTTTCAAAACACATTTTGAAAACAATGAGGCCAACAGCTCTCAATCTGTTAACTTTTAAACTGGAAGGATTTCTACCCGATGGTGCCCGCCAAACTTGCGATGTAAAAAGGGCCAATGTGGTGAGCCTGCTCGCCATGAAGGGCGTCACCATCTCCGAACGCTACAAAGAAAAAGATGCCTACGATATTTACTCTATTCTTGCCCACTACAAGCAGGGCGCAGCATCGTGCATGGAAGAGATTGCTCCGCACGTGAAAAACGGATTGATCCGTGAAGGATTGGTGAGCATCTGCGACAAGTTTTTATTAAAAGATTCGGTAGGCCCAACTTGGGCGGCAAAGTTCATTGCACCAGAAAATCCCAACGAAGCCAACTTGACCCCTTTACCACCTTTCAAGCTTGCACACCCAATTCAGCAATAAGATTTTTGACTTTTTCTGAAATTAGATTCCGGATTTTTCTTACTTCATTCGGTGTTTTTGTCTTTGGGTCCGCAAGTGGCCAGTCTTCACGCTTAACACCGGGGATGATTGGACACGTCTCTCCACAACCCATCGTGATCAGCATATTCGATTGCAGAGCAAGATCGTCTGTTAGACGTTGCGGCTTTGCAAAACTACGGCCCTTGCCTGTTTGGGGTCTGCCAAGGCGTTGAAAAAGGCAGCTACCATGTTTTTTTATTTTTTCCATTGGCAACAACCCTTTTCAATTTTTATCTCTTTGATGTGGACCAAGGCATCGGTGATTTTTTCATGGGCACTGGCAAGCATTCTAGAAACAGTGGAGCGATGAACTTTGAGTGATTTTGCAGCTTCTTCTTGATCCATTGACTCCAAATGGACCAATCGCATGGCTTCAAATTCATCTAAATTCAAAATGACTTCTTTTAGCTTTTGATTCTTTCCACATTTCGGGCGAAAAATTCTTTTTTTGGGTGCACAATGAATAATTCTTGTTTTTTTTGGCCGCATAAGTTATCCAAGTTATACACATATGTGCATAATGAATCAACCATTATTTCACATTCAATGGAGGCAAAATGAACCAACCAGAGCAAAAAAAAGAGAAGCCAATCAAACCCAACCTGTGGGAGAAATTCATTCAATGGCTGGATAAAAAAGCGCAAGAAAAAGCGGCCAAAGGCTCTTGTTGCAACAAACCGGGCAAAGGGAAATCGTCATGTTGTTAAAGCTTGTCGACTGGTTTGTTTATTACGTATTGCAACTTCAGGCAGGATCGCGTCTAGGGGAGACAGTTTCATTTTTTATTTATGACTCCATAAAAATCCTGTTGTTTTTGTTTTTGCTTATTTTTGCAATCGGCATCATCCGCACCTATCTACCTCAACGCAAAATAAAACGGTGGATGAGTCAAAAAGGGATCATGGGGAATTTTTTTGCCGCTCTTTTTGGCGCGGTCACCCCGTTTTGTTCCTGCTCCTCCCTTCCCATATTTTTGGGTTTCTTGGAGGCAGGCATTCCACTGGGTGTCAGCTTTTCCTTTTTAATTACCTCTCCTCTCATCAATGAATATCTCATTATTCTAATGATGGGAATGTTCGGTTGGAAAATTGCCGCCGCTTATCTGGCAAGCGGCCTTTGCATCGGCATTTTTTCCGGTTTTGTTCTTGGTAAAATGACATTGGAGCCCTACTTGGTGAGCGACTTGATTGCAAAGCGCGACAATACAGAACAAGAGATTGTGCATCAAAATTTTGTTCAGCGCATTCAATTTGGGTGGGATGAAGCGTTATCGATCTCCAATAAAATATGGCTCTGGGTTTTGGTCGGGGTTGCCGTTGGTGCGGGCATTCACAATTACATTCCACAGGAAGCCATTCAAAACATCATCGAAAAAACGGGTGTTTTTTCGGTGCCCATCGCCACTCTGCTCGGAGTGCCACTTTACGGAAGTTGTGCGGCTATTGTTCCGGTAGCGGTGGTGCTATTTCAAAAAGGAATTCCACTTGGAACCGCACTTGCTTTCATGATGGGAATGGCCGCGTTGAGTTTGCCGGAAGCAATCATGTTGCGCCGGGCCATGCATGTAAAACTGATCCTGATATTTTTCGGCATCACAACACTGGCTATTATTTTCACAGGATATCTCTTCAACGCATTACAGGCCCAGCTACTATAACGGCAGTTCAGGGCGGAGCCGACTTCATTCTGCAAATTGCCAACAAGCAAGGCACCTTTTGAGGATAAGGTTCAAAAGGAAAGGACGCGGTCACACCCGGCAACCATGTCGTAGAGATTGCTCATAGTGGATAGGGGGCATAGCTCCGACGCTTCCTGTTCCCGAATCTTGAGACAGGTGCCGCAGGTAAGAATCTCACCGCTTCCTTCGACAAACGCTTTCATCTGATCAGTTATCTTGAAATGATCGGTATCGAGCGATTCACACTCGACCCCCTTTGCCAAGAGAAACACCTTTACCGCATCCCCCTTCTTCAAGGCGAAATTGCCGAGTCGAAAGGCGTTCCAAACGGTTTCGGGATCGCTGGAATAGATAATAAGGCCAAGTTTCATAATCTTTGTTTACCAATCACTTACAACTATCGCCATGACCGTCATCAGATGGAAGAGACATCTGCTGTTCTCGACACCGAATCAGTTTTCTGTGCAGACACTTCCTCGGTGGTTTGGGCCATCTCGGTGATAAGGCTCGCGGCCCACTTGTAAACATTGTTTTCAACAACAAGGACTTTTAATCGCGTCATACGACGTTGTTGTTCATCAAGCGGCATCTCCAGCGCAATCCGGATCGCTTCGGCAAAGTCGGCACGGGCATAGGGGTTAAATTGCACCGCTTCCTGGAACTCGCGAGCGGCGCCCGTAAACTCGGAAAGGAGGAGAACCCCGTCTCCCTTCTCTCTTGCCGCCACGAACTCTTTGGCCACCAAGTTCATTCCATCTGCCAGAGAACTCACGATGCAAACATCGGCCATCCGCAAGAAGGTATAAACCGTTTTCGGATCATGATGTGCCTTGAAGAAAATAACCGGTTTCCAGCTGCCCTCCGCATGTTTCCAATTGACCTCATCAACCAGTTTTTCGACCTCCGTGACAAAATCCCGATAGCGCGGAATGTGGATTCTGGAGGGAGCACCCAGCTGGACAAAGCTGACCTTTGTCTTATAAGCGGGATATTTTTCAAAGAAGCGATTAATCGCACCCAGCCGTTCGGGAATTCCCTTGGTATAATCCAATCGATCAACACTTATGACGATCCGCGTATTACCAAGCTCCAATTGTTCCCGAAGACCAAGCGACTTCTGCTGAAACTCTTCTTCAGTGGAAATCATCCTCTCGCCCCAAGGCTGAATGCTGATGGGAAAAGGCTTGACCAGTGTAGTTCCCTGGTTATGGAGAACGGCAAAGCGGTCCCACTCAACCCGAACCGGCAGGAGACTGTTCACCGTGTCCAAAAAATTGTTGCAATAGGATTGGAGGTGAAACCCGACAAAATTCGCCCCCAACATTCCTTCTAATATCTCCCGTTTCCACGGGCAGACCTGGAAAAGTTCCGGCGTCGGCCATGGAATATGCCAGAAGAGGCCGATGATCGCATCGGGACGCCGCTCTCGAATGAGCTTTGGCAATAGCGTGAAATGATAATCCTGAACCAAGACGAATGGCCTCGTTTTGCCGAATTCCCGGACCACGGCATCGGCGAATTTCTCATTGACCTCCCGATAAGTCTGCCAGTCTTTTTCCTCGAATTCTGGCCGGTGATGGGTCAGGTGGCAAAGGGGCCAGAGCGCCTCATTCGAAAAACCATAATAATAACCTTCTTCCTCTTCACGGTTCAGCCAGACCCTTTTCAGTGTATAAGAAGGGGCTTCCGGGGGAACGAGAACCTTATCTTCATGATCCACCGTATCGCGGTCGCCATCCCCGGCCCCATGGGCAATCCAAAGGCCGGAGGTTGCCCGAAGTACCGGATCAAGTGAAGTCACGAGTCCACTGGCCGGAACAATCACCTTGTGCCGACCTTGCTCTTTCACATGCATATACGGTTCGCGATTGGAGACAACGATGAGAGGTTTTTCGCCAAAATGGGTTACTGCGTGGGCCTTGAGCCGGGCCGGTGTCCACAAGTCGCTCGCCTGTCGATCCTCCGAGACCTCTCGCGCCGTCTCCTTGGCGGCGCGAAGCCGAGCCGCCATTTTCTCGACCTCGCGTGTAACCGGTTTCAGGAGGGACTCTGTCGGCGGAGGCAGGGATTCGCTCGGTTCCTTTGTTGACGCCATCCAGGACAAGACCTGTTGCACGGATCTCTGAAAGGAACGACGTGACAGAAAATAGGTAAGAGCTGAAATGAAAATAGCCAGAACCGCCAAGGTCAATGTGGTCCAGGTTACGGCGGACATAATCCGCTTGTTAATGTAGGAAGCCTCGTGAACGACAGCGAGGGAACCGACAAAATCTCCTGATCGAGTCTTGAGAGGAAAAATAAGGGTATGAAGCGTCCTCCCTTTTTCATCTCGGATGAGCACTTTTTCTTTCTGGTCGGTTATCACTTCCTGTACTTCCGGGTCTTCACAGGTTTTGAGGTCGGCAAGGGCGGCCGATCGGGCGACCAGTTTTCCGTCAGTCTCACAGACCATGATCCCCATGGTTCGTCCTTGTCCGGAAAGTCTCTCCGCCAGGTCTTCTTCATCAGGCGTCGGCGGATTTCGGATGGCCCGCATCGCCCCGATCGAGAGACTCTTGGCGATTACCCGGGCACGACGATCGAGATCGTCGATCAATTGGGTTCGTTCCCGCGTGACCCGAAGATAGGAAAAGAGAATCAATCCCGCAAAGAGGAGACCGACGATCGGAAAGAGAAGTTTGATAAGAGTCTTCTGCATAAAGATTTTTTGTATGCTATCAGGTCTGTTTCATTTGAACCGTCCGGATCGGAAACGGGATTTCTATCTTCTCTTGTTGATAACGCTCGTGCAATCGTTTGACGAATTCATGCTTGATCAAGTACTGGTCGACAAATTCCTTAGCCCGAAGGATGACGGTAAAATTGATGCTGAAATCCGCAAAGGTGTGATAGCGGATAAAGGGTTCAAACAGCGGCACCCCTCCTTGCACCTCTTTCAACACCTCTCTGGCAACGTCGATGGTCACACGTTCCACCTGCTTTAAGTCGGACTCATAGCTGACCCCCACCTCGACAAGAAAGGACATTTCTTGTTCCGGATGATGAAAGTTGGTGATAATCGTCGAGGCCATTTTGATATTGGGGACAATAATCATGTTGTTCGAAAGGGCTCGGATCGTCGTGTTGCGCCAACTAATGTCGGTCACATAACCCGCCTCTCCCGAGTCGAGTTGAACATAATCGCCGGGTCGAACCTGTCGCGAAACCAGGATATGAAGGCCTGCAAAGAGGTTGGACAAGGTCTCTTGCAACGCCAGGGCAACCGCCAAACCACCCACTCCCAAAGCGGTGAGGATCGGTGTGATCGATATTCCGAGTGATTGCAGAATAACCAAAATACCGATAGCCAGAACAGTCACCCGCGCCAAATTAGTAAAGATGGAGGTGGAGGGCAAAGTCCCTTTTCCTTTTCGTGAATACAGTGCAACAAGGCCGACGGCTATTTTGGCCAAGGCCAAGGTGACAATGAAAATGGACAAAACGAGCAGGGTTTTTTGGAGCAAAGGCACAATTTTCAATGGGATCGGAAGATGCAAAAACGCCAGATAGAGACCTCCGATCGTAAAAAGTGGAATGGAAAACTTCCCAGCGACCTCAACGATAATGTCATCTCCTTCCCACAGTGTTGCGCCCACGAGTCTCTTGATCCTTGCGAGCGCAACACTCTTAAAGAGGATGCCGGCAACAAAGCCGCCGACAAGATAGGCGAGGGGATAAACCCATTGAATCCATTGCAAGTTTTGCATTGTCATCAACCTTTCAAAAAGGGAGAAGGATGTCAACCTATCCTTGATTCAGCAGATTCGCCATATTAATCACCGCCATGTGCGAGTACGCTTGGGGAAAATTTCCCAACAGCTCGCCCGTTTCCGTATCGATATCTTCGGAGAGTAAACCCAAATGGTTGGCGTGCGAAAGGACATTTTCAAAAAGCAGTCGGCCCCGGTCTTTTTCGCCGATCGTATAAAGTGCCTTGGCGAGCCAAAGAGAGGCGAGGATAAAGGCGTTTTTCGGTTTCCCGAAATCATCGGCGTTGGTGTAGCGGAAGGCGAGGCCGTTTTGCACCAAAGATTTCTCGCACCGGCTGACCGTGGCGATCCAGCGGGGATCATCCTTCTTCAGAAAGCCATACCTCTCCATAAGCAACAGACCGGCATCCAGATGTTCGGAACCATAAGATTGCGTAAAACTCCCGATGGACTTGTTCCATCCTTTTTCCTCGATCTCTCCCCGGATCTGGTCGGCGATCGGTCTCCAATTGGAAACGGCATAATCTTTTCCCAACTTTTGGGCGATCTTGATCCCCCGATCGAGGGCAACCCATGAAAGGGTTTTTGAAAAAGTAAAATGGGCCTTCCGATGCCGGAACTCCCAAATCCCGGCGTCTTCCGTATGCCAGTCCCTCGCGGTCGTATTGACGAGGAATTTGACAAGCGACCAGACCTCATCCGGCATCTTTTCAAATTCGTAGTGGAAGTAGTAAAGATAAAGGGTATTGACGATCTCGCCGAAGATGTCGTTTTGCTGCGTATGACAGGCGTTGTTGCCGATCCGCACCGGGCCGGAGTTTTTATATCCCCTGAAATGGTCCAATGTTTTTTCCTCGAGGTCGGTTCTTCCACCGATTCCGTAGATGATCTGGACCTTCGTCTGCTTGCTCTCAAAGAGATGCAAGAGAAAATGGATAAAGGCCCGTGCCTCTTCAAAATGACCGAGGCTCTTCAAGGCCTCCAACATGAGGGAGGCGTCACGGAGCCAGCAGTAGCGGTAGTCCCAGTTTCTTCCCTCTCCGATGACCTCCGGAAGAGAGGTCGTCGGTGCCGCGATGATCGCACCCGTACCCTCATAAGTCATCAGCTTCAGAGTGAGTGCCGACCGAAGGACTGTCTCGGAGTAGAGGCTCGGTAATCGGCAATGGCCCGACCAGGTCTCCCAGTAGCTTTTTGTCTTTTCAAACATCTCATGGGTATAGACGAGCGTGGGAACCTCGATTTTTTCGTGATAGGTGAGGAGAAGGTATGCTTCCCGCTCAAGTGGCAGGGGATTCTCTGCCATAATTTCCTTCAGCGGGAGGCTTGAGTAGAGAAAGAGGCTTTCGAGACCGTTCGAGGCGGTGATGACCGCCTGTCTCTCCCGGACGAACGTCTCGCCTCGCGCGTAGTTCAATTTGGGCTGAAAGGAAACCTTCAAGACAGGCCGACCGCGAAGCGGTTTCAGGATCCTGATGATCTCGACGGGCCTCCGGTAGTCCGTCCCTTCTCGGTAGCGGGGCATGAAATCAAGCAGGGCAAAGGCGTTTTCACCGTCGTCAAACTCCGTTTGGAGAATGTTGGTCTGGGGCACATAGACTTGGGAAATCTTTGCGGCGCCGGCAAGAGAGACACGGAAATGACCCCCTTCAGTGTCCAGCATCCTGGCGAAGGTGGAAGGGCTGTCGAACTTGGGAAGACAACACCATTCAATGCTCCCTTGGTCATCGACCAAAGCGGATGTCTTGCAATTTCCGATCAGTCCATAGCGCATTAAAATTGTTCCTCATTTAATTTTTCAAGATTTTCCTTGATGGCATCCCGGACTCCTCTGATTTTTTCTTTAAGCCACTCCTCTTCGCCGGAGACCGCCACGGGATCCTCCAAGGGCCAGAGAATTTTTTTATCTGTTTTGAGCATTGCAACAGCCCCCCAAGCCGGTTCGGCAAGGACAACGACCAGATCAAAATAGATATCGGAGATGGTGCCAAGCCTTTTGGAATAGTGTCTCGAGATATCGATGCCGATTTCGCGAGTCACCTCAACGGTAAGCTCGTTCAAGGTCCCGGGGTGGACGCCCGCACTTTGCACCGAGACGGTTTTTGGAAAGAGATGCCGTGCAATCCCCTCCGCCATCTGACTCCGACAGGCATTGTATTCACAAACGAATAAAATTTTCACGGAAGAAAGAATAGCAAGGTGATGAGTATGTACAAGGGAAAAAGTATCAGGGCGGCGTAGGCCATGTAGCTAAAAAAGGATGGGGTTTTGAAACCGCTGTGATCAGCGATTGTCGATGCGATACGCCCGGCCGTCAGCCGCGCCAAAAAAGAAACAGGCGATTTTATGGACAACGTGATGTTCGAAAACGTGCGGCGCGTGATGGCCCAATTGAAAGACTCAAAACCGGTGCTCCATAAAATGGTGCAAGAGGGAAAACTTAAAATCGCAGGCGCCGTCTATGATCTGGAAACCGGTCTGGTGAAAGAGCTGGAATAAAAGCAGGCGTCGGGGAAAAAGATCGGACTCAAGTGCAAAAGACAATGGAAAGAATTCAATGCGACTACGGCGTTGTGATCGGTGACGGAAAGCTGACCCATTTTTCAGAAGATAAAATTATTTATTTGCCGCTTGGCTATTTTTTGTTGATGTAAGATTGGAACAAAAGTGAAAAGTCAAGACTTGATACCTTTAAATTAAATTTACGGGCGCTTTTTGAAAGATGCTATCCAGTCTTTATAAAATTGGTCATCGGTGATGCCGATTGCTTGAAAAAAAGCCTCTTTAAAGGGGGCTGTTCTCATCTTCTCTAAGACCGTTTGAAACTTTGATACACCAAATTTGCCAAAAAAATACTCAACCATCAGTCCTGCTTGCGTATAGGCAAAATATCTTGATCGTTGATCTTTATGAAGTGCATTCCATTGTCGCTCTTTTTCCATGTAATTAAGCGGGTAATATTTTTCTTTCGGGATTTTTTTCAATTGCAACTCTCCCCTCTCTAAATCACCGCTTTCAAAAATATGATCAGCCAAATAGGTTGCTGTTCCCTCATCAAACCATTTTGCATCCAACAAATATTTTCTTTTCGCATTACCTTCCAAATAATGATGGGTTATTTCATGACATATATTCTTAAGTTCCTGATCGGGGGGAATAAGATATTTTCCCTGCAATGGCCGTGGCGCGCTGTTATTCTTGAAATAAGAGGCTTTCTTTCTTGGAAAACCCAATTTACTTTGTAGCCCCTTTACAAACGAGCTTCTTGTTCCATAAGTGATGATAATCAACTCAGAGGGTTTTTCAGTGAAGATTGTATCGAGCGCCTGCGTGCATTTATCAATAGAGTTTTCTACTTCATTTACACGCTGGTCATTGGCATTGACATTCTCCAATTTCCAAAAGCTATCTGCTTCTGCTTCGAAACAAACCAAAACAAGAAGAAAAGAGAGGAATAACGCAGATGAGACTGCCTGAATTTTATGCATATAACTGAACCATTAAGGATCCATTGCTTGCTCGACTTGCTATCGAAGGAGACACTGAAGTAAGAAAAAGCCTGTATGCTACATTGGGGCAGTTAGGACACAAATAATTCATCGGATCCATCATCTAAGAAAAAATAAAAGGGGTCAAGTCGGAGTTCACCCGATTTAATGGACAAGAAATAAAAAAGCCCCTCGTTTGAGGGGCTTTTTATTGGTTGCTCCGCGGGCAGGATTCGAACCTGCGACAGGGTGATTACGCTCTGACTCCTGTTTCCAGGAGAGCCGGACTTTATCTTCATCCCAATGGGATGGTGGGTGTAGAGTCTCTGCACTTGCCCTCCGCCTATTGGCGGATGCTAGCTCAGGATTGCCTTTGTTCATCCTTCGACAAGCTTAAGGACGAACGGAAGGGTTCCCTGATTTAGCCCACTTTTCACCGCATCATTACTGATGCGGGCTGCTAATCGCTACAGTCACCTGCTCTACCAGGCTGAGCTACCGCGGATCATCAACTGAATATAAAAGAACAAAAGCGGGGTTTTCCTAACACTTTCATTTCGGGCTGTAAAGATCAGTTCAAGGGGCTGGCCAAAACATTATCCAGCGGCTTTCCGGTCTTTTTGCCGTCGAAGGAAATCTTGAGAATCTTGGCGATGGTGGGAGCGATGTCGATGTTTCGGACTTTGTCCAACTGCGCCGGTTTAAAGTCGGGGCCTTGTGCTGCAAAGAAGGCTCTCACTTCGGCAAACTTGGGGTCATAGCCGTGATAGCCTTTTCTCTCCGCCGGGTTTTGTTTTTTGTGGATCATGTAGTAGGGGGGATCGACGGTGACAACCAGATCGCCGCTTCTGGGATTTTGATAGTGCCACTCTTTCGGAAAGCTTGTTGCTTCGTGGATGTTCAGGTGCGAAAAAGTTTTGAGATAATTTTTGGCGGTGGTGATGTCGGATCTGTTTTTAAAATAAAAATTGATGATCGTTGCCGACGACTGTGCATATTCAAAAGAACCTTCACCCAATTTTTCTTTGAGCCCTTCGAGCATGGCCTGCGTGTAAACCGGTTTTTTGGGCGTGACCATGCCGTGGTCGGAGACGATCACGATATCGATCTTGTTTTGAAGGCCCATCTCTTTGAGTGCGCCGAGAAAATTTCCAAATTTCTGATCGTAGAGTGTGACCTGCTTCAAAGTCTCTTTGGCGAAGGGACCGTATTTGTGGCCCTTGGTATCGACATCTGGAAAATAACCGAGGATAAGTTGCGGGCGTTTGCTCTCCGGGAGTTTGATCCAGGAGAGAAGTTGGGCCCATTCTTTTTTGCTGTCGAAGTTCTGAAAGAAATTTTCCTTCGCTTCTTTGGATGACGGCAAGGGAATGACATAAGCCGGTTTTGCGCCGTGCCAGGGTGTCTGCGACATCGGCCAAACATAAATGGCGGTGTTCATCTTTTGGCGACTGCTGGCGGCCCAAAGAGGTTCGCACTCCTGCCAGTTAGAATCATCTTCCATGCCAAACTTTCCCCTTTTGGGATCGATAAAATTATTGCTCACAATCCCGTGCTCACCGGCCGTGCAACCGGTGATGAGAGAGGCGTGATTGACGAAAGTGGAGGATGGAAACACCGGCTCCATATATTTTGCAGAGACCCCCTTTTGTGCGAAGGAAAATAAATTGGGGGCCGTTTTGGAAGTGACCTGTTTTGGGAGCAGTCCGTCAAAAGAAATCAGAACAACGGTGGCGGCGGCCAGAAGGTTCAGCATCATATGAAAGTCTCCAAGGGTGTCGGGCCCTGTTGTGCGGCATCGTGGGCCATTTTTTTTGCCTCTTCTTTGCCCAGAAATTTTTCAATCGCCATGTGACCCAGATAACAGAGCGGGGTGACGGCTATCGCCACCAGAATTTTATAGGTGTAGGAGGTGGTGCCCACCTGCAGGTATTGATTCCAGGTGAATGAGCCGGGGAGATAAAAACCGATAAAGCCGACCACAAAAGTGTCGACCAGCTGGCTCACGAGAGTGGAGCCGGTGGTTCTGGCCCAGAGATGTTTGTTGCCGGTTCTTTTGCGCACATGTGTGAAGACCAGAATGTCGATGAACTGGCTGATCAAAAATGCGGTGAGACTGCCGACGATGATCCATTGCGAGGTGCGAAAAACCGTGGTGAAAGCGGCCTGGCTCACGGGAGAAAAATCGACCGCAGGGACCTTTTCTGCAAGAAGCAACAAAAGGAAGGTGTAGGTGATGAGACCGGCCGTCACATAGGTATAAAAGCGAACCCCTTTTCTGCCGAAAAATTCGTTGACCAGATCGGTGGCGACAAAAACAATCGGCCACGGGATGACGCCGACGCTGACGATAAAATTTTTCTCACCGATGCCGATCAACTGAAGCAGGGCCTGGATAAAACCCGGAATAGGCATGGCAAAAATTTTGCCGGCAATGAGCTCCGCCACCAGCGCGTTGGTGATGAAGAATCCGCCCAGAATATAAAATAGAATCAGTTTTCGGTTCATAAAATGATGTCTTTCTCAAAACGGTCATTTTGGCAAGCACTTTGACTTGTCATTGCGAACGCAGTGAAGCAATCCCGTCTTTCAAATCTTGTGGCGGTTCCGAATGAAATGTTTTTCCCAACAACTCCAAATGCGACAGATGCAAAAAATGCCGCGTCAGTCCGGTGGTGTCCTCTTCTTTTTTTGACTTCTGATAAAGTCGGTCGCCCGCCAGTGGATGGCCGATGGAGGCCATGTGCATGCGAATCTGGTGACGCACGCCGGTTGTGATCTGCACTTCGATCAGGCTGAAATTTTTAAAATGTTTTATCGTTTTATATTCGGTGTGGGCGGGGCGTGCTTTTTCGCCGCCGGTCATCATCTTCTTTTTTTTGCGCGCGTGATGGGCAATGGGTGTGGTGATGATTCCGTGCGATGGCGTGCGACCAAGAACGAGTGCGGTATATTTTTTGACGACCCCGTCTGTTTTCCAAATCGCGCGCAATTTTTCAAAAGTGGCCTCATCTTTGGCGGCCACCATCAGCCCCGAAGTGTCATTATCAAGACGGTGAACCAGTTTTGCTTTGGGAAATTTCTTTTGTAGCCATTCCTCAACGCTATTTTGTAAAGTCGAAGACATCCCCGCCGGTTTTTCGACCATGATCAATGCATCATCTTCGTAAATGATTTTGGGAGACATTTAAAGACAACGTTCCACCTTTTTCCGTTTGGGGCAATTCCAAATTTTTAAATGGGTTTTACTTTAGAATCTCGGCCGCATGCATCAAGCTTGCCACCAGCGGAGCTTCCGGCAGTTTGGCCTGAATGGAGAGGGCGGCGGTTTTGTAGGCCTCTGCCATCAGCTCCCGGAGTTGCGGCGGCATATCGGCGAATTTTTTTCGGAAGGACGGTTCTTCAAAATGGGTGAAGCTGTTGAGCAGAGAAGCCAAGGCCTCCTGTGGATTATCCCGGCTGTGGCCGCCGAATCCTTTCACAATGGCGTTGCTCTCCTCCATCGATTTCATGAGAGCGGTATTCTCACGCATCTTTTTAAAAAATTCGGCGAAGGGCCCCTCTTTGCTGATCCCATAGGTGCCGTCCACCACATGCACCCCCTCATGATAGGTCGGATCCTGATTTCGTCGAATGCCCTGGACCATTTCAGACCAGATCCAGATTGTTTCGGGATATTGGCTTCGCACGCTGGCGTTTTCGGTTTCGGAATTGACCAGATAAATATTGTGAACGGCGGTGCCGGCTTTAAGACCAAAATCAGTTTCCACCTGCTCCGCCTTTTTCCGAATGCTGTCCAGATGCGGCTCAATTTCAGAAAATCGGGAGTCGTCATAGTCGGAGTAGAGATGATAGGTGCCCAGATTCCGGATTGGAGATTTTATTTTTTCAAAAAATATGGGAGGGAGTTCCCCCAGCCCCCATTGCGACAAGTCTACCGCCACGGGTTGATAAACTGAAGATAGTGTGTCCGTTTTTAAATTGGGCCCGCGTTCTATGTTTACACCGATAAGTATTTCGTCTGCGTAGAACAGGTTGATGTGATTATTGTATCGATCGTTGCCGGCGACTGTTTTTAATGTCGGCTCCTTTTCGGTGGCCTTCTGGCCTAGGCGGTTTTCCAGCATGAAAGCAAAAAGTGATTTTCCAATCATAATATTGTTCACATTGCCTTCCACAAGAATGGGATGTGCCGGTTCTTCCTGCAAATTTGGATTGAAAGTCACGCCCCCTTGGGTGTTGCCGATGGTTGCATCCAGTTTTCCCCGATCCGGAAAAGCGGTAACCCCCAACTTTCCGCCCAGTTGTAGCGCCAGATTTTGCCACGGCTTCCAATTTTGTGCGGCGAGATTTTTATTTTCATCGCTGTGGAAAACAACGGTGCCATCATCTGTCTTGAGAATGGAAGATGTCGCTTCCCGAGCCGTTGCATCCAGGTGATCCGCCCTTCCGGTCTCCAGCCAATTTTGCAAAGCCATTTCCACGTCGCTATGAAGCTGATTGGCAGTATCTATGGCCGCCACCGTCTCTTTCTTCCATTCCAGAAAATCTTTATCCTTGGGGATGGTGAAAGACCTGTCCAACAATATCGAACCGGTCAGAAAATCGACCAGCCGAATTCTGTTGCTGCCCGGAAAATTTTCAAAATAAACATACAATGGATTGGTTTGAACTATGCGGTCGGAATTTAATTTGGCATCAAAAAACAGGCGGGGTTCAAAATCACTTTTGAGCAAGGCCAGGGGGGACTTCCCTATGCTGAATAGTCTTTCTTTACAGGAACCCTTTTTCTTTTGATAGGCATCCCACCATGCGCTGGAAAAACTGACAACCATGCGGGATGCAAAACTTTGGGTAATCATATCTTTAATGGAATTGCCTGCGGAAAAATAAAGTCCCGGTTTGAATGTCAGCGTATATCCGGCGGCCTGAAATTGGGCCAACATTTTGAGATATTCGGCCCGGTCTTTGGCCCATGGTTCTTCCAGAAGGACAACGCCGTTTTGAACGGCGAAAACTTGTTCTGTTTTATTACCGGCATCATCGGTGACGGACAAAGTTATTTTTTCCTCTTTTCCGGTGAGAGTGAGAACGGTGGTAAGCATTATTTCATTCAATATTCCATCCGCTTTCAGTTGCCGGGTTTGAACGCCGTCGGCGGTTTGTAATGTAATGCTTAATGGTGTGTTGGGTTCAACAGCGGTGGAGAGGAAGAGTTTGTTCCCCTCCTGCTGGATTGCCAAAATTCTGAAATACGGGTTTGTGGTATCGGTCGGTGCGTCGATATATTCATTAGCAGTCACCCAGCCGCGCGGTTCGGTTTTGTCCGGTGCAAAAAAATAACCGATACGACCGGGTGATTTGCCAAAACGGGCGTTGCCGATCAGTTTTAGATTGGAACCGAAATTTTTCTGTGGATCTGAAATTGCTTTTTTCAGGGTGCCATTATCGAGATAAAAAGAGGTGAAGCCGGATGTGTCGACCACCGCAAAAAGATTGTGCGCCGGACGACCCTCCGGTGTTTGATCCAGTGGTTTGAGGAAATATTTTTCCCCATCAATGTAGGCCACGTGGGGATAAATTGGTGAAGACATGAGACCCCTTTCTTCCATAGTTTTCGGCAGAAGAGGGGGGTGAAGTTGCTTGAAGGGGAATAATAAATATTAATGAATGATTTCAATTAGTTGAATTGGCATAAATATTATCGATATTTCGCAACTTTGCCCTCTGGTCTGCCGATAATAAGTAGGTAAAGGGGTGTGCATGAGTTCCGAGAATGGCGTCAAAAAAACTATTCCCTACTCTTCAAAGTCCGAGGCTTGGGCCGAGGAATTTCGGCGCTCATTTGCTCCCGATGCCGGCATGGTCGATATCGATTTTCCGGGTTGTGGGGTGCGCGATGTTTGGGAGATGCCTCTCGAAACGGTGGTGGAAGAGGCGCAGAAAATTTTTGATGAGCCCGATTGCGACGAAGCCAGGCAAGATTGCGTTACCGTCAATTATCTCGATCCGCTTCGACCGGAGCCCCCTCGCATTTTAAGACAGATTATTCCGTCTGTATTTCAAAAATCAGAAAAGGTTCGGCATCTGGCAGAAGGGATTCGCCATCTGCTGGCTTCTTATCGTGCGGTGGAGTGCGCTCCGGCCTATGTTTTGAATGATGTAGGCATCGATATTTTATTGCATCAGGGAATGTATATCGATGGCGCTGTGGCCGAATTGCAATCGGCGGGTGCGATGAATGCGATTTATGGCCAGATTAAAATGTTCACCAACAAACTCGATGCCTGTTCCAAGGGACAAGACACCTGCCTGACGCAAGAAGAGGTCTTGTCGGCGTTGAACAACCTGATGCTCGGATATATTTATTGTTTTCAACAGGCGTATCAGGAGTGGGAGGGGGGAGCGCCTGCGGTTGTTAATCCGCCACCGTCACCTCCAGTGAAACAATCGACTGAACCTGCTACAGAAGTGACACCGCAAGAACTTCCGCGGCTCCATAAGAAAAAATTTCCCCATTATGTTGCGCCGCAGAAAAAAGAGGAAAAACCGGTTGAAGAGGCAAAAACTCGCGAAAAAAATCTGCCCAAACCGGTTCCCGATGATTTTAAGAGAAAAGAAAATCCGGTTGTTCAAAAAAGAAAAGGGATGGAAAATCTGGCCAAGGTCACCGGCGGTATTATTCAATATCCCCTCCCGGG
>JAUSII010000026.1 GCA_030648035.1 Deltaproteobacteria bacterium | reverse complement strand
AGTCCGCCGCTCCCTTTTTTGATAGCCCGCGAGACGTTATCGGCTGGCATATTGGCAGCCTTGGCCTTGTCAACAGCAAGACGGAGCCGTGGATTTCCATCCGGATCTGGGCCCCCGACCCGTGCGGCAATAGTAACCTCGCGGATGATTTTGGAGAAAACTTTTCCTCTTTTGGCATCGGTAGCTCCCTTCTTGCGTTTGATTGTGGACCACTTGGAATGACCAGACATGCCCGGGAGCGTAACATAAAAATTTTGGATGTGTAAACGACTTTCCCGTTTAAAAAAGCATTCTTCAGGTATCGGGGGCCTGTCAGGCAAAAGTCTGCACGCCCTCAAAACAGATCGGGCTGACAGACTTTTGCCTGCCACCCCTCCGACGTAAAAACAAATTTATAACCCATTGAAATTAATAGAAATATTCTCTCCCATCTGCTTGGAGAAAGAAAAAAAACAAAAATCGAAGCAACTTATTTTGATTTGAGACGAAGAAGTTGGTAGGACAAACAAAAATAAAAGGAGGATATATGAGTGATTCTTATAAAGCCTGTCAGGGTGTTGTAAAGACCCAAGTCTATTCTTATTTGGGAATGGGGTTGGCCGTGGGACAAATATACTGGGATACGGATGTGAGTGAAAAATCGATTTGTACTTCTGCCAATTCTGAAGAAGTAGCTCAATCCATGGTTGCAGATAAAGTGGATTCTTTTTGTGCTCCACTTGACACTGCCCAGTGTAAGGAGTCCGGATATACGCTGTGTGAGAAAAAAGGGCCTGTCTTAGTTCAGAAAAACGGTTTTTTTCTAGCACGGTTTCTTGAGCTTTATAGCATGTTGAAGTCGTAATGGTGGATGGAAATGGAATGTCGTTGAAAGACCGGGCACGTTTCACAGCGTGTCCGGTTTTTTATTTGTAAACGAGTGGATATTTTTCAGGCTGTTCCAGGGATTCAAGTTCCAAATCTATATCCAAATTGGGCCAATGAAGGTGTTGACTATGTAACAATTCTACATGATAAATGTCGCTGATTTTCGCATTTTTAAACCACGGATACTCTTTGAACGAAAGAAAATACTCTTTGTCGTTTACATAAATCCAAATCCCACTGCTGGAAATATTGAGTATTTCAATTTCTGAAATGTTTTTTCCATGTGGTTCCGATTTCACGATTTTTCCTTTCAATAATGTTTTGTGCTTCCTTGAGTTGTTTTTGAGTTAATCCATAATTTTTTGCCAAGGCCACGATCGGTTCCAGCCAAAACTTGGCTTCTCCATTGCCGCAAGAAACGTGAACATGCATTCTTTTTTCCTCACGAGAGAAGAAAAAGAAGCGATAACCTTTGTGTCGAAAAACCGTCGGGCTCATTTGGAGTGTAGCATAACCATTTTAGGGGACAAATCTCAATCTCAAACCATCTTTCTTAATTCTTCCGCGTCGGGCGAATGGCTTAAGGCGCTTTCTTTGGAGATGACTTTGTCTTTGATCAGTTTGACCAGAGACTGGTTCATGGTGATCATGCCTGATTCGGCTTGTCCCATCTGCATCTGGGCATAAAGCTGGTGGGTTTTGTTTTCGCGGATCAGATTGCGTAGCGCTGGTGTCGGCATCAGAATCTCAAGCCCTAAACAACGCCCGCCATTCACTTTGGGAATCAATTGCTGGCTCAAAATGCCCTGCAATACAAAGGAGAGCTGAACCCGCACCTGATCTTGCTGATGCGCGGGGAAAACGTCGATGATGCGGTCGATGGTTTGCACCGCGGTGTTGGTGTGCAACGTGGCCAGAACAAGATGGCCGGTTTCTGCGATCGTGATGGCGGCTTTGATCGTTTCCAGATCGCGCATTTCGCCCACCATCACCACATCGGGGTCTTCTCTCAAAATATATTTCAATCCATTTTGAAAACTCATCGTGTCTTTGCCGACTTCGCGCTGGTGAATCAGGCATTTTTTTGGGGTGAAAACAAATTCGATCGGGTCTTCCACGGTGATGATGTGCCACGGCTTGGTCTCGTTCATGGCGTTGATCATGGCCGCCAGTGTGGTCGATTTGCCCGAGCCGGTGGTGCCGGTCACCAGCACCAACCCGTGCGGTTTGTAGGCCAGATCTTGCACCGATTGCGGAAGTCCCAGTTGTGCAAAAGAGGGGACCTGAAACGGAATCTGGCGAAAGGCGCCGACGACGGTGTGTTGTTGCCAATAGAGATTGCCGCGAAAACGGGCGGCCCCCTTGAGGGCGAAACTGAAGTCGAGTTCCAGATCCTGCTCAAATTTCATGATCTGTTCTTGCGATAATATTTCGTAACAGATGCTTTGGGCCTGTTCGGCGCTCAAAGTATCATCGGAGAGAGGTTGAAGAGAGCCGTCGACACGAATCATCGGCGGTGTGCCGGCCCCGATGTGCAAATCAGACGAGCCTTTTTCGATCATTGTCTTGAGAAATTCTTGCAGTGTTTTTGTCATAAAAAACTATATGCAATAAGTTCCGGTTTTATGCTAGGGGAAAACTTGAAATGGAGCTCAACGATCACAAACGTTCTTTCTGGGAATATATCACGGTCGGAACAGTCGTCGGTCTCGCCATGATCTTGTCGATGGGCCTTTATGCCAAACGGGATCACCTGCAGAAATCAAAACTGATGATGTGGGAGCTGATGACATTCCGCAATCGCATCACCACACACCTCTTGGAACACAGACGCCCAATGGAACTTTCCGCCGAATTGCCCGCTGATCCTTTCGGCAATGCGTATCAATACAATTCAAAAACAGGGCAAGTTTCAAGCATGACGCCTGGTTATCAGAGTTGGTAATTTTTCTACCTTAAAATCCTCGGTGTGATGAACACCATCAGCTCGTTTTGCTGTTTGTTGGTGGTTTTGTTTTTGAAAAGGAGTCCCAGAATCGGTACTTTGGAAATACCGGGAACGGCATTCTGTGTTTTGGAATCGGTTGTTTTGATCAGGCCGCCGATCACCGCTGTTTCGCCGTCTTTGAGCAGTACGGTGGTGGAAGCGGTGTTGTCGAGAATGGAGGGAATCCCATCCACGGCCAGCGCAAAGTTGGGCTGACTTTCGGTGGCGTCAATCGTCAGTTTGATGGTGTCCTCCGGCGAGATCTGCGGTGTGACGTTGAGCTGTACCCCGGTTTCAATCAGCTGGAGGCTCGGTTGTTGCCCACCGCCGGAACCGGCGGTGGTTGCGATGCTGATATTGGAGGTCGACTTCACATAAATTTTGACCCCGCTCCGGATTTTGGCCGGCATGTTGTTGATGGTCGAAACGTTTGGTTTGGAAATGATTCGAATATCACCCCGCTGTTCTGCGGCGGTCAGTTGAACATCAATGTTGGTGTTGCCCGGCAACATGCCGATGCGAAAGGCGGTGCCGCTCGTCGGATTGGCCGCCCCCATGTTGACCATGGCGTTGGTTGGATCAAACCCGTTGACCTTGAATGTTCCCGTGTTGTCGGCGCCGGCAAAAGTCACACGGCTTGGATTTCCGGTTGAACCCCACTGGATTCCAAGCGAACGTGAAAAATTGTTGGTGGCGTCGATGATGTGCGCCTCGATCAAAACCTGCTGGTCTTTTTTGTCAATCGCCTCCACGAGCCTGCGCACGCTGTCGACATTTGCGTCGTAATCCTTGACGCTCAAAACATTGGTCCGATCGATGGCTGTGACGGACCCCTTGTCGGACAAAAGTGGTTTGGCTTTGTCGACCAGATCCTTGGCGGTGGCGTATTTCAGTGGGATAGTGGTGGCCTGAAGATCGGTGCCGCCGGCAAACTGGTCCGGCTTGCCCACGCGCATGATGCCGCTTTCAATCGCATAGTTGTAGTTGTTCACTTTTAAAATGGAGTTGCTGGCGTCGCGAATGGTGGCATCATCAAAGCTCAAATTGACCCGGCCTCCAATATCTTCGGGCATGATCAGGTTGTAATCGGCCGCAGTGGCCAGCATTTTAAGGGCGTCTTTCAAATCGGCGTTATGAAACTCGATGAATGATTCCTTGGCCTCTTTCTTGAGAGGCGGCACAAAAGCCTCCATCTTGAGATGATATTCTTCCGTGTCGGAGGTCAGAACAATTTCGCCCAACAAAATTTTGGAGACATTGTATTTTCCGATTTTGTCGCCCACCCGGACAATGCGGCCGGAGACCAGCGCCAGCGTGGCATTGCGGCCCAGAATGAGTCCCTCCAGAGAGAGCGTGGCCAGATCAATTTCTCCCTGCAATTCTGCGGGGGCAAAGGGATTGCGGCTTCCTGTCGCGATCAATTCCTTTTCAAAATGGCCGGATGCCAAATCGGAAAGAGAAGAGGAGGAATGAAGAGCGGAGACAGGCAACAGAAAAAAACATGCCATCAAAATCAGTGACCTATTTTCCATTCTTCTCCTCCAATTCAAACAACGTTCCGTTAAGTTCCATGTCGACTTGCGTCGCCTTGGTGTCTATCGACTTGATCGAAAGATTTTCAAGCAAGACCAGGGCGGGGGTTTGCTCGATGCGGTCGACGTAACTAATCACGCTTCTGAATGGGCCCTGTGCATCGAGAAAAAAATCGGCTCTTTTGTAGCCCTGCAACGATTTGGGGGGGATATCGCTCATCCCTTTGATGCGCACACCCCTTAAAAATTGCTGGGAGGTGATGAAGGCCAGAAGCGTGGCGGTTTTATTAACGATCGGTTTCACCTCTCCCTTTAAAATTTGCATCTTGAGAGAGGAGGTTTCTTTTCCCCCTTCCGGCAGAGGCTGTTTATTTCGAAGGGCTTCAGTGAATTTTTCCAGCGCCTCTTTTTCAAGTTTTAAATTTTGTATCTGGGACTGCAATTGCTGTGTCGCCTCTCTTTTTGGGGCATAAATGACCCTGAAAAACATCGCCAGCAGGGCCAGGACAACCAGCAGGGCCAATATCTGTTCTCTCGGGTTCGCCAGCTTTTTGAAATCGACTGTTTCCATGGTTCTTTAGTGGAACGCCACCGCACTTATATCACACGTTATGCTGAAGTTGAAAGATCCTCCTTCTTCCTTGGAAGAGGTGAGAATAACCTTTTCAAAATGGGAGGTCTCCTCCATGGCGGCCAGAAAATTGGAAAGAACCTGCGGATTCTTGGCCGTTCCGTTCAATAAAACACCTTTTTTAGAGGGAGATTCCTGCTTGTCAAAACTTTTGAAGCTGACCAGCCACACATTGGGGGGGAGACTCAATACGATATCGTTCAAAATTTGCGACCAGGGTATTGTTTTCTTGAGAGCGGTGCGGATTTCAAAGACCGGTCCGCTGGATTGTCCGATATCTTCTTTGGCGATCAATTGTTCTCTCTCTATTTTGAGACGGTCAATATCTGCGGTCAGCAGTTTCATTCGGGAAGAGGCCCGCATTTCGCTGATCAGGAGGACGCCATAGAGTGAGGCACAGAAGAAAATGGAAATGCCCAGCACAATAGACAACGTCCCGTAGGTGACTTTGAAGCGCTCTCTTTCGATCAGGTTTATTCTCTGTATCATGGTTTTAAAAGTGCCAAGCTTAATGCGGCGCCAAAGAGATGTGGTTTTTCCATGGCCAGTGGGAAGGCGACTGTCTGCTCCAACCCCTGAAGTGGATTTAAAATCTCCACCGCTATGCCCAAGTTTTTGGAGAGAGAAGTGGAAAGGTTGGGGGTCGAGGCGCCTCCGCCTGCCAGAAAAATCTTTTCCAGTCTTTCAATATGGTAGGTGATGGAGAGGGCATCGATGGCGTGCTGAATCTCCATGGCCAGTTTTGTTGCGTAATTTTCCCCAAGGACGTCGATTTGTTCTGCCTGTACTCCCGCCAAGGGACGTACCAGATGCAGTTTGCCGTTTCCAATTGCCAGAAAATAGCTTTTCTTACATCCGATATCGACACATCCCTGCCACTCCCCTTCGCTGGAAGGGGAGACTCTTTCCAGGGCTGTGGCTGTGGCAACCGGTGTCGGCTCAATAAAAAAAGGTTTCAACCCGGCCCTTTCCAATAGTTGAAGATGATGATGGATGGCACTTTTTTTAATGGCATACCCGGTGAGGACCAGCCGCACCATGTCTGGACCGGGAATCTCCTCCAAAATTGTATGACGCACGATATAATCATCCAGAGATCCTTCTGCAATGTCGCGCATCTGCCAGCGGACCGCCTCTTTCAGATCTTCCTCCGGCATGCGGGGGAGTTCGAGTCGGCGAATGTGCAAAGTCTCATCCTGAATACTGACGGCGGCCGGTTTGCCGATAAAACCGTTTTCCTTGCAGTAATCTTTGAGCGTTGCCATCATCCGGTCTTCCTCTTGGGGAAGTTCCAGATAGTCGAGATACTTGAGGCGATGGATTCCGGGCCTTGGTGATTCCAGCTGGACCCATTTAAATCCCTTCATTCCCCAGTCGATGCCGATGGAGTCTTGGGGATTAAAGGCGGAAAATTTTTTGAGAAACGGAATCGATATCATTGGGCTTCCATCTGCTTTATTTTGGCCTCTATTTTTTCTTTCAGTGTGTCGTCGATGGTACCGGCCAATTGAAGATAGTCGCTATAATTTGAGCTGGCCTGTTTGACATTCCCCTCCTGTTCAAAAATCAGCCCCAGATTAAAATGGGGATCGGCGTAATTTTTTTTGAGGCTGATGGCTTTCTGAAAATGGGTTTTGGCCTGTTCTTTGGCCCCGTCCTCCAGCAACAGCACACCCAGATTATTCAATGCCTCCGCATAATCTTTCTGGAGCGCCAGCGCGCGTCCATAAGCCTGATAGGCATTCTGTTTTTTTCCCAGTTTTTTGAGGACAAGTCCGAGATTATTATAAACCTCCGCATCCGTGGGGGAGAGGAGGGTCAGTTTTTCCCAGAGGGCCTGGCTCTCAATGAGTTTATTTTCCTGAAAAAGTTGGTTGGCCTCCCCCTTGAGCCTGAGGACATTCTGGGATGTTTCAGTGATTGGGAGAACCGCTTTGGGTTGTGGAATAAATGTCGGTGAGGATTTTTTAAAATACCTTGCGTAGAGCAGAATGCTCAGACTGATGACCAGCAAAACGATCAGCCAAACAAAATGCCTTTGTTGCGAGGGAGGCGTATCGGCAATAATCGGATTGGAGCCGCCGATTTTGTTTCCGGAGTTGGGGTTCTGTTCCTTTTCGGCTTTTTTCAGCGCGTCGAGAATGAGTGACATAAAAGTTTAGAGGGCTATCGTATATTCCGGCGTTTCGTGGAAGGCTTCATCCACAAGAGAGCGCGTGATTACGCGCGATCCTTTAAGATAGGAGGCGACGAGACAAAAATCGCAAAGGGTGTTGATCAATCTCGGTGTTCCCTTGCTTCGGTGGAAAATTCTCGCCACCGCCGATTTCTCAAAAGCAACGCGCGAATCGGGACCGGCCTTTTGAATACGAAAAGTAATATAATGCTCCGTCTGGTCCAGATCGAGCGGGCGGAGCTGGCAGTGGATCTGGATTCTCTGGCGTAGTTGTCTCATTTCTTGGGTGGCCAGTTTGCCGTAGAGTTCCGGTTGGCCCACCAGAAGAATCTGCAAAAGTTTGTGGGTCTCTGTTTCGAGATTAGATAAAAGACGTGTCATTTCAAGGGCTTCCATGGATAAATTCTGCGCCTCATCGATGATGACCAGGGCGTTTCGCCCCTCATTGCCTGATTGAAGAACAAATTGGTTTAGACAATCGATCTGTTCCTTGAAGGAGTTGCGCTTGAGATCTTTTCCAAAGTCGCGGTTGATGGTCTTGATCAATTCGAGACGGGAGAGTTGGGGGTTGAGAATGAGACTGGTTTCGACCGTGTCTCCCAATTCATTGAGCAGGGCTCTCAAACTCAATGTTTTTCCGGTGCCGACCTCCCCAGTCAGAAGCATGAAACCTTTGCGTTCATGAATGCCGTAGCGGAGTGTGTCCAAAACACCCTGATGCAATGGGGATAGATAAAGATAGCGTGTATCCGGAGTGACATTGAAAGGTTTTTCATGGAAGCCGAAGAATTCGCAATACATGGATCGGGATTATACATCTTTGACCTTAATCGTCCACTTCGAATGTCGCAGATTTGGTGGTGCCATCTGCCATAGTGAAGGTCATGGTGATGGTTTTGTCTTCCATGTCACTGTTCCATTCAATTTTGTTGATCACATTGTTGTTGCCATTGAGGACCGTATAGTCGGCCACATCGAGGAGCGTCCCCGAAGGGGCGCCCGCCGGATTGTCATAGATGGTGCTCGATTCAATTTTGATTTGCTTCAACCTCTCTGCGTTGTCGCTGACCCAGGTGAAGAGCATTTTGTCGATAGTGATCGTTGCCAGACAAATTTTTCTGAAAGTGATGGAGGCAACCGTTTTTCCATCATGGCTCAAATTGGCATTGGTGACGTCAATGAGTGTGCAGTCGGCTTCTGTGGGGCTGTCAACCTTGTGGACGCGAACGGCATCACCCACCGTCCCGGTGACGGTCAGGGTCAGGCCGCTTCGACTGACGGTAAAGGAGCCATTTCCAAAGGCTTTGCCAGGGGGGACGATAATTTCGTCTTCGCCATCATAGATTTTTTTGACCGCATGCTCGATGCCTCCTTGAGTCACATACATGGCCTGTGTCGATAAAAAATGATTCGCCCTCGACTCCTCTCCGGCAGAAACCAGATAAGAAATCACCGCTCCCATCGCCACCAAACTGAGCAAAGTAAGCAACGCCGCAATCGTCGAAATACCACCTTTTTTATTGAAAGTTTTCATACATGTAGTTCCTCAAAAAAACATCCGACACAAGCAATAGAGATGCAACCTGTCCCGGCGGTGTTGTGGTGAGTTGAATGCGAACACGTCGGACCTGCTGGGCCGAAGAGGTCTCTGCTCCGGTATCCCTGTAACCGGTGAAGACCAGTGCGGTGACATTGTTCAGCAGGAGGTCGTTGTCGCGCAAAAGATTTTGGCCGCTCAAACTGAAACTCGTGTTGTTTCCCAGAGCATCAATAAAAGTGATGCTGTTGGACTGGATGTTTTTGATGTCGTCGATATTGTTTTCGTCTCCTTCCCGTCTCAATTCCCGAACCATCCTCTCCAGGGCATATCGGGCTTCGTTGAGATTGGTCGCTCGGGCGGAGATGTGCCTGTAGGCGTTGAGTCCCTGTACGAGGACCAGGCTGCTCAAGGTGAATAAAATTCCCATGAGAGTGATGGAGAGAATAATTTCAACCAGTGTAAATCCGCTTTGTTTTCTCATCCGTCCTCCCCCCAGAGTGTCACCAGTGTTGGGATGGAAACAGGGAGGCCGCCGGTAGTCTGGACCATGACGGTGATTTTTTTGTATCCGGAACCGTTTTTGGCTGTGCTCAGATCGACGGGGTCTACTTCGAGAATGGTGGTAGTCCGGGTATAACCGGGATAACCTTGTGCCAGAAGATTTTCTGTCGGGTAGTTGGCCTGAATAACATAGGCATACAGCTGGTATTTTTTATCGTGGAGAATCTGTTCCAGTTTCTGTTCCGCCAGGCTGGTGGCAATCAATGTCTGTTCCATTTCATTGGCGCGGGCGATGTTCTGATTGTATATGGTCAAAACTCCCAGAACTCCCCCGCCCAGAACCATCAGGGTCAGGATCGTTTCGATAAAAGTAAAACCTTTGTGTGAAGTCAGGCGCATCGTTTTAAACCTCACTGTTGCTGTATCAAGCCGGTGTTCGGCGTGATCAGGAGAGAGACGGTGGTTGTTCCATTCGTGATCTGGACCGACTGGCCGCTTCCCAAAACAGGTTTTCCCATCGGATCAAATTCCACTTGCACCGTGTTGCCGATGAGGACCGTTTTGAATTCGTCGGCGATGTTGGTCGTAAAAGGTTGTCTCGTGAAGGGATTGGTCACCGGGTTGCCGGCAGACTGGGAATAGACGGTGTAACTTCCGTTGGCAACAAAGTTGACGCCACAATTGATATTGGTGGTGGCCGCCAGTTCCTTGGCATAGCGGATATCCTGTTTGATCCGGGCCGCCGCTGTTTCAAGGTTGAATGTTTGAAGAAAATCTTTAGGCATGAAGAGAAGGGCGAGGATACCCATCAGGGCGACGACAATCACCAGCTCTATCATTGTGAAGCCACGAGATGTTTTCCGGGTATGAATACAGAGTCCCTCCTTACCA
>JAUSII010000025.1 GCA_030648035.1 Deltaproteobacteria bacterium | reverse complement strand
CGCCGGTTCTTTGGAATGGTAGAGCCTCTGCATCAGACCGTTGCAGAGGGTTTCGTTGATGAGCGTGCTTTTGCCGGAACCCGAGACGCCGGTCACCGCGGTGAAAAGGTGAAGCGGGATTTTAACGTCGATCGATTTAAGATTGTGCTCCCTGGCCCCCTTGATGATGAGCCATTCACTGCTCGGTTTGCGCCGCTTGCCCGGCACCGAAATTGTTTTTTTGCGCGAGAGATATTGTCCCGTGAGCGATTTGGGATTTTTCATCAGCTCTTTGGGTGTGCCGGTGGCGATCACATGGCCGCCGTGTATTCCGGCGCCGGGACCGAGATCGATGCAATAGTCGGCTTCCAGAATCGTGTCGTAATCGTGTTCCACCACCAGCACCGTGTTGCCCAGATCGCGCAGTTTTTTCATCGTGTTCAAAAGGCGGTCGTTGTCTCTCTGATGCAGGCCGATGGAAGGCTCATCCAGAACATAAAGCACGCCGGTCAATGCCGAGCCGATCTGTGTCGCCAGACGGATGCGCTGGTCTTCGCCGCCGGAGAGAGTGCCTGCATTTCTGTCGACGGTGAGATAGCCCAGCCCCACATCATTTAGAAATTGAAGCCGGTTCGTGATCTCTTTCAAAATGCGCTCTGCAATTTTTTTGTCTTTGGCGCCGAGTTTCAGATTTTCAAAAAAATCGATGGCGAGTGTCACCGAGAGGGCGGTCAGTTGGGAGATGTTTTTTTCATCCACCTTGATGTGAATGCTCTCTTTTTTGAGACGTGTTCCGTTGCAGGCGGGGCAGGGGCGCATATTCATGAAGCGTTCCAGATCTTCGCGCACCCAGTCCGACTCGGTCTCCCTGAAGCGGCGGTTGAGTTGTGGAAGAATGCCCTCATAGGGAGATTCAACGCTGTGGTGATGGCTGTCGCGCCCCTCATATTTGAATTTTATTTTTTCCTCGCCCGAACCGTTCAGCAGAACGTCCTGGATTTTTTCAGGCAGTTTTTTCCACGGAGCATAGATATCAAAGTGAAAATGTTTGGCCAGCGATTCGAGAATGTCCATGTAATAGGTCTGCGCCTTGGGGCTCCAACAGTGGATGGCCCCGTCGCGAAGCGAGATATTGTGATTGGGAATAATCAGGTCGGGATCGAAATACATTTTGTGTCCGATGCCGAGACACTCGGGGCAGGCCCCCTGCGGATTGTTGAAAGAAAAAAGTTGCGGCGTGATTTCGGGATAACTGATGCCGCAATCGATGCAGGCCGATTTTTCGCTGAAGAGTTGTGGAACGCTTGTCGAAGAGTCGGCAATTTCAATCTTCACAATCCCCTCCCCGAATTTAAGCGCTGTGGCGAGAGAGTCGGCCAATCTTGTTTTAATGTCGGCTTTGAGGACGAGGCGGTCGATGAAGAGATCGATATTGTGCTTTTTCTTTTTGTCGAGGTGAATGGCGTGCAGATCGGCCAGTTCAAAAATTTTGTCGTCGATTTTGACGCGAACGAAACCCTGTTTTTGAAAATCCTCCAATTCTTTTTGATACGTCCCCTTGCGCCCACGCACGACGGGGGAGAGCACATGGAGTTTTGTCCCTTCCGGGTATTTAAGAATCTGGTCGACCATCTGCGAAATGGTCTGCGCGGCGATCGGCTTGCCGCATTTGTAGCAAAAGGGTTTGCCGATGCGGGCGAAGAGGAGTCTCAAATAGTCATAAATTTCGGTGGCGGTGCCGACGGTGGAGCGGGGGTTTTTGCTGGAGGATCGTTGTTGAATGGAAATGGCGGGCGATAATCCCTCGATCGATTCAACATCCGGTTTGGCCATCTGTTCCAGAAATTGCCGCGCATAGGCCGAGAGCGATTCGACATAACGGCGCTGGCCCTCGGCATAAATGGTGTCGAAGGCGAGCGTCGATTTGCCCGAACCCGAAAGCCCCGTGATGACGACCAGTTTTTCGCGCGGAATCTGAACGTCGATATTTTTAAGGTTGTGGGTTTTGGCGCCCTTAACCGTTATGAATTTGAAGGCCATAGAGAATCGGCGAGACTACTTTGAGAGTGGAACAACTTCAAGCAGTTTTATCCGCCGTGTACCGTCAAAATCTGAAAGTGGAGGGAGAAAAAAGGGTATTCGGGGACGCACCTCATTTTGGGACGACCCAAAATGGGTGCTCCGGTCTCGGCAATTTTGGCTTTATATCCCGTTTGTAAAATTGCCTCCGACAGGCCGCCTCATACCACTTTTTTCCACGCTTCCAGCTTTTGAGCACGTGTCTTTTGAACTATAAATTTTTTAATTCGAAGTGCACCTGTGAAGGAAATCGAGAGAAAGTGTTTGGGAGGGATGTGCGCAGGTGATTTTTATCCTCCGGGGTCCATCAATAAAAATCACCGAGGGCAAGCTGTCGGTGTCAAGACCCAGCTTTGCTGGGTTGCGAAGCATCCGCCTCAGGCGGATGCGGAGTTTAATCGTCCGACCCAAACCGAACAGCGACCCTCCCAATCAACTTCTTTCGCTTTCCGTTACGGCTGTCGGAGAAGAATCCATGTGGTTCCCCGCCCGCTTCCTTCTTGTTTGGCTTTTATTTTTTTGAGGTCGAGCAGGGCTTGTTGGCGGGAGATGGAGTGACCCAGTTCTTTGAGGTAATCTGAAATTTGAATCTGCTTTCTTGTTTTGAAAAGACGCTTCAAAATATTGAGACGCGCTGGCTGGCCCCAGCTTCCGACGCCCTGTTTTGTCCGGGTGTCTGCAATCACCCGCTCGCGCCCCAGAAAACCCCATTGGCTGAATTCCTGCAGACTCTCTTTTGCCGCCCGTTCAGCCAGGATGGAGCCTGGTGTGTGCAGATCGTGAAAATAAAATTGCGGTTCAACCGGTTTTAGTCCCGCCGTTACATAGTTCCAGAAAAGGGAGGTCTCTTTTTCCAGTGGAGCCGCAGCCAGAATAAATGCGGCCACCACTCCCACCGTCTGCGGCGACTGCATCTCCTGTATGGCTTCGCGCAAATGTTGCGGATGCAATTCTTTCCAGTGATTGAGCCCAAACTCTACAAGAATTTGCAGTAAGCGCGGATCCCACCGACTCAAATCGGAGGCCAAGGCAAAAAGGGATTCGGTATTTTCGAAATGATAGGGCCACGGTTTTTTTTCTCCCACACTCTGCGCCCCCATTTTGCCCAATTCATAATAGAGGCGGGTGAGATGATTTTCAGTCGGTGGGATTATTTTCATATAGGGTAATTAACTAATTAAATGACTATTAGTCAATTAGGTTGTCATTTATTTTATCTCGGGTAACAATCTCGGGTGTCAGGCAACTTTTTCCGGCTTCTGCCGATAACCATTATGTAGGGAAAAGAGAGGATATTTTATGTGGCCTATCGTGGCAGGGATTGCAGTGTTGGCGTGGTTGACCGATTGTGCCACTCCGTCCAAGGTTCAAAAGAAAAAACTCTCCAAAGCGGAGCAGAAGGAAGACAAGCCGCATTGGAAAAACAAAACCACGTTCACCATAAAAGGGAGCTGTTGGAAGACAATGCAGGCGGCAAAGCGTCAGGCTGATGGTTTTGCCCTGGCTAAAGCAGTGAAGTGGTGGTTTGCAAAAACTTCTGAAGGCAAAGCCTGCAATCAAAAATCAGTGATAATAGAAACCCATACAAAAACCTCCCACAACCGTTCTAGGGAGGATCCCGAAGTCCGAATTTCTGGTTTGGCCGTGAATTTGCATCACTTTGGCACCTGCTCCAACGGCGACTATCGGGCGATCGTGGAGGTCAATCTCGCCGGCGCGGAATTCATGTGCATGCCTTAGAAAAAGTCTTAAAAAAAAACCAAGGCATAATCCGAGGCGTCCCTCATAAGTGTCGGACGCTTATGCGGTAGGCAACTTTTTTAGGCCCCTGCCGATAATCATTATGCAGGGGAAAAGAGAGGATATTTTATGTGGCCTATTGTGGTAGGGATTGCAGTGTTGGCGTGTTTGACCGATTGCGCCACTCCGTCCAAGGTTCAAAAGAAAAAACAAAAGCAAAAGAAAAAACTTTCCAAATCGGAGCAGAAAGAAGACAAGCCGCATTGGAAAGACAAAACCACTTTCACCATAAAGGGGAGTTGTTGGGAGACAGAATGGGCGGCAAAGAGTCAAGCCGGTGTTTTTGCCAACTCTAAAGCGGTCGAGTGGTTTAAAAAAACGCCTGACGGGAAAACATGCAATGAATTGGCTATCAAACTGAATCGGACAAAAACCTCCCAATCTGTTTCTGAAGAGTCTTCTGCGGTTACAGTTTCTGGCCTGGAAACACGCATCATCAAAGTCGGCACCTGTTCGAACGGCGATTATCGTGCGACCGCCGAGGTCCATCTGGCCGGCGCAATATTCTCGTGCCGCAAGCCTATACGAAACTAAAATGACAAAACCGATCGACATCCGTGATTTTGGCACCCTTGATTTGAAGTTGGAGGTTTCCCGTCATTTTAAACCTCTGGAACAGGAATTATACCGTTTGGAAGGAGTGTTGAACCGGGAGGAATGTACCGCTGTGGATAGATCCGAGCCTGAAAGCCATTGGGCCGCAGACTATCGGCATTTGCAACATATCCGCGCCGGATTTCGAGATGGGACCGGCAGAGACAACCAATGGTTGGGGCACAATGTAAAGCCGGCAGAGCCATGTTCTCCTTGTGTTGCCATAAATATTATAAAATGCCGATTTTTCAATTACCCCCTTTTTCATACGGATTTAAGTAACGGCTTTTTTACTCCGGAGGAGGTGCGCCAGGAAATATTTGGGCGTATGGAGAAAATTGTTTCCCATATGCATCGCATTGTGAACGCCCTTTTATGCAAACGGGAGTTACCTGGTTTGATTTTGAAGTGGGAAAAGGATACGCCACAAGACCAGTATATCTTGATTTCGGATTTGAACCACGCCCATTCAGTTTCTATTTTTTTTAATAATTTGGATGAAGACCCGGTTCCGGAGAGCATGGCTGTTTATTTTGACGGTCAGACGCAGATTGATCTTTCCGGTGTTGCTGGAGTCTCTTTTTTGTTATGGGCCGAACAATTTCAGCGTGTTTTTACCAAGGAAGTGCAGTGCAATCAATCGGCCACAATAGAAGACGGTGAACCCTCCTCCTAAAGGTGTCCCGCATAAGTGTCGGACGCTTATTGTGGCACAGCCCCCCGATAAGCGTCCGACACTTATGCGGTAAGCAACTTTTTTTGACAGCTTGCGATAATAGTGTTAGCCGATGACGGCTCTTAAATAAGGAGGTTTTATGTTGTCAGGAGGATTCATTTTAGGCCCCGAGTGTACCAGGTGGAATGAATCGGTGGTGTCTACACCCGATTTGAATGGGGATGGTATTCGTGATGAAATTTACGAATCGACCTGTGTGGAGGTGGAGAGAGTTCCTCAAAAAGATTTGGCAACCACGGTTTTTGCCAGATTAATCACGAAGGAAGGCAAAAAAATAAATTTGGGGACGACGGCTCCCTTTCAAAAAGGGCAACCCTCCTACCGTTTTTCTCTGGATAGACCGGGGATTGGATCGGGGAATTCTCCGGATAAACAATTCGAGGTTGAGGATAAAGTTCAGACCTCCAGTGGTGCAAAAACTCGAATCGCCAAGCTTTCTTTTGTTGTGAATGGACAATACCAAATGGTTGAGAGGGGAGCGCAGCTGGATGGCGGAGAATTCAATTCGCAAGTCGGATTCTCTTTTTTGACGAAGCTCTCTTCCGGTCATGAGTTGGATGTTATTGCGGACAAGATTTATAAACGGCTCGCCAATGTTTTTATAAATGAAATCACAGAAATAAATGCGGACAAGAAATCGCGTGCTCCAAAATCGGAAGAAACGTCCCAGATGGAAAACCGCATCGCCAAGCGGGCTTTGCGGGAACTGGAACTTTACGGGCTGGACGATGGCGGCAAATGGCGCGTGCGCGGCCGATTGGATCACAAGTTTGGTTTTTCCCTCTATTTGGCGGTTGAGAAATTTATAGCCAAAAAGTAGCTCTCTTTGACAATTGCTGTTTAAACTTTTACTAAGGGCCCGATGTTTGTCGATAAAACATTGGGCCCTTTGCTTTTGACGCCCCCGTTTCCGAAGGGGGTGAAGGGATTGGACTGTGCGTCGGAGGCTTATCTTCTCTCCGAGCTGATCCGAACCCGGCCGAAGCAGAGTTTTCTTCGCGTTACTCCCGATCTCAAGTCGGGTCTCACACTCAAACAAAATCTCGAATTTTTTCTGGGGCCCGAAAGCGCGCACAAAATAATCTGGTTTCCGCCGCACGATGTGCTTCCCTACACCGGCATTGTCACCGGCTCTGATATTGCGGCGGAGAGAATTGCGACACTCTCGCGTCTTTTGGAAGAAGAGCCTTCTGTTTTGATTGCGCCGTGGCCCGCCTTTTTTCGCAAAGTTATTCCGCCGCAGGTTTTAAAAAAACAGCGCTGGACCCTTTGTCTTTATGAAGAGATTCGCCGCGAAACACTTTTGTCGTGGCTGATCGACAACGGTTATCATCGGGAGGTGGTGGTCGAATCGCCCGGAGAGTTTGCGGTGCGCGGGGGGTTGGTCGATATTTTTTCGCCGCAGATGGAAAACCCGTGCCGACTGGAATTTGAGGGGGATTGTCTGGCCGAGATCCGGTGGTTTGATGCGGCGACTCAAACTACGGTTCGTTCAGCGGACATCGGACATCGGACATCGAAAGAGCAGGTCATTCTGATTCCTGCGTCGGAAATTTTGTTTGCTGAAGAGTTTTCTTCGCAGGCGGCGCGTCGTCTTAAAAAATTTGCGGATGATTTGGAGTTGCCGGCGACACTGCGCAAAGAGGCGGTGGATAAAATAGAGGCGAAGGAGAGTTTTACCGGCATCGACACGTTTCTCCCCGCTTTTTATGAGACCCCTGCGACGCTGTTTGATTATCTTCAAAAAGAGACAATTGTTTTTCTTCCCGATCCGGAAGAGCTCAAGGAAATTTTTTTCAAAACAAAAAAAGAGATTTTGGATCTCTATCAAAGCACCGGTTCTCTGGAGCGTCTGATTCATCCCGACATGTTGCTTCACTCTTATGCAAAGCTGGAAGAGGAGGGGATGAAGCGGTCTTCCATTTTTATCAATCCACTTCTGACTGAAGGGATGGAATTGAAAATCGATTCTTCTGTCGCGCTCAAAGCCAAATGGAATCGCGAAAATCTCAAAGAGGGCTACGCCGACAATGTTCGCATCCGGTGTGTCTGTCACACCCCCATTCAGGCCGAGCGTTTGAAAGACCTTCTCAAATCCAAGTCACTTCCCCCGTTTCCAATCGAGCTTGGATTCTTGTCGCAGGGTTTCGGCTGGCCGGCGGAGAATTTGATCGTGCTGACGGAGGAGGAAAATTTTGGTCACAAGATGATGCGCCGCACCCGTCAGGCCAAGGCGGGCCTTCCCATCCCCTCTTTTGCCGAACTCAAAACCGGTGACTATCTGGTGCACGAAGAGCATGGCATCTGTCGTTACGCCGGGTTGACGCACATGAAGACTCACGGCATCGACGGTGATTATCTCAAGCTCGAATTTTTGAGCGACGACAAACTCTATCTGCCGGTCTACCGGATGACCGCCATCCAGCGCTACATTGGCGCGGAGTTCAAACCCCCCATGCTCGATCAGTTGGGCGGAGTGCGCTGGCAGAAAATAAAAAAGAGGGCGGGAGAATATGTTTATAAAATTGCACAGGAACTTTTGAAAATTCATGCCCAGAGAGAACTCAACGCCGGTGTTGCTTTTCCGGCTCCAGATAGTTCCGATGAAGAATTTGCCTCGCACTTTCCCTATGATGAAACTCCCGACCAGGCGCAAGCCATCGACGATGTTTTGCGCGACATGCAGGAGTCGAAACCGATGGATCGTCTCATTTGCGGCGATGTCGGCTATGGCAAAACGGAAGTCGCCCTGCGCGCCGCGTTTAAAGCGGTGTCGGCGGGGAAGCAGGTGGGGGTGCTCGTTCCCACGACCGTGTTGGCGCTTCAACATTTTGAAACGTTTCAGGAACGTTTTTCAAAACTGGGTGTCTCGGTCGACATGCTCTCCCGTTTTCGCTCGCGCTCCGAGCAAAAAGAAATTCTGGAAAAATTGGAGACAGGCAAATTGGATATCGTGATTGCCACCCATCGCATTTTGGCCAAAGACTGCAAATTCAAACAGCTGGGGCTTTTGATTATTGATGAAGAACACCGCTTCGGCGTGAAGCATAAAGAAAAAATAAAAAAGATAAGACCGACAGTCGATGTGCTGACCTTGTCGGCAACGCCGATTCCCAGAACATTGCATATGTCGCTGATCGGCCTGCGCGATTTGAGTCTCATTCACACGCCGCCGGTCGACCGCCTCTCCATTCGCACGTTCATCGCCAAATGGGACGATGCGGTGGTGCGCCACGCGGTGGAACAGGAACTCGCGCGCGGGGGGCAGATCTTTTTTGTCCACAATCGTGTGGCGACCATCGAGTCGATGCGAAAACGCCTGGCCGATCTTTTTCCCGGCGTCAGCATCGCAGTGGGTCACGGTCAGATGGATGAAGAAAAACTGGAACAGGTGATGATCGATTTTCTCCATCAGAAAACGCAGATTCTTTTGTGCACCACCATCATTGAATCGGGCATCGACGTTCCCACCGCCAATACGATGATCATCAACCGGGCCGATATGTTTGGTCTGGCCCAGCTCTATCAGTTGCGCGGGCGGGTGGGTCGCTCGGACAGGCAGGCCTTCTGTTATCTGCTCGTTCCCGATGAAGAGGTTCTGGCCGGAGAGGCGAGACAGCGCCTGCATGTGCTGACCCGCTACACCGAATTGGGGGCTGGTTTTAAAATTGCCTCGCACGATCTGGAAATCCGTGGCGCCGGAAATCTGTTGGGAACGTCGCAGGCCGGGTTTATCGAAGAGGTCGGTTACGAACTCTATACCAAACTTCTTTCGCAGACGATTCGGCGTCTCCGGGGAGAAAAACTGGAGGAAGATCTCGATCCGGAAATGCATCTGAAGGTCCCCGCATTTATTCCGGAGGATTATGTCGCCGATCCGGCATTGAGGATGGAACTCTACAAAAGGATGTCGCACATTTCTAAGCCGGAAGAAAAAGAGGCCTTCGTTTTGGAATTGACCGACCGCTTCGGTCCCGTCCCGGAGCCGACGCTTCAGTTGCTGGAGATCATCGAGATCAAACAGATGGCCGTCAATCTCCGCATCAAATCATTGCAATTTGACGGAGAACGTTTTGTTTTTTCGTTTGATGCTTCCACGCCGGTCTCTCCCGAAATTTTATTTCGTCTGGCGCAAAAACATCCCAAAATTTATCAGATCAAACCCTCCGGCGCTTTTTTTATAAAAGTCACCGGCTTGAAGACGCCCATGCAGATTCTGGAAGGGGTGAAAAAGGAGTTGAGCGAACTGTCAAAGAAGACTATGGACGTGAAATCATGAAAAAGTTTTTTTGTTTGACGGTGCTTTTGATTGGAGCGGCCTGCACCCCCAAACCCCATTCTCCGGTGTTGGCCACGGTGAACGGAGAAAAAATCACGCTCGAGGATTTTCAAAAGTCGATGGATGCAACGCGCTGGAAGTTTGGCAGTGAGCTTGGCTTGAGTGCGGAGAGGCTCAAACAGTTGAAAACCTCCGCAGTGGAGAGCCTGCTCAAAGACCAGCTCCTTCTGCAAGAGGCCAACAGGCGTGGCATAGAGGTTTCCTCATCGGAAGTTGACAAGAGTGTCGCGCAATTCAAGGGCTATTATTCAAGGGAGGAAGATTTCGAAAAAATGCTGGAGTTGAAGGTTATGACCTCCAAGGATTTTCGGGAACAGAGAAAAAAAGAACTTCGAATCAAAAGATTGATCGACGTTGTTATCGCCGAACAGCTTTCGCTGACCGATGAGGAAATTCAAAAATATTATGAGAGCCATCTTTCAGAATTCAAACATGGCGAGCAGGTCAGAGCCCGGCAGATTGCGACCGATTCTCGTGAGAAGGCGGAGGCTTTGAGAAAGATGCTTGTGGATGGAACTTCCTTTGAAGAAGTGGCCAAAAAATATTCCTTGAGTCCTGATCGAATGCAGGGAGGGAATTTGGGATGGTTTGAAAGGGGGGTTATGCCTGGAGACTTTGAGCGAGTCTGTTTTCGGCTGAAACCTGGCGAATTGAGCGCTGTGATCAAGAGTCCCTATGGATATCACCTTTTCGAAGTGTTGGAGACGAGGGGGGCTGGACAGCTCCCCCTGGATGAGGTAAGAGAGTCGATTCGTAAAAAGTTTCTGGAGATAAATGGGAGAGAGGCCTTTCAGAAGTGGTATGAGGCTTTGCGGGCCGGAGCAAAAATAGAAGTAAAGACGGAGCTATTGGATGAAAAATAAAAATGCACTGGGATTGTTTGTTGTTTTCATGCTGGGATCTTTTCCCCTGCATGCCAAGATTGTGGACCGTGTGGTGGCGGTTGTTAATAATGATGCGATCACCGAGTTGGCTCTCGAGAGGGCCATGGCCATGAAACAATCCGAGATCAAACGCTCCACCAATCCGGAGCTGACCCAAAAGACAATTCGTTCGCAGGTCTTAAGTGACATGATCAACCAGAAGCTTTTGCAACAGGAGATTATCAAGGCCAATATAGAGGTGAGTGATGACGACCTGGCGCGGGCGATTGCCAATGTGCTCCAGAAAAATGGAATCAATATCGAAATCCTGCGCGCTGAACTGGCAGGCAAAGGCATTCCTTTTGAATCTTACAAGGAACAACTCAAAGACCAGATTCGGCAGACCAAGTTTATGCAACAGCACATCACTGCACATGTGAGCGATGAAGAGGTGCAGAGTTTCAAATCGGGACAAGTGATTCCGGATAATCCGGATGCCACTGTTCATCTTGCCGTCATTTTTTTTCCGCTTGATCCCGACGCCTCCACCAAAGATGTCAAAGATGTGGTTCGCAAAGGGCGCAAAATCTCAGACAAGGCGAGACAGAAAGGGGACTTTGCCAAATTGGCCCGGGATAATTCCAAAGGACCGGAGGCCAAAGAGGGGGGCGACTTGGGGACCAAATCGTTGTCGGAGTTGCCGGCACCCGTTGCCGCCGCCGTTCGCAAAATGGGAACGGGGATGATCAGTGATCCGATTATTGCGCCGCAGGGGATTTATATCATCAAGGTGATCGACAAGTCGGCCTCTGCCAATCTCCAACCCGAAGAGAGCAAGAGCGATGAAGGGTTGAGACAAAATCTCTACAACGAGCGGATGGATCAGGAGATTAATAATTATATGATGAAGCTCCGCCGCAAAGCCTACGTTGAAATTCTGGAATAAAAAATATGCAAAGACCCCGGATAGGCATCACAACAGGCGATCCCAAAGGGGTGGGTCCGGAGATTGTGGCAGAGGCCCTTGCCGATCCGGAAATTGTGAAGTTGGCAGAGTTTGAAGTTTTTGGTCCCACCGTTTTTAATCCAAAAATCAGTGATCAAATGGCGGCAGAAACGGCTCTCGATTCTTTGACGCGCGCCACCGATGCGGCGCTGTCTGGAAACATTCAGGCCATTGTCACCGCACCGGTGAATAAAAAAAGATTGCGCCTGGTTGATAAAAAATTCACAGGTCACACCGAATTTTTTGCCGAGAAGACGGCCTCCAAAGTCTGCATGATGTTTGTGGCAAAAAACTGGCGCATTTCTCTGGTGACCCGGCATCTTCCTCTGGCAGAAGTTCCCATAAGATTGAATGCGATGGATATTCTGCAGACGATTCGTCTGACGCATCAGGGTTTGCAAAAACATTTTCGTATTCTGGAGCCACGACTGGCGGTGGCGGGCCTGAACCCGCACGCAGGCGAGGGGGGTATGCTGGGTGAAGAAGAAATTCGCATTATTGCCCCCGCGATCGCACAAGCGCGCAGAGAGGGGATCATGATCGACGGTCCTTTGTCTCCCGACACGCTTTTCTGGCAGATGACTCTGGATAAATGGGACGGCGTGATTGCGATGTATCACGATCAGGGTCTCATTCCCATCAAGACGCTCGCGTTCAAAGACACCGTCCAGATTTCTCTCGGCCTTCCATTCCTTCGCGTCTCGGTCGACCACGGCACCGCCGAAGACATCGCCGGCACAGGAGAGGCCGACCCGCACAATTTAAAGTGCGCGATTCGATTGGCGTGTCAGTTGGTTTGAAAAAGAGTTAAAAAAAACAAGCAACTATTTTTGAGATATGCCGATAGAAGAGAAGTCATGACACCGTTGTCCGATATGGCCCTGGGGGCCCATTATTTTGCCGCACAACCGGTTTTGTCCGAGGCTTTTCAATCGTTTTCGGATTTACCCGCGTTCAACCCTTCCGCCGATTCTACCCCGGATGTTTTTGTCCCGGTCGATCCGTCTGCCCTGGTTTTTTTGGAACGGGGTAAAAGAGGAAGAAGGTTTGCTTTTGCCGGTCTTGCCGATATCAGACCCTCCATAAAGGCCGCCTCTTCTGAAGAGGTCTCTTCTTCTGCTGCCGGTGAAACGGACTTTCTTAAAACCACTCTTCCCTTGATTTTAGAAATAACAACAATCGAAGAGGCTCTTGTCTGGGTTAGAGCTTTTCCTCCCGCATTGGCTGCGCGCCTGAAAGAGGGAACCTCTTCGCTACATGATGAGGCTCTAATCACTCTCTTTGAACCGGAAAAGGTGAACCTTCAAATCTGGATTCGTCTTTTGCTTCTCTATGAAACATTGGAACATGACGACCAGCTTCTATTGAAAGTGGCGGCCAAAAGAGAGAAACGGACAGGTCGGGAGACCGCTGTCGTGGCACCTTCCATTTTCGATTATAATCGCGACAATGAAGAATTTCAGAGAAGCTTTATGGCTTTTTGGCGCGCTTTTGGTTTGGAAGCCCATGCTGAAGATTTGGGAGTTCGGGTCACATTTCTCGATCTTTTAATGGATGCCGGTGTGTCGATCGATCCGATGCCGAGACCTGGGCCTAAGCAGCTTAAGAAGCTTTTTTCTTCCGGTGTGGGTGTGGAAGCTGTCAGTCACGGCTCTGTCAGAAAGGCCAGGGAGAAGGCGGCAAAGATGATGGTTTATGCTGAAAGGGGATTAGAGGTCGCTCTCGATACAACGCTAGCCGACATCCATTGCTGGTTTTCTTATCAGGACTATTTGCGATTTTTAAAAGAGACTCCAAATTTGTCTGCGATGCAACTCTCTCCCAAACAGGGTGTGGCAATTTTGTCCTCCATTTTGGATGCGTTGTATGTGCCGGCCAAGGACAATCAGATCAAGGGGGGTGATCCTCTCGTTAATTTTAAAATACGATTTCGTCAGGCTTTGGAAGCTAAAGACTGGCGGGCGGTACGACATTTTTTGAAGGAATTTTTTGACCGCTTTCTTAATGACCCCAACGGACACGATGACCCGATGATATATCACGATTCGATCGACATTGTTAAAAATTGGCGTTGGCGGCGGCCAGAGCAAGTGGTCCGTTTTATGGAAGGGAAGGTGGATCATGTCATGATCGCTTTGGGGTCAGAAAAAGAAGGGGTTCTCTTTGAGAAAAATGCCCAGGGAGAGATAGAAGTGAAGCTCGCGGGAGATATTCCAGATCATTTGAAAAATACATGGGAGACGTTCATGACCAGCGGTGTACGGCTGGACACATCGGATATTTCCATTCGCTCCAATCCTCCTGATTATTGGGCGGATGCTATCGAAGAAGAAATTGCGGTGCAGATCAAATATTGGAAAGGCCGACGGTTGGTTTGGACTTTGCGCTTTTTAAGGTGGAAATGGGCGTGTCTAAAATTTCTCAGCAAACTTGGTAAGAAGTGAAAGCCGTTTTGACAATGAAGGTTGATAATCCTCCTTTATTTTTCCCTTGAAATAACCCGGTGGCATGTTAGCTCGTCTAACCCATGACAATCCGTTTCGGCACAGATGGCTGGCGCGCGGTGATTGGCGAGGATTTTATCCCTGAAAATATTTCGCAGGTTATTCAGGCGTTTGCCGATCTTTACCCCACGTTGCCAGAGTGTGGCGGGCCGGTCATCATCGGTTATGACCGCCGCAATCAATCGAAAGAATCGGCCGAGTTGATCGCCACGATTCTTTTGGGCAATCACATTCCCGTCTGGTTTTCCAAAGATTTTTGTCCCACGCCGTGCGTCTCCTGGATGGTCAAAGAAAAAAAAGCGGCGGCAGGTATCATGGTGACGGCCAGTCACAATCCCCCCAAATGGAACGGCATCAAATTTAAAGAGAGTTACGGTGGCGCGGCCTCGGCGGAATTTTTAAAACCGATTGAAAATAAAATCGATGAAAATGAAAAGAACAAAAAAAAAGCGAAGACCGCCTCTCTCGAAAACAATCCCCTCTTTCATCTCTTCGATCCGCACGCGGAATATATCCAGAATTTTGGGCAGCTGATCGACCTTCAACGTATTAAAAATGCCAACTTTAAAATTCTCTACGATCCCCTCTTCGGCGCCGGTGTCGGTTTTTTGAACGATCTTCTGGGCGATCAGGTGGAGATGATTCATTTCAAGGCCGATCCCGATTTTGGGGGCCTACACCCGGAACCGATCCAGCCGTATGTGAATGAGGCAATGGAAAAAATGCGCACCGGCAAATATTCAATGTGCGCCATCACCGACGGCGATGCCGATCGCATCGGTGCGGTGGATGAAAAAGGAAACTTTGTCAGCTCGCACCAGATTTTTTCTCTTCTGCTTCAGCATCTGGTTGAAAATCGCCAGATGAAGGGAAAAGTTTTGAAATCAATCTCAACCACCGTGATGATCGACCGCCTCTGTGACAAATATGGTCTCCCCATGGTTGTCACGCCGATCGGCTTCAAATTTTTGAGTCCCGCGATGAAGGAACCCGGCGTGCTGATGGGCGGCGAAGAGTCGGGGGGCATCGGCATGCCGCACCACATCTGCGAACGTGACGGCGTCTATTGTGCTTTGCTGTTGCTCGAGTTGATGGCGGTGAAGAAAAAATTGCTGGGAGAATTGATCGCCGATCTGCAAAAAGAGGTGGGCCCCTGTTTCTATAAACGGATCGACCTTTCGCTTCCCAAAGAAAAGATGGAAGAGACCAAACTGAAACTGACCCATTTTAAACCGACTATGCTCGCTGGGAAAAAAGTGAAGAAGACAACGCTCATCGACGGTTATCATTTTGCTTTGGATGACGACAGTTGGCTCCTGATCCGCCCCTCCGGCACCGAACCACTTCTCCGCACCTACGCAGAAGCCCCCACCCTGCAACAAGTCGACGCCCTTCTGCAAGAAGCCCAGATCCTGATCGCTAACTGATTTCCCCCTCCTTGTCCCAAAGGGATCCCTTCGGGATAAGGAGGGGGCAGGGGGAGATTCTCAACTTTTTTCCAATTGTGACTCCCTCTCCCCTTGCGGGAGGCCGTTCGCAGAGCTCACGGCACCTGGGGCGCCATCGGCGCTGTTCCGAGGGTTGGGGAGAGGGGTCCTGCAACATTCTCCCCCTCACCCCATCCGCCTTCGGCGGATTGCCCTCTCCCTCAAGGGGAGAGGGAGATTAAGGAATGGGATTTATTGTAGGCAACTTTTTCCACTTTCTGCCGATAACCAAGTGATGGCATTTAACGTCACATTAAGCCCTCTAATGGGGTTGCAAGCTTTTGCAACGCCTCTGGAAGCGGCTGAAATTATTGACCAATCAAGGGCCGAGGCGATTCTGGTGGGGCCGTTGACGGCGGCGGTCCAGCAGTTGCAAGCGGCCGATAGTTATTGGAAACCCAATGAAGCGGCCATTCTGAAATTTGAGAAAGCGGTGAGAAGTTTTAGAAAGTCCATTCCTTCAAGAGATGGAAAATCTTTCTGGAAGGAGAAGAATGTTCTGGTATCGGCTTTAAAAAAAATTCCGCAACCCCTATGGACAAAGGCCATTCAACCCCGGCCCAAAGAAGAAATAACGAATTTGAGAATTACTCCTGAACTTTCAGACCTTAATCTTCAAAGAATGCTCCTGAATGATGTGCCACAAATGCCGGACGCATTTTTGAATTTGTTCACCGCCTATGGTGCCGTTCGTGGATGGGCGAGGGGGGTGGCCATTTTTATGGACGGAAAAGATTATGTTTTGGAATCTCGCACCGGGTTTTTTGGACCCGCCGGTGAATTGATTTTGCGCAATGCCAATAGTCCCGCCTTTTCCTCCTTTGGCCGGGACTATCGTATTTTTCGTCCGGAAGAACCCCTGCCCGAATATGTATTCAGACCCTTTGTTCCAAAACCGGTTCCGCTTTCTGGCTTTGAACAATGGAAGAAAATTTTTGGCGGTAACTATCCGCGCGTGGATTCATCGCTTCTCGAAATGGGCTATTGCCTCTCTTTTGATGCCATTCTCGATTCTTTCGTGCCTGGAAAACCGCTGGAACTTTTGAAAACAGAGCCCCAGTCCGAGATGAAAGTGGTTTACAGAAATAAAAAAGGGGTCAGAAAAAAGGAAGTTCTGTCGGGTTACCAAAAACATGTTTTCACCAAAAATGGACATACAATTTCCATTCTGGTACCACCGCATCCTTCGGAGAATCTCCCCACCCTTGAAGAGCTTCTTCCAATACTGAACCGCCTTCCCGACCTTCTGCTTCGCGGTTTGACGGAAGTTCATATTCTCGATTTTGAGAGAGATGCCAACGCGTCAATGAGTCGCGAGGGCATATTAAGTCTGTTCCAGAGACGCGATGATTTTGGATTTTTGGGGACCGTTCTTCACGAATTGGGGCATTTATATGCAGTAACCGTCTTTAAGGAATTTGATTTGAGGGGCCATGCCCGCTGGCTTCGGGCCATTGTGGAAGACAAAGAAAATGTCAGCGGTTATGCCCAAACGAATACAGCCGAAGATTTTGCCGAAACGGTCGCCCTCTATTTTATCACCGGTGGTGGAGTTGTTGGGAGTGCACGTCGGCAATTCAAAAATCGTTTTGCAATTCTCGACGATTATTTTGTGGAGGCCTTCACTCCGGAGGCCCATGAAAAAGTAAAAGCCTCCGCCATTGCTCCGCCTGCAGAGGAGAGAGATCCGGAAGATTCGTTAACCGTGCGTCAACAATATGAGAGGTCCGCGGCCCTTGGTAAGTAGCCGGTTTCTTTATGAATTCCAAAGTCTAGCAACTTTTTCGAAAATCTGCCGATAACACTAGTGTGATCTCCTCAATTCTTTCAGCTATTGCACCGGAACAAGCGGCCCATTTTTTTGCTTCTGCCGCCTCGGTCGAAGTGGCACAGCAGGCCGCAACAGTGGTTGCCGCAGGGCTTTATGAGGCTCAAGTGGATCAGGTTTCTTTGGCGGGCCTCCTTTCTGAAACAACGCCGCAAAAATTGGCCGCAGTTGTTCGTGGCATTCCACCTCCAATCTGGAATCATGTTCTCTCCCGTTTTTCTCCTTCAGACAATTTGCCGACCCGAAACCGAATGATGGAATCGGCGGCAATGTATCTCGGCATACAGTTGCTTCTCGCACTATTCCCTTTTTCGTTGAGCACCCCACCCATCGGAGAAATGCGTTTTCCAAGGTTGGAAGCGCTTCACACTCTCCTTAGGGGAACATCTGATGCTTCCTCTGTGAGGGTGGTGGACAACGGTTCCGGTAGCGATTTGAATCTTGGTCTTGTTTTGGCCGCCGCCGGATACACCGTTTGGGACAAGGAGCCGGGCGGCATTGCAATAACCCGTCAAGTAACTTTGAAAATGCACGCGCCCAAAATCCTGCAGGAAAAAATTCATCCGGTTCCGCGCGATGAAATAGATCAGGTTCATCCCTCCCAGCTTGTTTTTTGGAGCAATCCGGACGAACTCATCCAATGGCCACAGGAACAAAGTTTGGAAAGTTATATGGGCCGAGATGTGGAGGCAGGAGGCTATCTGGTGATTCAAACGGATCATCTTCCCTATCCCTATATAGATCCGAGACGTTTTTATTTGCACCTGGCGATGTCTTCAAAAATTTGGGAACGGGTTTTTGATAACGACATCGACGATTGCATTATACCCACAGCACAACGCGGTTCTCTGATGCATCTGCAAATCTGGCGGCGGAAGAGTTGATTTTTCGGCATTGACACCCCCCAAAAGCCAGTGTTTAAACACGCTTATTATGACGCCTCCACCCAAAACAGAGACGGTGAAATTTGAAACGGCCGTTGAAAAACTCGAGGGAATCGTCCGTAAATTGGAAAGCGGCGATCTGACCCTTGAAGAATCGCTCAAATCTTTTGAAGAGGGGATCGGCCTCGCGCGCGTCTGCGAAAAACTTTTGCAAGAGGCCAAAGGCAAAGTGGAACAGCTGATCAAAAAAGATGCGGGGGAGTGGAAGACGGAACCGTTATGAATATCGAAAATTATTTGTCTGAACAAAAATTGAGAATCGATCAGGCGCTTTCCAAATATCTGAAGGCCAATTCGGATTGTCCCCCCGGTCTTTATAAGGCGATGCAATATTCCCTCGAGGCGGGTGGAAAAAGAATCCGTCCCATTCTGGCGCTGGCCGCCGCACAGGCGGTGGGTGGCAGTCTTGAACCGGTGTTGCCTGTGGCGTGTGCGCTGGAGATGATCCACACTTTTTCGCTTATTCACGACGATCTCCCCTCCATGGATAATGATGATCTGCGGCGCGGCGTCCCCACCAATCACAAAGTTTTTGGAGAGGCGATGGCGGTGCTGGCTGGTGACGGTCTTTTGTCGGAGGCCTTTCATCTGCTCTGTCACGCGGATGTTTCCCGGCAGATTCCGCCTGCAACCCTGATCGATGTGATTCGCGACATCGCCTTTGCCACCGGTCCCGGCGGTATGGTCGGTGGACAAGCGCTTGATCTCGAAGCCGAGGGAAAAAATTTGAACGCAAAAGATCTGGAGACGGTGCATCGTTATAAAACGGGCCGCCTCATCACCATTTCGGTGACGAGCGGGGCGAAGATCGCGGGAGCCAGTTCTTCCCAACAGGAGTTGCTCAAAGTTTATGGTGAAAAAATCGGACTGGCGTTTCAGATTGCCGACGATATTTTGAATGTGGAGGGGACGAAAGAGGCCATGGGCAAAAGTGTCGGCTCCGATCAGACCAACCAGAAATCGACCTATCCCAAAGTGTTGGGGATGGAGGCTTCCAAAAAAATGGCGAAAGAATTGATCGATCAGGCGACCCTCTTGTTGAAAGATTTCGGGGCTCCCGCCGATCCTCTGTGCGAGATCGCCCAATATATTGTTTTGAGAAAAAATTAATCCCATGAAAAACGTTGTGCGTGAAATGACCCTGGCCACTTTGAACGATGCCGAATTCATCGACATCACCGAAAAGGTGCGTCTGATTCTGGAATCGAGTCTGATTCAAAACGGCCAGCTCACCGTCATCACCCAGCACACCACCACCGCCATCATCATCAACGAAAAAGAGACCGGCTTGCAAAAAGATATGCTCCGTTTTTTAAATCGCATTGTTCCAAAGAGTGGTGACTATGAGCATGACCTGACCCCCATCGACGGAAGAATCAATGCCCATAGCCATCTGCAGAGCCTTTTGCTGACAACGTCGCAGGTTGTTCCGGTGATCGATGGCAAACTTAAATTGGGGGCCTGGCAATCCATTTTTTTTGTGGAGTTGGATGGCCCCAGACCTAATCGCCAGGTGATCCTTCAGATATTGGGAGAATAAAGAATGAATGACTTTATGGCCAGACGTTCCGAGCTGGATTTGGATCTCTATGTGATTGAGACCTTTCAGTTTGAGACCGACATCGATCCAGAGGAGGCGGCGATCCATTTGTGTCAGGAGCAGAGCACCGCGCAGTGGAAGCGGGTCGACGTGGACGAAGATTTTAGAATCAGATACGGGGCCAAACTCCTCAACCTGAAAACGGTGGGAGAAAAAAGTTATGTCGCAGAGATTGCCCAGCCCCATATCAACTTTGGCACCAAAATTCCAAACCTGCTCACCACCGTTTGTGGTGAAGGGGTTTTTTATTCTCCCGCAATTTCCACCATCAAACTTCTCGATCTGGAGTTTCCCGAATCGTATCTGAAAGAATTTCAGGGGCCGCAGTTTGGCGTGCAGGGGGTGCGCGATCTGTTGAACATCCACAATCGCCCGATTTTTTTGGGCGTGGTGAAACCCAATATCGGTCTCGATCCAAAGGGTTTTGCAGAACTGGCTTATCAAAGCTGGCTCGGCGGTCTCGACGCTCCCAAAGATGACGAGATGCTGGCGGATACGGCCTATTCGCCGTTGGCAGAGCGGACAAAATTGTTGGGAGCCTTGCGCAAAAAAGCGGAGCAGGAGACGGGCGAGAAAAAAATGTTTATCGCCAATATCACCGACGAGGTCGATCGCATTCAGGAGTTGCATGATATCGCCGTTCAAAATGGAGTGAACGCAGTGATGCTCAACGCCTGGACCACCGGTTTGTCTGCGGCCCGGGTGCTTAGAAAAAAAGCAAAGGTTCCGATGGTCTCCCATTTTGATTTTGTCGCCGCTTTTTCGCGCATTCCCAATTTTGGCATGTCGGAGAGATTGGCGATCAAACTGCAACGCCTTGCCGGTTTCGATATGATTATTTTCGCAGGACTAAGCCCGCGCATGAAGACGACGGAGGCCGAGATGCTCTCCCATGTGAGAGCCTGTCTGGAACCGTGGGGCAATATCAAGCCGGCCCTGCCGGTGCCGGGTGGAAGCGACTGGGCCGGAACCCTGCCGTCTCTTTTTGAAAAAATTGGCCACGCCGATTTTGGAATGGTGCCGGGTCGCGGCGTCTTCAATCATCCTGCCGGACCATCGGCCGGCGCAAAAAGTTTTCGCCAGGCGTGGGAAGCAATACAACAGGGGATTACACTGAACGAATTTGCAAAAACACATGTGGAGTTGAAACAGGCCATCGAGGCCTTTGGAAATTAAAAAATTATGTCTATTACAGAACAACAAATTTTGGACGCGCTTCGTGTGGTGCAAGATCCCGATTTGCACCGTGATATTGTTTCGCTCGGGTTCATCAAAAATATAAAAATAGAAAATGCAAAAGTCTCTTTCGATGTTGAGCTGACAACACCCGCCTGTCCCGTCAAAGAACTGCTCAAAGACCAGTGCCTGCGCGAAATAAAAAAAATAAAAGGGGTAAAAGAAATTTCGGTCAATATGACCGCACAGGTCAGACCTCTGGTGCAGACAGGTCTTGCCTCTCTTAAAGGGATCAAGAATATTATAGCGGTCGCCTCCGGAAAAGGTGGCGTGGGCAAATCGACAGTGGCGGTCAACTTGGCGCTGGCTTTGGCCAAGGCGGGCTCGGCTGTCGGTTTGATGGACGCCGATATTTATGGCCCGAGTGTTCCAATGATGTTGGGAATCACCGAGCGGCCCAGCGTGATCGGAAACATGATTCAACCGCTTGAAAAATTGGGACTCAAAGTTCTTTCAATGGGGATGTTGACCAACGACGATACGCCGGTGATCTGGCGCGGTCCTATGGTGGCCGGCATCCTTCAACAATTTTTGGCGCAGGTGGAATGGGGCAACCTCGATTATCTGGTGATGGATCTGCCTCCCGGCACGGGAGATGCCCAACTGACTCTGGCACAGAAGGCACCGATTTCGGGCGCGGTGATTGTCACCACGCCGCAAGACATTGCCCTGTTGGATGCGCGGCGCGGTTTGAAAATGTTTCAGCAGGTGCAGGTTCCGGTTTTGGGAATCATCGAGAACATGAGTTATTTTATCTGCGATGGCTGTTCCAAGAAGCACCATATTTTCAGGCAAGGCGGCGGAAAACGGGTGGCTTTGGAATTGGGCGTTCCGTTTTTGGGAGAAATTCCGCTCGATACGAGAGTCGCCGACGGGGGAGATTCTGGAAAACCGGTTCTGCTGACAAACGCCGAAGCGCCGGTGAGTCTGGCGTATCAGGAATTGGCCGGACGCGTTGCCGCCGCATTGAGCATCATGAGTGAATCCAAAAAAGGGACTTCCACGGAACTGCATCTGAAATGGTAAAACCGACACCCACTTCTTTAAAAAAAATAGACAACAGGACTTTGGGAATTCTCTGGGATGACGGACATGAGAGTCTCTTCGACACCACCTACCTTCGTGAAAATTGCACCTGCGCCAATTGTCTCGATGAATGGACCGGCGAGAGAAAAATCATGCCCGGACAACTCCCCAAAACGGTAACGCCGATAGCGATCGATTCTGTCGGCCAATATGGCTTGACAATCCGTTGGAGCGACGGTCACTCCACCGGAATTTATACCTACGAACATTTGCGGAAGTTGTGCCAGTGTCCTTCTTGTCGGCGTTAGAACCTCAAAGCCTGAAATTCTTTGTTGCCAGAGAGTTGATAAAAAGGAACCAGCTTGGACATGGCCTGAATGGCATGGGAGGAGAGATCACCCGAGAGGGGGAGATTGATGCCGATGTCGAAAACGGAGCTTTGCGACTCTTTCAGTTTGCGGGCCGACTCTGTGAAAAAAGGAACCCAATCGGTGACACTGGCCGGTCTCTGTTCCGCATCGCGGCGTGTGTAGTCGGCCATTTCTTTGTTTCCCTTCAAATCTTTCAATTTTTCGGCATTGGCAAGCAGGTTCTGGCTGAAAGCTTTGCGATCTTTGCATTCCTGACGGACGGTCACGCGGGCCTGAACACCGATGGCACCAACACAAAGGGTGAAATGGGTGAAAGCTTTGCTCCCTTTTTCGTCGGGACAGAAGGCGACCCATGTCTCTTCTGGAGGGTTGACGGTCCTGCGAGCATGTTGCAACAGGGATGGGTAGAGCTGATGTGCCACAAGCCTGGAAAGTTGGGGTTGCAAAAGCTCCCCCAGCTTGGCTAATTTTGGATGAATGTTGTCTGCGATCAACTGCATCCTGTCCGCAAACCCTTGAATCTGAAAGATCTCCAAGTCCTTCTTAGTGAATCGCATGATGGGAAGGGACCCTATACAAATCGACGCAGACTGTCAATATTTTCCAGTCAAATTTTCTAGTCAAATGAAGAAGTTAGCCGGAGATTCAAAAATAGGAATAATAATAGGCAACTTTTTTTGGGGCCTGCCGATACCTGTTTATCATGCCGCAATGTGGCATGGGGGTTGCAACCTAAGATTGACTCGAAAGAAGCAAAAGGAGGCAAAATGAATAAGAAGTCGAATAGTTTCAATGTAGTGACCCTGGTAATGTTATCTGTCGTGTTGGGGTTCTCACTCACCAGCATTAACAGCAATATTCCTGCTAAAACACGTTTAGAGGGGCAAATGGAGGAATATCTTGAAAAACAGGCCTTCTCTCTGACAGGCAATATACGGAGCCACTTTGTCTCTCATTTGATTGCGACGGCCAAAGACCACCAGTTTGATCCGTGGCTTATTCTGGCCATTATAAAGGTGGAGAGTTCATTCAAGTCGCATGTGGTTTCAAATCGCGGGGCGATTGGTCTGTTGCAGCTTAAAACGATTGCCGCCAAAGAGGTGTCGATTAAATTTAATGAAAAAAATGTGGGTCGGCATGAACTCTTCAATCCTTTTATAAATGTGAAAATAGGAATCCAATATCTTTCCTGTTTGAGAAATCAGGTCGGAAGGGACCAGTCGCGCATTCTTGCGGCCTACAATGCCGGACCGACAATGCTGAAACAGAATGCCGGTGTCTCCAGTGGGTATGCCTTCAAGGTACTGCGAGCCTACAGGGAGTTGTCGAAGAAATCGTAATACAGCAATGTGGAGGCGGCGGGTACTGCCCCCGCGTCCGAAGAGTCTACACAATTTTATCTACACGCTTAGTCTTTCTTTTGCGTAAGTTCCTTTAAACTCCGAAAGACACGATTTATAAGGAACCGTTCCGGTGAAGATTCGCTCCCTGATCCCGGAAGAACCAGAGTCACTAGCCCGCTGAATGACGTCTTCTCCCCTAGCGCGCATCGGAAGAGTCAACGTGACTGCTCTAATTAATTAGGCAGCCATTTGTAGGTTTTCATTGCCAGTTAGACAATTGCCATCCTTTTAACGACGTGCTGACGTGGTCGGCGTGCAAAAATTGTTTCGATTTCTCCGTCGAAGCTGATTCGCCCCCATTCGTTCGCGCTGGCGAAGCCAGTCGCTCACTAAAGTCAGGGGGGGCGTCTTGACGCTCCCCCCTGACAACCCCCCACCGCTGTGGGGAGATGGTTCACTCGGCCGGAATAAATCCGGCCTTGTTATCGCAATTTGTGCTTCATCGCTCTTGCGATGTTGCGACGATCTTCTTTTTTCTTCAAACTTTCCCTTTTGTCAAAGAGCTTCTTTCCTTTGGCCAGCGCCAGTTCCACTTTGGCCCGACCTTCTTTGAAGTATAGTTTAGTGGGGACCAGCGTCAAGCCTTTCTCTTCCAATTGACCGACGAGTCTTTCAATCTCTTTCCTCTTTAACAGGAGTTTTCGTTTGCGCAGAGGATCATGATTCATGTTGGCGGCGGGAGAATAGGGACTGATGTGGCATTTCAAAAGCCAGAGTTCACCGTTGTCGATAGAGGCATAAGCATCGCCCAGGTTTGCCTTTCCATCGCGCAGGCTTTTGACTTCACTCCCCTGCAAGACAAGGCCCGCCTCGAATTTTTCAACAAAATGATAGTGAAACCCGGCCTTGCGGTTTTCGGTGATGATTTTAATTCCCATAAGGGTGATCAGCTAGATATCGCACCGCCGGAGATAATCAACTTGAAAGCCTGATCGGCGGGGATGTCGATGGGGGTCACGTTTTCCATCGGGACGATGATCAAAAAACCGGAAGTGGGGTTGGGGGATGTGGGGATGAAGATATTGACCGATTTCTGCCCCAATTTTTTCTCGATGATTGCGGGTGTGTTGCCGGTGACGAACCCGATCATAAAACTGCCTCGCCGCGGATATTCGACCAGCACCACCTGGCGCAGACTGGCTTCGGGCGAGGAGACAACGGCGTTCATGAACTGTTTCATGGCGCTGTAAATACTGCTTCCAAACGGGATTCGATTGAGAATTTTTTCGCTCCATTCCAGAATTTTTCTGCCCAAATAGAGACGTGTCAGCATGCCGGTCATCAAAATCAAAAGGAGCGTGAACAAAAGCCCCAAACCGGGGATGGCAATGCCGAAAAGATTGATCGGTTGGAGAGAGAGCGGAACGAGTGCGGTGAAAAAAGCTTCGCACCAGAGAATGACCGCTCTCAAAATCCAGACGGTCACCACGATGGGAACCAGCACCAGCGCACCGGCGATAAAATATTTTTTAAAGAGAGAACGCATGAAAAATTATTCTCTGGATGTTTTGCCGCCGATGACCACCTTTTGAATGGAGGAGGTCTGCGTCTGCAAAATCATTTCTTTGTAGAGGTTGTCGATGGAATCTTTTTGCCAGTCTGGTTCGCGAATCACCAGAAAATCGGCCTTTTTGCCCGCTTCCAGCGAACCGATCTCGCGGTCGAGGTTGAGCGCAAAGGCGCCGCCGGTGGTGGCCATCTTCAAAAGTTCCAGCGGTGTCGGCAGGGGAGTGGAACCCTCCTTCAGGGCAATCCGCATCTCTTCCCACAAATCAAAGCCCTCTGAACTGCTGAAAATCTCGGTTCCGAGGGCGATGGGGATGCCGTGTTCCTTGAGTTGTTTCAACGGGAGCTGTCCCAGTTTGAAACGGCGATTCTGGCTGGGGCAATAGACGAGCCGGATCAGGCCTCTGGATAATCTTGGAAAATCGGCGGCACTCAAGTGATATCCCCCCACCATCGACATGGGCGCGTTGAAAAAACCGATGTCGGAGAGATGTTGAATGGGGGTTTTGAGATGGGCGGGCGGAAGATCTTCCCAACCGATCGCCGGAAAAAGCTGTGTGGCGATGGGGCCCTTCGACTCAAAGAAAAATTCCATTTCGGCAAATGTTTCGGCGGCGTGAAACTGGAGCGGGAGATGATTGTCTTTGGCATGCCGCGAGATGATGTTGAGCAGATTCTTTGAAAGGAGATAGGCAGCGTAGGGGCCAAAACCCATTTTCAATCGGGCGTTTTTTCCGCCGGTATATTTTTCGATCAATGCGAGGGCCACTTCAAAACGTTGCTGGGCCTGTTTGTCGGGGCCGCTCAAAATTTCCTGAAACACCACGCCGCGCAATCCGCTGGTTTTGATGAGTGGAAAAGCGCCTTCATAGTGGGTCATGGCGCCCAGGCAGGTGATGCCTGTTTTCAAAGTATGATCTAGGCTCTGCTTTATTTTTTGGGCAATCAGTTCGGAAGGGGTGCGGGAAAGATATTTAAGCCCTTCCAGAAGCCAGGCAACTGGAGAGAGCCCCGATTCGGTTTCAACAAGGTAACGCTCAAAAAAACCGCTTCGGTCGATGTGACAGTGGGCGTTGACCAGCCCCGGCATGAGAAGGCAATCGTCAAAATGTTCGTGCTCTGCTTCTGGAAAATTGCTTTGCAATTGGGCTAGCGGTCCTACGGCAACAATATCCTCTTTGTCAAAAGCAATGGCCCCATTGGAAATGGGGTCCTGATGATTGAGTGTAACCACCCACGATGCAGAGAAAATTTTCATGGCGGGGAAAATAACATGAAGGTCAAACCTAGCGCAATATGCAATTATCAATCAGTCGCGTTTTTCCGACAAAGCAGGCGATCGCCAGCAGGGCGGGGAGGGTGAGGAGGGGGAGGGGTTGGAGTGTTTTGGGGTGGCAGAGTTGGATGTAGTCGATGGTGATTTTTTTTGTCTCTTCCAATGTTGCTTGCACCGCTTCTTTTATTTTTTGCGGGTCGCGCTCTCCCTGATCCACACACATTTTTGCTTTGGCGAGGCTCAAAGAGATGGTGAGGGAGGCTTGTCTCTCTTCTTTCGACAGTTTTTTGTTGCGTGAGCTCATCGCCAGACCGTCGGCTTCGCGCACGATCGGCATCGGTTTTATTTCGACGGGGAGATTCAGATCTTGCACCATCTGCTCGATCACCCGCAATTGCTGAAAATCTTTTTCGCCGAACAGGGCGACATGGGGTTGGACGATGTTGAAGAGTTTTAAAACCACCGTGGCCACACCTTTGAAATGTCCGGGCCGGGAGGCGCCGCAGAGCGGTTGGGCCAACTCGGTCACATCGACATAGGTCTGAAAATTTTCGGGATAAATATCGGACGTGGTCGGCAAAAACAAAACATCCACCTGACAATCTTGAGCTTTGTGCAGATCACCCTTCAAATCTTTGGGATATTGTTTCAAATCTTCGTTGGGCCCGAATTGTGCCGGGTTGACAAAAAGACTCAAGACCAGTTGGTCACAAAGTTTTTTCCCTTCGCGCAAAAGAGAGAGATGCCCTTCGTGCAGGGACCCCATTGTCGGAACGAGGGCTATCTTCTGGCCCTTGGCCCGATGGGAGAGCGCCCACTCCTGCATCTCTTTTGCCGATTCGATGATTTTCATTTGTGTGACAGAACCACCTTGAGATCGCGGTGGGTGGCATTTTCTTGTGCTGGAAATATTTCTGCCTGAACCTCTTCCATATATTTTTGCACGGCCGCGGTGATGGTCACAGAGAGATCGGCGTAAATTTTGGAATGTTTGGGGCGAAATGTTTTGTGCATTCCCAGCATGTCGTGCATCACCAACACCTGTCCGGAACAGGCCGGGCCCGAGGCGATGCCAATGGTGGGGATGCACAGCGAGCGCGTGATGGTTTCGGTTGTCTCCACCGCAATCCCTTCGAGCACAATCGCAAAACAACCGGCCTCTTCCAGAATTTTTGCATCTTCCAGAAGCAGATCGGCCTCGTTCAAATTTTTGCCCTGAATTTTATATCCTCCCAAATGATGAATCTGCTGGGGTTGCAACCCGATGTGCCCCATCACCGGAATGCCGGCCTTGACGGCGGCATAAACAGTTTCGGCAATCTCCTCGCCCCCCTCCATTTTGACCGCCTGCGCTTTCGCCTCTTTCATCAGGTGCCCGGCGTTGATCATCGCCTGCTCGATGGAAGATTGATAACTCATGAAGGGCATGTCAGCGGTGACATGCGCCTTCTGCACCACGCGCGTGACGCATTGGGTGTGATACAAAATATCTTCGAGTGTGACGGGGAGTGTGTTGTCGTGCCCCTGCAAAACCATTCCCAGAGAATCGCCGACCAGAATCATGTCGATGCCGGCCTCGTCAAAGAGACGCGCAAAGGCGGCGTCATAGGCGGTGAGCATGGAGAGTTTTTCCTGCCGGGCCACTTTCTGCAAAAGATGGGGAAGTGTGTTTCTCATCGTAACACCAGATTTTTTGTCCCTTGCCGGTGATTCAAAATGTCGTTCTTCAAGATTTCGTATTGATCGTTGTGTTTCAGAAAATCGGTGTTGGTGGTGTCGACGATCAAGAGAGGGGAATTGTTGTAGTTCAAAAAACATTCGTTGTAGGCGTTCATCAGATCATCGAGATATTCCCCGGTGATCGGCTTTTCATAATCAAAACTTCTGCTTTTGATTCTCTTGAGAAGAACATCGGTCTTGGCGCGCAGATAAACAACGATATCGGGTTTGGGAAGTTCGCTATCCAAAAGAGCATACACTTTCTGATAGAGATCTTCTTCCGCCGCGTTCAAATTTATTTTTGCAAAAATCTGGTCTTTGGCAAAGGTGTAGTCGCAAACCAGCGGGAGCTGTATTTTTTCCTGATTTTTGATTTCTTTCTGCTGTTGATACCGGTTGAGCAAAAAATAGAGCTGGGTTTTGAAGGCATTTTTTTTGCGGTCTTTATAAAAATCGGTGAGAAACGGATTCTGTTCTTCGGGTTCCAGAATGGCGGTCCCCCCCAGTTCTTCGGCAAGGCGTTTGACCAGTGTGGTTTTGCCCACACCGATGGGGCCGTCGATGGCGATATATTTGGGTGGAGGTGTCTCTTTTTTTGGCATGCGCCCTCTATAACAAAGGATTCAGGAAATTAGCAAGCGCCACATATTGGGGGATGCTGATCTGCTCCGGGCGTAATTCCGGATCGATCCCGCAAGCCTCCCACGGCTTTATCCTATTGTTTTTTAACATGATTTTAAGCGTGTTCCGCACCGTCTTACGGCGTTGGTTGAAGGCAGTCTTGACCATTTTTTTGAACAGTTCCCGGTTGTGAATTTCAAAAAGGGGCGCTGTGGGAAAGGTGATGCGCACCGCAGAAGAGGTCACCTCGGGTGCCGGCATGAAAGAGCCCGGCTCCACATCAAAGAGTTTTTCCACCCGGACTTGCGAATTGAGCAGAATGCTCAAGATGCCGTAATCTTTGGACCCCGGTTCGGAAACCATTCTCTCGGCCACCTCTTTTTGCACCGTCAACACCGCCAATGAAAAAAGCGGGGCATTTTCCACCAGTGTAAAAATAATTTTGGAAGAGATGTAATAGGGGATGTTGCCGATCACCTTGATGGGAACATGGTATCGGTTGAGCAATTCCTTGAGGTCGAGCCTTAAAAAATCGGCCTCGACAAATTTGAGATTGGGTTGGTCGGTAAATTCTTCTTCGGCAATTTTAATCAGCCTTTTGTCTTTTTCCACGGCCAGAATTCTCTGTCCGTGTTTGGCGATGTGGTATGAGAGAACGCCCAAGCCGGAGCCTATCTCTAAAACGTCTTCGTCCGGGTAGAGGTCGAGCGCGTCAATGAGCTTGTTCAAAATATTCTGGTCGCTTAAAAAATTCTGCCCGAGCTTTTTATTCGGGCGGATACTGTAACTTTTGAGAAGCTTGGCGACGGTGACTTTTTTCATGCGGGCAACCCGCTGTAGGCCTGGGCGTTGAGGGAGAGGGGAGACCGCAAACCCATTTCCAGATAACGTCCGCCCACATAGGCGATCATGGCGCCGTTATCGGTGCAAAGAGGGAGGGAGGGAATAAAATAACGGCAGTCGTTTTCTTCTGCAAAAGTTTTAAGTTTCGCGCGCAAAGCACTATTGGCGGCAACGCCGCCGGTGACAGCGATATTTTCAAGATTGTGCCGCCTTGCCGCCTGGCCGATGCGGGTGATGAGATAATCTGTTGCCATATTTTGAAAGCTGGCCGCCATGTCGTGAATAAAATTCTCCGAGAGAATGCCATTTTGTTTCTGAACTTGCAACAAGCAAGCGGTCTTGACGCCGCTGAAACTAAAGTCGAGCGAATCGTCTTTGAGTCTGGGTTGGGTGAAGCGGAAGGCTTTTGGATTTCCGAGCGCCGCCAGTTTGTCGAGCTTGGGGCCACCCGGGTAACCGAGGCCCAGAAGTTTGGCGACCTTGTCATAGGCTTCGCCGCAGGCATCATCTTTGGTGGCGCCCAACAACTGATATCGGCCAAACTTTTTGATTTGATAAAGATGCGTGTGGCCTCCGGAGACGATCAGCCCCAAATAAGGATATTGTGGCAAGCTCTCTTCCAGTGAAGGTTCGGCCAGAAAAACAGAATTGAGATGACCCTCGATATGATTGACGCCGACGAATGGTTTTTTGAGGGCAAAGGCCAGCGACTTGCCAAACTGCAGACCGACCAGCAGTGCGGTCAAAAGGCCGGGGGTGCAGGTGGCGGCAATACCGTCAATCTCATTCAAGCGCACGCCTGCAAGGGCTAACGCCTGATCGAGAATGAGCGGGATGTTTTCAATATGATGACGTGAGGCGATTTCTGGCACGACGCCACCAAACGGCGCGTGAGCGGCGGTCTGCGAGGCGATAACGTTGCTCAAAATGTTTCGCCCTTTTACCACCGCCACGGCGGTCTCGTCACAAGATGTTTCAATCCCCAGAATTTTCATGATACAAATCTCTAACAGTCTGTTGACAAAGTATCTCAAGGTGTCATTGCGAGCGAAGCGAAGCAATCCCGGGATTGCCACGGCCCCTTTGGGGCCTCGCAATGACATTTGTCAACAACCTGCTAAACATGAATTTGGCGTTAAAAACAACAGGAACTTTTCTCTTAGTCGTATTGCTTTTTGGCATGATGGCCTGTTCCAAAAGTCATTTGACTGTGACCCAGCAGATCGATCTGGATAAAAAAGCAAAGGCCGGTTTGGTAGCGGCACTTGTAGATTTGCCTCCAGCAGGCGGGAGTCGGCCTTATCCATCGCAAGAAGTGGAGAAAGAGGCCAGAGAGATTGCCCAGGCGCTGGTCGATCAGACCAGAGAAACCAACAAAGATTTTAAAATGAACACCTCTCCCAAATGGCACAATGTAATGATCAAAATGGGCTCGCGAAAAAAAGGATATTGCTATCAGTGGGTGCCGGAGTTGTTAAAAGCTCTGCCACCACAGCCGATGAAATATTTTGAGCGACACTGGGGCGGATCTTTTTTGAGTCTGGGGCGCGAGAATAATGCGGTCATTATCACCAAACGGAGTGCTCCACTGGAGACCGGTCTTGTCTACGATGCCTGGCGCGGCGTCGGGCGACCGTTCTGGATTCCCGTTTCACAGGACAAACATTACCAATGGAGCGAGCGCTTCAATGAAATTGAAATTCTCACGGGTCAGGCGAAGGTGGAGGCGAAGTAGATTTTGAAAAGTGTTGTCAATAATCATGCGATTCTTTTTGGGGTGATGAAGCGCTGGGGATTTGCACTTCGGGAGCCGGAACGGGAAGCATCGGTTGTGCGGTTGGGGCGGTTCCCGATTTTTCAAGGGAGGTCAGTTTGCCTCGGGCTTGGGCCGCTTCATCTGATTTTGGAAAATCCTGAATCAGTTTCTTATAGAAGACTTTGGCCTCTTCCTTCATTTGCAGATTCAAAAAAGCATCACCCTGTTTCAATTCTGCAAGCGGGGCGTGATCTGATTTGGGAAACTGCTCCACAAATTTTTGATAATCTTTGATCGCCTGTGAATAATCCTTCATCGAATAGCGGCATTCGGCAATCCAGAAAAGGGCGTCGGATCGGGTGGGACTTTTGGGATACTGTTTTAAAAAAGATTGAAAAGCGGTGATGGCCTGCGCGTAATCGACACTCTTGATGTGATCGAGGCCCTTTTGAAAATCTTTTCCCTCTTGCGCCAATTTGGGAGAGACGCTGGCAATGGCGCGACCGAGTTGGTCCTGCACCAATTTGAGTTGACTCTCGATGGCACCCATTCGCATTTCCAGATCGCGGTAGTGACGATCCACATCATCCCTCAATTGCTTCATCTGGATGACCTGCGTCTCGCCGCCTCCACCCAAAGCCCTAATATCGGAGTGGAGCTTGTCGATGGCCGCAATGGCTTCTGCCACCCTGGCGTTTTGTTCAATTTTGCCCGCCTCATATTGCGACCATTTCGTTTCCAGCTCGCTCACCCTGTCGTCCACGCCTTTGGCCCATGCGCCGGAGGAGCTCATCAGACAGGCTGAAATCAGAAGACCGCTCGCAATATTTTTTTTCATAAAATCCTTTCTTTCTGCCAAACAAAAACCCCGCCACTTATTTTCTAGATAAATGGCGGGGCTTTTAAAAAAACTGTCGCTTTAAATCAATTTATTGCTGAACAGTATCGTCGCGACGATTCTGCCACCAGCAACTCTCGTCATGCCCTGTGCAGACCGGCTTCTCTTCGCCATAGCTGATTGTGGAGAGGCGGCTCTTGTCGATACCCAGGTTTGTCAGATATTTCGAGGCCGATTTTGCCCTGCGATCGCCCAATGCAATGTTGTATTCGTTGGTGCCGCGCTCATCGCAGTTTCCCTGCACTTGCGCTTTGACCTTCGAATTTTTGCTTAGCCAGTCGGCGTTGGATTTTAATTTTGCCTCGGCTTCGGACTTGATATCAGACGCGTCGAAATCAAAATAAACCGATTGCAACTTGTCCGACTTTGTTTCTTTTTTCGTGGTTTGTTTGGCACATCCGACAGCAACCACGCACAGCGCTACGACTGCTAGGGACCACTTAAAGCTTTTCATATCCTGCCTCCTTGTGAGAACTGCATAGTGAAAAAACTGTATGATTAAAATAGCTTAGCGACCAATCTAAGGAATGGTCCAAAAAAAGTCAAGGGTATTTTGAGTCTCTTTCTGATTGCGATGGTTGCTTGCTTCGCGAAGCGCGCTTGTCAAACAAGAATCGGATGAGTATAGTCGCACACCATGAAAGTTTCACGCCGCATCGCCATCGCAGATCGTTCCATACTGGCACATAATGTTTATAAAACCATTTTGAAACCCTTGGGCTTCAGCATTTTTCATTATAAGACTCTGAAAGAGCTCAAAGAGAATCATAATTTCAAATGGGGTTGTCCTTTTTTTCTGATCAACACAAATACTTTTGGAAATCATTTTGAACGTCATCTGGAATGGATGCAAAAAGAGCCCGGAATGGTCGCAGTGCAGAAAATATTTTTGTGCGGAGCGTTGGAAAAAAATATTCAGTCTCATTTGAAAAAATTGCCGCGAAGCCAGTTGCTGTTGAAACCGTTTTTTCCCGAGACACTTGAGGAAAAATTAAAAAAACATGGATGAAAAACGTCTGACACTGCGCCGCAAGTGGCGCTCCAAAATTGTTTTTGAAGACGAATTTGGGCAGGAGCTGATTTATCTTTATTCCAAAGATATCAGCGAGGGGGGTGTTTTTCTGGAAGACGTTCCTCCGTTAAAGATGGGTGCTCTGGCTTTTCTTTCGTTTGTTATTCCCGGCAAAAAGCGTCCATTGAAGGCAACGGGGCAGGTGGTCCGTTTTGTGGAATATGGACCGAAAGGAAGGGGCAAGGCAAAGCGGGGAGCCGGAATCCGTTTCATTGACATGGATTCCGCCAGTTTCAAACAGTTGACCGATTTTATTCAGAAATAGACCGCCACTTTTTCAAATCATCTACTTCGATTTTTCATATTTCCTTAATTTCTCTTCCAAAGAGTCGATTTTGGTCCGGAGCTGTTTGACCTCCTGGGCGACGGTGGGAATGCTTTGAACGCCTTCCATTGCCGGTTTGATATGTTTGTCCACAAAGGTGCGCACCTGCTGAATTTCCGTTCCGGCATTTTCGATCGATTTCTGCACAAAATCTTTCAAGGCTTCACCTCCGGTGGCAATGATCTGTTTGAAAGTGTTGAGCGGAAGAAGTCCCTTCTGTTTTTTTTCCTCCTCGAAAATAATCTGGGCAAAAGTGACCGAGGTCAGATCTTCCTTGCTGGAATTGTCGATGACGCGGATATCCTCTCCCATCTTGATCATGTCACGGATGTCTTCAAGCGTGACGTAACAGCTGTCTTCCGTGTCGTAGAGTTTGCGGTTTTGATAACGTTTGATGACTTTGGCTTCTTTCGGGGTCATTTTGAACTCCTCCTTCTCCAAAACGATTTGCGTGCGGAAAAAATAACGAAGCAGATGACAAAAGTCAGAACAACTTCCTTCCAACCAAAACCGTTCAGGAATTCTTTAAAATTGGGCATAAAAAATATTAGCCTGTCGTTTCCGCCTTGTCCAGAGACCATATTAACATAACGCGTCAGTCTTTAAGACATGAATTTTTTGTTGCTGTAATAATTGACGGGTGTTTTGCTTTTGTCTTTGCAGTGCAGATAAAGGAGTGTGAAATTGGCATACAACAGAATGCCCATGACAAAGATCATGACCCACAAAAGAATTGTGGAGCCGGTCCAAAAACCGAGGAGGGATGCCAGCGCCATGCCGTAAGAGGTGGGAATCATCCCTTTCTTGAAGTGGAGTTCCACGCCCTCGTATCGTTTTGCATTTTTATACAAACGTCTGCTCGCGCAAAAGCGGAGCAAAACATATTCCACGCTGTAAATGGCAAGTAGGATGGATATGAGTCTGGAGGGGTCAGGGCTTTGGGCGAGTTTGTAAATCCAGGCCAGTGTGAAGGCCACTCCCATAATTTCCATCAGCAAAACTATTTTGCTGTAACGGTCGAAGAAGAGTTTAAGCATTTTTCAAGACGTTTCATTCTTGTCGATTCCTGTTTTTCCATGAGCGCCAGCATCCATTGCATACTCTCTTTCAATTTTTTGGGAACGCGCAAATTGTTTTTCTTTTGGGTCATGGCCACCTGAAAATTTTTATATTTTTCTTTTTTGGCCTCGCGCCATTTCAGTTCTTTTTCCAGTCGGCCGTGTCGACCCAGTTTGCCTGCAACACAGGTAAATTCAATGTCTGCCAATGCCTTGGCCTCCGGGTCTTTCCGGGCTGTCGGTGTTTGAAAAAGAACTTGTCCCTCCTGGTTTTTGAAGTCGACCTCTTTGAAACCAAACCAGGAAAGAATGGTCGGATACAAGTCAACTCCCTGTGCGGGTCTCGAAACATGTCCTTCTGGAATTCCCGGACCTCTGATCCACAGGGGGATGCGCATGTCTTCATCAATCAGAGAACCGTGGGTTCCCTCTTTGAGTTTTCGAAATCCCCACGGCCCTTTGGTTACGACCAGAATATCTCCCACTCTCGGATTTTCAAAAAGGTCGGCCAGCGCCGGGATGGCGTTGGGGGCATATTCCGTCGCCGTTTTTTGAAACCATTCTTCCTTCGGATGCATTTTTCCATCGAGCAAACTTGAGAGTTTTGGATTTTTTGAATAATGGAACGGCTCACTCCCTTTGTAGTTGTAGGAATAATAACTTTCGTTGCCAATGGAGGTTTGCGTGATCAGCGCCTCTCCCCCCGCCTCAAAAATACGCACCCGATCTGTGCCGTCGCGCGTGGCGACCCAATGGACCCCTTCGTCCGCCAGAAGGGTTTGAATCAGGTCTTTGTTTTTTCCGTCGACCGGGAAATGTTTCAACCTCTCCAATGTTGGGAGATTCTTCCAGCCCTCTTCGCCCTTCATATATATAAAGGTGGAGCTCACACCGCGATCACCGACATAAATTGAATGTTTTCCCTTGAAGCCCATGGAATTTAGAATTTTTCTAAGGGAGAATTTTTTCTCTGTGTCGTGCATGCCATGATCGCTGGAGACGATGATGTAGGTTTTGTCCCCAAGCCCGCGCTCTTTGAGTTGGTCGGTGAATTGTTTGAAAAAGAAATCGAATTTCTTCAGATCTCCCTGAATCTCGTCGGAGTGGGGCCCTTTTTTGTGGCCGTCGTAGTCGGTGCCGTAGAGCGCAACGAAAGTATAACGCGGAATTTTTTTCTCATTTCTTGCAAACAGCTCGTGCAATCTCTCCATCGACATGGCGTTCATGGCCGAAGCGTTTTCGGTGACGAAACCGTTCCAGGCGAGCGGGAAGGGGAGTCCCTGCGGATAGATGGTGGAGGCTCCGCGGCGAAACGGGGTATAAATTGCGGCTGTGGGAAAGGGTTTGAGTTTTTCAAAAAGGGTGGAAGGGGGATAGAGTTCAGTCTCCTCCGGATCGCGCAGGGCGGCGAAGTTGAGAAAATCGGAATCGACGCGGTTCAAACCCTCCAGGGTCAGATAGCCGACGACTTCTCTCTCGGGCCTGTCGAGCCACTCCAGAAAAACGATGCCGGAGTTGCCTGCCCCCAACCCTGTGGCAAAACTGACGTAACCCGGCGTGCTTACTGTGGGGAAAACGGTGAGTGCATGGTCGAAAGTGGCCCCGTGATCGAGGAAATATTCTTTCAGGTTGGGCAACTCTCCCTTCTCTGTCATCTCGCTCAACAGATCGTAACGGGCCCCATCGAGCACCAAATGGACAACATAGATGTCGTTGATGGCGAAAGCCGGTTTGGCCAGAAGCAAAAGTGCGAGAAAGAAAAATATTTTTCGGAAAGAAAACATGGCCGAGGGTGCCTATATGAAAGGGCTTTAAAAATCAAAGACATTGTTGTATGGGCTTATCGCATGTCTTCCAAAATCAGTGGATTCTACGCCATCGCAGATAATTCTTTCCGGCCCGATTTGACGCCGGTCGATCTCGCACGCGCGTATGTGGAGGGGGGATGTCGGTTGATACAGTTGAGAGTGAAGGACGATGTCCGATGTCCGATGTCCGATGTCCGAAAATTCGCCGAGGCTATTATGGTTCTGAAAAAAAAATACGATTTCACTTTTATTATGAATGATCATGTCGATATCGCTTTGGAAGTGGGGGCAGATGGAGTGCACGTGGGGGCCGATGATATGCCGGTGGATCAGGTTCGCAGACAAGTTGGTGCCAAAATGTTGATAGGTTATTCCTCACATTCTATTTCTGAAGCATTGGAGGCGCAAAAAGCCGGGGCTGATTATGTCGCGTTCGGCGCGATTTTTCCGACTAAAACCAAGGGGCCCGGGCATCCGGTGCAGGGATTGGATCGATTGCGTGAATTGGTGACGGCGGTGCCTATTCCGGTGGTCGCCATCGGCGGCATCACGCGCGGCAATTTTAAAAATGTGATGGAGACCGGTGCGAGTGCCATCGCCATGATCACCGCGTTGACTGATTCTCCCAATATTGAACAAGAGGCACGATTTTTTGTTGAACATTTATGAAACACGTTCTCATCATTGCCGGTTCTGATCCTTCGGGTGGTGCCGGAGTGCAGGCCGATTTGACAACGCTCAAGGATTTTGGCGTTCCCTCACTTTTTGCCATCACCGCCCTCACCGCGCAGAATGATCAGAAAGTATTGCAGATTCATCCGACACCGGCAGATGTGCTCACGCAACAGCTCTCCGCCGCGTGCGAGGGGAAAGAGATTGGTGCGGTGAAAATCGGGATGATCGCCTCGCATGCCAATGTGCTGGCTCTCATCTGGTTTTTGTCGGCCAAAAAATTTCCGCAAGTGGTGATCGACCCGATTCTCCACTCCTCCAGTGGAACATCGCTTCTTGAAAAAAAAGCCCTCGACCTGTTTCGTCATCAACTTCTCCCCCTGGCCACCGTCATCACCCCCAATCTGCCGGAGGCCTCCACATTTGTCGGGTCGCGCATTTACAACCAGAAGGCACAGGAAGAGGCGGCAAAAAAAATTTTTGATGAAGTGATGGCCTCTCGCGGTGGAAATTTGTCTGATAGGCCGCTTGCCATCATTGTGAAGGGTGGGCATCTGGATCAGGGGGAAGCAGTCGATGTGTTGTATGACGGAAAAGAAATCAAAGAATTTCGTTCTGAAAGAATTCCGGGCCGCTCGCCCCGGGGTACCGGATGTCGGTTTTCATCCTCCATTGCGGCGGGTTTGGCAAAAGATTTGTCGTTGTCTGAAGCAGTGGAAGAGGCCAAAAAATATCTGTCCGACTATATCCGCAGTTGCCAGGTCC
>JAUSII010000048.1 GCA_030648035.1 Deltaproteobacteria bacterium | reverse complement strand
GAGGAAGATTTTGTCAAACTGGCCAACGGCGCCCTCAATCCGCAAATGGCTTTTCTGGGTGGCAAGCTGAAGGTCAAGGGCGATATGGGATTGGCCCTCAAGCTTGGGCAGATATTGACGTAGTCATTTTGTCATTGCGAGCGTAGCGAAGCAATCCCGGTAATAACGGGATTGCTTCGTCGCTGACGCTTCTCGCAATGACACCGTTCATGAAAATTGCTCTCTGTCAGATTAATACAAAGGTTGCCGACTTTGAGGGGAACTTTGCCAAAGTTTCACGGGCTCTTTCTTGGGCAAAAAAAAAGGGGGCTTCGCTCGCCGTGTTTCCAGAACTTGTGACGTTCGGTTATCCTCCGCGCGATTTGCTCGACAAACCGTATCTCGTCCAAAAAAATATTCGTGTCGCAGAGAGAATTGCAAAACTGACCACCAAAAATCTGGCCTGCATTTTTGGTTTTGTGAGCTGTAATGAATCCAAAACAGGTAAAGGACTTTTCAATGCGGCCGCTTTTGCCCATGACGGCAAACTTTGCTATCAGCAACCCAAAACATTGCTCCCCACTTATGATGTTTTTGATGAAGGTCGGCATTTTGATCCGGCATCGAAGCATGAGCCGCATTCCTTCAACGGAGTTTCATGGGGATTGACGGTCTGCGAAGACATCTGGTCCTCTTTTGATTTCGATGGAAAAATGCATTATGCCTTCGACCCGATTGAAATTCTGAAGAAGAAAGGGGCCCGGATTATTGTCAATATTTCGGCATCCCCTTTCAGTGTGGGGAAAAGGGATGTGCGTCGGAGGCTTCTGTCTAAGAAGGCCATAGAGTGCGGTCTTCCCATTGTTTATTGCAATATGGTCGGTGGCAACGACGAACTGGTTTTTGACGGCCAGAGTATGGTGGTCAATGGACAAGGCAAAATTGTTTTTGAAGCAAAACGTTTTGAAGAAGAACTCTCTCTGATCGATCTGGAAAAAATGATTCCCTCAAAAAAAATAGCCAGCCCGCCTGATATCGAAGATATCCACGATGCGCTGGTTTTGGGCCTCAAAGATTATGCCCAAAAATGCCGCTTCACCAAAGCCGTGATCGGACTGTCGGGCGGAATCGATTCTTCCGTGGTGGCCTGTCTTGCGGTGGAAGCGCTGGGGGCCAAAAATGTTTTGGGGCTTTCTCTTCCGTCGCCTTATTCCAGCGTTGCTAGCAGGAGAGATGCAAAAACGGTGGCCAGAAATTTGAAGATGGATTTTAAAGAAATTCCCATCAATAATATCTATTCTGATTATCTTGAAAATCTCCATATCGACACGCAAAAAAAAGTGCCACTCGCCGCTGAAAACATTCAGGCCCGCATTCGCGGGAATATACTCATGGCCATTTCCAATCAGACGGACGCGCTGGTTTTGTCGACCGGAAACAAATCGGAGCTGGCCTGTGGTTATTGCACTCTCTACGGTGATCTGGCGGGCGGGCTGGCTCTTCTTTCTGATGTTCCCAAAACTCTGGTCTATAAATTGGCCCATTTTCTGAACCGCAAGAAAAAATATATTCCCGAGGTCATCTTCAAAAAATCGCCTTCTGCTGAATTGAAGCCCGACCAAAAAGATGCCGATGCCCTGCCGCCCTACGACATTCTCGACCCGATTTTGAAAGCCTATATTGAAGATCATCGGAGTGCCGATCAGATTGTCGCCAGCGGTTTCAAAAGAAAAATGGTGGAAGAGGTGATCTGGCGGGTCGATCATAATGAATACAAACGGAGACAGTCACCGCCGGGAATCAAAGTGACTTCAAAGGCTTTCGGTATTGGACGGCGCTTTCCCATCGCCTGGGAGTTTCCGCGATGACACTCTATATTGTTGCGACACCTATCGGCAATCTGGAGGATATAACGTTGCGCGCGGTGCGCATTCTCAAAGAGGTCGATCTCATTGTCTGCGAAGATACAAGACACACGCGCAAATTGCTGACCCATTTTGATATTCACACCCCGCTGGCTTCTTTTTTTGAGCACAAAGAAGAATCCAAACTTAACCCCCTTCTGGCCAAGCTGGTGGAGGGAAAAAATCTGGCGCTGGTGAGTGATGCCGGAACTCCGGGCATCTCCGACCCTGGCTTTAGGTTGATTCGCGCCGCAGTCGCCAAACAGATTCCCGTGGTTCCTCTCCCGGGTGCCTGCGCGGCCATAACCGCTTTGCAGGGGTCCGGGTTTCCGACCGATCATTTTTTCTTTGCCGGATTTTTGCCGGAGAAACCGGGCAAACGCCAAAAATATATCGAATCGTTGAAAACATTTCCTCACACCATTATTTTCTATCTCTCACCCTGGAAGGCGGCCAAACAATTGCAGGAACTCTCCCAAATTCTGGGGGAGAGACAAGTTTGTATGGCGCGTGAGATCACCAAAATTCATGAAGAATTCTGGCGGGGAAGTTTGATCGAACTGACCGAAAAAATTTGCGCCAAACCCCCGAAAGGGGAAATAACGCTTATCGTCTCCGGGATGGCGTTGGAGATCGTATTGGAGAACGAAGAATGAGTTGGATTGGCTTATCCCTTGTGGCTCTGCTGGTATTTTGTTTTTTTTATTTTAGGCGTCGCCGCCCTTTGCGCCTTTCTGTCGCGGAGGTACTTCACCGTGTGGTAGAACTTCTTCCCTTAAAAGATCCGGTATTCAAAAAATATCCGGTTTTTACCTTGTCCGGAAATTATTTTGGATTTCAACTGGCGCTGGAAGGGGGAATCAAAAAAGAGAGGCACGGCAGAGAAAAAGGATTCCGGTTTTTGGCGACATTGGGTTTGCCCAAAAAAATTTCTGGCCGTATTTTTATCCAACATGAGAGCCGGAAAACCAGTTTGAAGCCGATTGCCGGTTTAAAACTTGTTTCCACTTCGAGTGTCTCCTTCAACGAGCATTTTCTGCTTTTGGCCAGCGACGAAAAAATGGCAAAGGCCTCTTTTCAACCCTATTTGTGTGAAAAAATTTCAATGTTGTCTGAATGTAACTGGCAACTCGATATTCATGGCACAGAGGCTCATTTTGAGGTGTGGCAGGCGGTTTCCAATGCGCCTGCACTCGCAGAATTATTGAAAGTGGTGATAGAAATTCTGAATGCCACGCTGGTGGCTAGCGCCTGATTTTTCTTCGGATGCCGGCCAGCCCGACTCCGGCAAACAGAATCCAGCTGAAGGCAAAGCCCAAACCCTCTTGCACGGCGCCGGCCTGCAGAGAACATCCGCCCCCCACATTGGCGAGATTGCTATTTTCCAGGGCGTCAACATGCGCTGGGGGAAGCAGTACGGGGCCGATAACAGGTCCTGGTGGTACCCAGGGCTCGCCTATCGGGTCTGTGACATCATCTGCGAGCGTAATATTTCTAATGTTGGTAGCCAATGGAAAAGGGAGAAGATTTTGGTTGGCCAGATTAAGGAGTGTATTGGTCGCTGAAGCTGGTAGTAACAGCGGCAAATCATGTGCATCCTGTGACGCCTCTGGCGCACCGGCATATTGAATGGGTGAAAAGTGAATACGTGTGAGAGTGTGCGGAGGATTAATATCGATATAAGCAAAATGATGGTAAGTCAAAAAAGCGGCGGGATCGATAATGGTATGATTGAGTGTCATCAGTCCATTGGTAGAGGCGTGAAAATCATCGACTCGCACCGCAAGATTTCTGTCGGTCATTCCTGAAAACAATCCCACAATCTGTTCTGTGGCTGTTCCAATAAAAGTTTTTAAAACACAATGACGATCGGCATCGGTTGTCAAAGAAACAGGGAGAGTCATACAACGATCTCCTTCGGCGCTGGTGCAAGATTCCGTCTGACTTAAAGAGGCATAAATATCGGCGCAGGGGTTTTGAATTGTAAGATCAAGGCGGGGCGCTATGAGACGATATTGAGAATTGGTTGCAATCGGATCGATATGAGCGTCCAGAGGAAGGTTGTTTATGGCGAAGGCGCTTTTCCAACCTACAACCGCCATGACGGCGATGAGTAAACCCAAGATTTTTGTCTTCTGCTTTGCCATATTCCTCCCAAGGTGGGGATATTTCCCCTCACCACATTTTAGTCTTTTCAAGGCCTTACAAAATTGCAGGGCCCTGTCAGAGAGGATATGTGCAAAACAGATGCCAGTTACTTCGGTGGGTTCTCTTCGAATTCGGCGTCGACCACTTTTTCATCTTTCTTGGCCGCTTCCGCTCCGGGTTCTTGTGCTCCTCCCGCCTCTGCGCCAGGCTGTGCACCCGCGCTGGCTCCGGCGGCATCGGCCTGCTTATACAGAATTTCAGCCATCTTGTGGGACGCCTGGGTTAATGCCTCCATGGTCGATTTGATCTGATCGTTATTTTTGTCTTCGAGCGCTTTTTTACAGGCGGCAAGGGCGTCTTCGACATTCTTTATCTCTTCGGGTGGAAGTTTAGCTTTGCTTTCATTCAGCGTTTTTTCTGTGGAGTAGACCAGGGCGTCGGCATGATTTCTCGTTTCGATTTCGGCCTTGCGCTGTTTGTCTTCTGATTCGTGCGCCTGCGCATCTTTCACCAGTTTGTCGATTTCGTCCTTGCTCAAGCCACTGGAAGATTCGATGCGAATTTTCTGTTCCTTGTTGCTCGCCTTGTCTTTGGCGGTGACATGAACGATTCCGTTGGCATCGATATCAAAAGTCACCTCCACTTGCGGCACGCCGCGCGGAGCGGATGGGATGCCGTCCAAAATAAATTTGCCCAGTGTTCTGTTGCCTCCGGCCATTTCGCGTTCTCCCTGCAAAACATTAATTTCAACACTGGTCTGGCTATCGGCGGCAGTTGAAAAAACCTGGCTCTTGCGTGTGGGGATGGTGGTGTTTCGATCGATCAGTTTGGTCATCACGCCGCCCAATGTTTCAATGCCGAGCGAAAGAGGAGTGACATCGAGGAGAAGCACATCTTTCACATCGCCCTGCAACACACCGGCTTGCACTGCGGCGCCGATGGCTACGACTTCATCAGGATTGACACCCTTGTGCGGTTCGCGTCCAAAAAAACTTTTTACAATCTCTTGTACGCGCGGAATGCGGATGGAACCACCAACCAACACAACCTCATCGATGTCGGAGGGCTTGAGGTTGGCATCGGCGAGCGCTTTTTTGCAGGGCTCGAGTGTTTTGTCGAGCAGATCGCCGACGAGGGACTCAAATTTGGCGCGAGTCAGTTTGATCACCAAATGTTTGGGGCCGGTCTGGTCTGCCGTTAAAAATGGAAGATTGATTTCAGTTTCGAGTGTGGAAGAGAGTTCGATCTTGGCCTTCTCCGCCGCTTCACGCAGACGTTGAAGCACCATTTTGTCTTTGGAAACATCGATGCCGGTATCTTTTTTGAATTCTGCGATGAGATATTCCATGAGGCGCTGGTCGATGTTGTCGCCACCCAGATGGGTGTCGCCATTGGTGGAGATCACCTCGACCACATTTTCACCCACGTCCAAAACTGAAACGTCGAATGTGCCGCCGCCAAAATCAAAAACGGCGATCTTGTGTTCTTTCTTCTTGTCCATGCCATAGGCCAGGGCGGCCGCGGTCGGTTCGTTGATGATGCGTTTGACATCGAGACCCGCGATTCTGCCGGCGTCTTTTGTTGCCTGGCGCTGGCTGTCGTTGAAATAAGCGGGAACGGTGATGACCGCCTCGGTCACTTTCTCGCCCAGATAGGCCTCCGCCGCCTTTTTCAGTTTCACCAAAACCTGCGCCGAAATCTCCGGAGGGGGGAGAGTCTTGCCGTTCACTTCGACTTGTACATCTCCGTTGGAAGCCTTCACCACTTTATAAGGAACGATGCGAATCTCTTCGGGGACCTCGTCAAACTTGCGTCCCATAAAACGTTTGATGGAATAGATGGTTCTTTCAGGATTGGTGATGGCTTGGCGTTTTGCTGGTTGGCCGACGAGAATTTGTCCATCGGCCTGATAGCCGACCACCGAAGGGGTGATGCGCGAACCTTCTTCATTATGAATGACCTTCGGCTCGCCCCCTTCCATAACAGCGACCACCGAGTTTGTTGTGCCCAAGTCGATTCCGATCATTTTAGCCATGGTGTAAGTCTCCTTTATAGGTGAGGTATTACGATCGGCCATATATGGGCCCGCCTCGCAAAAAGTCAACGGTAAGTGGATAAAAATGTTTTGCAAAGCAACTTTTGGTGGTCGCCTGCCGAAAAGAATAATAGAGAGGGATCCATATGACTACGTCTGTTCGTATCGACAAATTCTGGGTTGGGGCACTTTTAGGTGACGCCTATCCCCATTTTTCTGCGGATAAAGGGGCCGATCTGGATGGCAACGGAACCATCGAGGGCAAAGAGGTTTTTAAAGATTTTAATGGTGATGGAGAGGTTGGAGACAGAGAAGATTACAAACAATATCTCTCCCAAAATCGCGCCGCGCTTTCGGCCAAGGTTCCCTTTTTCAAATGGGGAGAAAAACTTGGCGTTGGTAATCGTATTCATCAAGAACTCTATTTCGAATCGGATTTGAAGGAGGCCCCTCTGCTTCAGTCGGCTTATGTTTTTATTTCAGATCTTGTGGAGAAGGTGAATGCAATGGCCGAGGGACAAAACCTCACGCCAGAGCAGGAGAGCGGTCTCTATTATGAAGAGATGGAAAAAAGCGGCATAAAATTCAGAAACCAGAAAAGTGCTTCTCTGGTTGGCAACATACAAAACAGAACTTTGGATTGTGATACATCGAGTTTTGTTGCGATGGCGTTGGGGGATGAGAGGGGATTAATACTTAAGCTTGTGCGAGTTCCGAATCACGTTTTTTTGCAAGGGAGGGGGAAAAGGGGGCCATTCAATATGGATCAGGGAGTAATCGAACCAAACATCATTTATGAAAGAGAGTTTGATTTAGATTCGGAACGGGCCAAGAGAGGCGATTATCTAAGTCCATTGGAGGATCAAAAGATGGAAAGCCTATTTTTAGACAGTCGCGGCTGTGAACTAACAGAACTAGAGCGATATCGGGAAGCGCTGGCGGCCTATGATCGTGCCATCGAACTCGATTCGCAATCTGCTTTTGCCCACACTAATCGCGGCATTGTGTTGGATAAACTGGGGCGATATCGGGAAGCGCTGGCGGCCTATGATCGTGCCATCGAACT
>JAUSII010000010.1 GCA_030648035.1 Deltaproteobacteria bacterium | reverse complement strand
TCTGCAAGCCCGGCCAAAAGAAGACGGGCCTCTCCCATATCCATTCCCGATTCTTCAAACTCCTGAACGACCTCCAATGCCCTTGAATAAGAAACGCCTGTATAGTCAAACAACAAATACTGTGTTTGCTGACGATTATCTTCGAGAGTCGGAGACTGACGATAGGTTTTCAAAAGATGGTCGAGTTTTTGTTGGGCAAGACGCAAACGTTCCACAAAAATAAGGGCTCTGTCTTGAAGTGTGGCCTTCCACAATCTCTGAATAAGGATCCAGTCTTCTCTTTCTGCAAAAGAGGGGTCTATTTTTTCCAGATCTTGAAAGTATTTGAAGATATCCTCTGCCTTCATGTGGAATTTTGTTTCCAAAACCATCCTTGCCTCTTCCGTGGAGGCACCCATATTTCTTTGAAATGTGGCCCTTAAAAAATCTCTGGCAACGCTATAGGTGTCGACAACATAACCATGTTTACGTTTCAACTCTTCATCCAGATCCGCTCTCTTTAAATATATTTCTCCTCTCTTCCACTTCTCCAATATCAACTTGCGATCTGTCTTGTCGAACCACTCCTGACATTCTGTTTCACTCAAACCGGTGATTTCCACCATTTTGGCCATGGCTTGACTAAAAGACCTGGGGGCGTAAATGGCGTCAAAACGGGCCAGCCAGATTGCAAAAAAAGTGTCATGATCGTCTTTTTGCAATGTAAACGGGGATGGAACCTTCCTCTCCTCAAATAACTCTGTCCATCGGCGACACTCTTGGGCAGGCATCATCTTGTCGAGCCCCAATGCTTGATGATAAAGATCATAACGAGGTAGCTTTTGGAGGTCGGCCGAACTAAGTCTTTTACCCGCTCCCAAAATAAACTGTTCCGGAGAGAGTGCATGCATTTTTTGGGCCAGTGCAGAGAGGACGGAGACTTCCAAATCTATTTTTTGGTCTTCAAAAAAATGACACCATTCATGATACTCCTCTGCTGACAAACCGAGTGCCTCCAAAACCTTACCCTGATAGACATCGACTGTAAAACCGGCTTCAACTTCCATGGCACCAAGAATGGCTTTAAGAAAACGGTCTGCCACATGAGAGACAGCGATGCGCTCGACAGGCAAAAAGGGATGGATATTTTTAATATTAAACTCCAGGGCGTCTTTGGCTGTTTTATTATAAATGGGGACAATGTGCTCCTTATAGGCCTGTTGGAATTGGGCCAGTGTTGTTCCCCGTCGAGAGTAAAAGAAGGCCCTCGTAACAATATCTCCCGATGCCGTTTGAAACAATGTTCTAAGCCTGAGTATTCTAAAATGGATGGCAAATTTTCGACGCTCCACAATCTCCATGATCGTTTCCACAAGAGGATGATCGCTGAAGACCATGAGGGTATCGGCCAATATTTCATTAAATTTAACTTTTCCTATAGGGTCGTTGATATCTTTGATATACGAATGGAGATTGTCACGCGCAAAATCGGGGTTACAGGTTTTTCTTCTGGGCAGGAAGCCAATGGTGCCAAAGAATTTTGCACAAAAAACTTCATAATTTCCCTTTCCTGTGGCTGTATCGGCTGTTTGCATGGCGCGGGCCAGTGCTTCGATATGAGGTGGGGCTCCCCATAAAAGGGTGGCATTTATTGCATTGCGAAAAGCCTGGTCCAGTGCATCCACATTGATACCGCGGCTTTTGAATATTTCAACCAGCAGAGCGGGACTGTAACGCATCAAATTAAAGGCATTATGAAAATGAAACGCACCCTCTGTTATTGATACTTGGTGCATCAATTTCTCCGCCGGAAGCCGACTCTTTGTGGCCAAATCCAGGAGTTTTTCATAATCGGCCCGCGCCATCTCTTGTGTGTAGGCCTCCGACACATGAAGGGCAAAAATCTCGGAGAGACGGGAGGTGTCTATTCCCAGCTGCCCCGCCTCTTGCTGTTTTTCAAAAAGGATGTCCAGAGAATGATCGACTCGTTCAGCCAGGGCCAACATAAAACCAACCAGATCTTTCTCGGGGATTTCCTGATGCAATTGCACTGCGGCCTCCAGCGTTTTGGAATACCACCGCTTGTGAAGATCTTTTTGCCACATTTTTTTTAATATCTCGGAGTCGAGAATCTTATTTTCAATGCCATGGGCAAAAAGAGTGAGCAGTTCTTTTTCGGTGTCCGGAATATCATGATAGAGATAGCGTGTGAGAGCATCTTCTTTCAAAAGAATGGCCCAGGCAAAGGTGGTGATATCGCCCTCATATTTTTCATGCAACACCGACTGCAGATAACGGCCCAATTCGGGCTGGGTCTCCAGCGGGTTCACAAAATTGGCATCTGCCCCTTCAATGGTGACATCCTCAATATCCGCCCCTTTGCGACCCAGTTTTTTTCGTTTTAATTTGGCGATGGCCTCGATCGGATCAAAGTCTATTCCGTATTCACGATATTTCACCCCGAACATCTCCGCCAAATTCATCTGGAAAGGATCACCGTCAATAGAATCAGTGAAATCGAGAATCAGACAACTCTTGATTTCTGGATGCGCGCTATCGGGACGAAGCCCTCTTCCCACCATCTGCACATACAGAGAGCGCGATTGCGTTGGACGTGTATTGACGACGCACTCAATGCCCGGGTCATCAAAGCCCTCTGTCAAAATTCCAAAATTGGTGAGCACGCGGATTTTGCCCGCCTTAAAATCGGCAATAACCTGTTTGCGTTCGTCTTTACTCATGCCGGAATGGACGACTGCGGCATTAAGACCCGGATGCTTTAAGTTAAATAGTTCTGCCAGATGGATGGCGTGGGGAACGCTGGCGGCAAAAATGATCGTCTTCTTGTCGCGGGCACGTTCCGCCCAGGTGTCGACCACCAGATTGTTTCTGGCGGGAACGTCGACATAATCGGCCAACGATTTTTCGTCAAAGTCGCCGGTTGTTGCTGAAATTTTTATTTTTCGCGGGTCCGATTTGATGCGCGCGTTAATATGCACACCCAAGGGTCTCAAAAGCCAACCCTCTTCCACAAACCAGGAGATGGAACGGCTCAAAATAAGGCCCTCCACACCGAAGAGTTCCGAGAGATGTTTGCCATCGGTCCGGTCGGGGGTGGCCGTGACGCCCACCAGAAAGCGATTTTGCACGGGGGTGATATTTTTGAATCGATCGACAAAACCAAAATGCCCCAGCGTTTTCATCCAGGTGTTGGCCATCACATGGTGAACTTCATCTACAACCAGCAGGCCGAATTCCTCCGGATTGAAAAATTTCTTAAGGGTCGTCTCGTCCATGGCGGCCAAGGTGGGAATCATGGCCACCACCACTTTGCCGGAGGTATCTTTGTTATCCCCCGATTGAACAGTCGTGACAGCATCTTTTCCAAATATCTCTCTCATTTTTATCACGGTTTGATCAAAAATTTCCTGACGATGGGTCAGAATTAAAATTTTCTTGTCCCTCAATATTGCCAATTTAGGATCCGTGATTTCGGTTTCCGTCTTAAACTTGCCGGCCACCTCTGCCGCAATAGCGGCGAAGGTTACTGTCTTGCCGGCGCCGGTAGGGAGAACAATCAGCCCGCGGTCGTGGCCATCCAGATAATGGCGCACCGTTTTGTCTTTGGTCTCTGTCTGATAGGAACGCAGTCTAAAATCGGCCGATGCCGCGCCAATCCCATCCGCACCTGCCAAAATTTGAGCCGCTACAGAGGAGGTTATGGGACGATGGATAAAAGTGGCCGCACCCAATGCACTTGTTGCATGCAATGACGTCTTTTCGGAAGGTTTGGCCTTAAGGATATGGGCTATCTCACCCGTTACTTGTTCAGGGGGGGTAAAATGTGTCCTTAAAAAATGGGTGGTTTTTTGCAATTTGGGCGCCTGTGCGCGAATCCACTCCCCCGCCATCAGCAGATAGGCCCGCTGTTCATCGAGGCTCAAGGCCCCCCTAAACCCCTTTAAAACGTCTTGGATGGCCTCATCGTGCTCTCCGGTAACCGAAAGGGCCGTCTCAAAGGCATCCAAATGGGTGTTTTGGCCCAATCCACCGGCAACCAGGGTTTCGGCCAAGGTGTTATGGGAAGCCAGTTGCTGGGAGGTAAACAGGTTTGTAAAAAGAAGGTCATTCATTACTCATATATTATCGGCAATTTTTCAAATTTGTTGCTTGCCCAGAAAGAAAAAGTTTTTTAGTGAAAATGGGGCCAAATTCTTATACAAGCGACCCTTCATTTATGACCGATTTCAAACAACAAGTTGAAACATTGTCACGCGGTTTAGTCGAGTTGATTTCAACCAAAGAACTCGAAACCAAATTGAAAAGGGGCAAACCTCTCCGCGTCAAGTTGGGGTTTGACCCGACCATTGCCGATCTGCATCTGGGACACACGGTGGTGCTTCAAAAACTGAAACAGTTTCAGGATCTGGGGCATCAGGTGATTTTTCTGATCGGCGATTATACCGCCATGGTGGGCGACCCCGCCGGCCAATCCAAAACGCGCCCGATGTTGACGAAAGAGGCGGTGGAAGAAAACGCCAAGACCTATCTCGATCAAGCCTTCAAAATTCTCGACCGCAAAAAAACAGAAATCCGACACAACAGCGAATGGATCGGAAAGATGCAACCGATCGAGATCATCCAACTCGCGGGACATTACAATCTGGGGAGAATGTTGGAGCGCGACGATTTTAAAAAACGTCATCAGGAGGGGAACCAGATCACGATCCAGGAATTTATGTATCCGCTGTTTCAGGGTTTTGATTCGGTGGCATTGAAGGCCGATGTGGAGCTGGGGGGCAACGACCAGAAATTCAATCTGGCGGTGGCCCGCGATATACAACGCGCCTACGGGCAGGAGCCCGAAGTTATTTTGACTCTGCCTCTTCTGGTCGGCACCGACGGGGTCAAAAAAATGAGCAAGTCGTATGGCAACTACATCGGCATCAGCGAACCTCCCAAAGAAATTTTCGGAAAAATTCTGTCGCTGACCGACGATCTGATGTGGCACTACTACGAAGTCTTGACCGATGAACATCTCGACGTTGTCAAAAAAATGCATCCCAAAGAGGCCAAAGTGAAACTGGCCAAAATGATGGTGGCCCGGTTTTATTCCGAAAAAGAGGCGCTCAACGAAGAGGCTGAGTTTGAAAAAGTTTTCGGGCAGAAGTCGAAGCCGAGTGAGATTGAATCGGTCGAAATAAAAATCGTCTCCAAAGAGGTTTCTCTGACAGAGGTGATGGTCACGGCCAAACTGGCCTCCTCCAAAGGAGAGGCCAGACGCCTGATAGAGCAGGGCGGGGTGAAGGTGGATGATCAAAAAGTGGAGAGTGTTGAAATGAAATTGTCGGCAGGGAAAGAATATTTGTTGCAGGTTGGAAAGCGGAAATTTTTGAAGGTGTCATTGCGAGCGAAGCGAAGCAATCCCGTTGATCATCGGGATTGCCACGGCCCCTAAAGGGGCCTCGCAATGACACCGAACAGGAAAATATTATGCCAAAAAAATCATGGAACATGGCGATTGTCGGGGCGACAGGGGCGGTGGGGCAGGAGTTGATCAAGATTCTGGAAGAGAGATCGTTTCCGGTCGGTTCGCTCAAATTGCTTGCTTCTGAAAATTCTCTCGGAAAAACGATTCCGTTTCATGATCGGGATTTTCCCGTCGATGCGTTGAATGAAAATTCTTTCAACGGGGTGGAGATTGCTTTTTTCAGCGCCGGTTCCGAAATCAGCAAAAAATTTGCGCCGATCGCCGCCAAAGCAGGGGCGACGGTGATCGATAACACCGCTTTTTTTCGGATGGATGCCGATGTGCCGCTGATCGTGCCGGAGGTGAACCCCGAAAAAATTGCCGAGGGCAAAAAGCGGGGGATCATCGCCAACCCCAATTGTTCCACGATTCAGCTGGTGGTGGTGTTGAAGGCGCTGATGCAAAAAGCAAAAATCAAAAGGGTTGTGGTGTCGACCTATCAGTCAGTTTCCGGCGCGGGGCTGGAGGCAATGGCGGAACTCTCCAGCCAGACGGTTGCCCTTTTTTCGCAGAAAGAAATCGAGGCCCACGCTTTTCCGCATCGCATCGCCTTCAACTGCATTCCCCACATCGATCTCTTTCTGGAAGACGGTTACACGAAAGAAGAGCGCAAGTTGATGGACGAGACTTCGAAAATTCTGGGGACGAAAGTGCCGCTCACCGCCACCACCGTTCGCGTTCCCGTTTTTTATGGACATAGCGAATCGGTGAACATCGAATTTGAATCGAAGATCACCGCGCGCGAGGCCCATGATCTTTTGAAAAAGGCGCCGGGTGTGGAGGTGATGGACCTACCGTTGGAAAATATTTATCCGCTGGCCACCAGTGCCGCCGGAAAAGACCCTGTCTATGTGGGGCGCATCCGTGAAGATGTGACTGTCCCTTTCGGCCTCAATTGCTGGATCGTCGCCGACAACATTCGCAAAGGCGCCGCCCTCAACGCCGTGCAGATCGCCGAGTTATGCGTTTCATCAAGCTGACATTGGAATACGACGGCACAAACTATGCCGGGTGGCAGACGCAGACCAATGCGCTGGCCATCCAGGATGTGGTGGCAGAGGCCGTTGCGAAGATGACCGAAGAAAACGAGGTCGTGCGCGGGGCTTCCAGAACCGATGCGGGTGTGCATGCCCTTGGACAAGTGGCGACGTTTGCCACCACCCGCGATATTTCGTGCCACGGTTTTTTAAAAGGGCTCAATTCTTCTTTGCCCGCAGATATTCGGGTTGTCGGTTGTGAAGAGGTTTCAAAGGATTTCCATCCGATTCGAAACGCCAAACAGAAAACATATGCCTATCTTCTTTTGCCCTCCAACATTGAGTCGGCTTTGTGGCAAAACCGCGCCTGGTGTGTGAATCCCGCGCTCGATATTCCCGCGATGAAAGATGCGAGCCGCTGTCTGATCGGCGAGCACGACTTTAAAAGTTTCAAGGGGGCGGTGTCTACCATCAAAACAACGGTGAGGACAATTTATGATGTGTCATTGCGAGGCCCGGAGGGCCGAAGCAATCTCTCGGTAAAACCGGGATTGCTTCACCCCTTCGGGGTTCGCAATGACATTGTATGCGTAACAATAACCGCCAACGGTTTTCTAAAATACATGGTGCGCAATATTGTCGGGACTTTGGTGGAAATCGGCTTGGGAAGAATGTTACCGGAAGAGATGAAAAAAATTCTTGAAGCAAAGGATCGCACCAAAGCGGGCCGCATGGCTCCGGCGTGCGGTCTTTATCTGATGGAAGTAAAATATTAAAATCAAAAACAGAATTGGCCCGCTCGTCGGTTGTTCCGCCGCACCGGAAAGAGAACATCCCTCGCCACTGACGGCACTTTTTGCAGGCGCAGGAGGTGGCGGTGGAGGATTGGCGTCTTCTGTTCCTGTCCCCGCATCATCACCGGATGTGTCGTCATCTGTCGGAAGATCATCCGAAGGTATTTCGTCCGGCACGCATACCCCATAACGATTGCCATGTTGTCCTTCGGCGCAGGGTGATGGGGGGGGCGCCGGGTTGATGAGCAGACGGGATACCCGTATCGCATGCAGGTTGAGGAGCTGATTTCTCGCCATCGGAAGTATGGTTATATTCAAATTGGGCTGAGGCGGCACTACCATTTGATATCTGCTTCCACGGTCTTTGATCAGATACATCTGTTGTCCGTCGGAGAGCGGAATCGGATCATCGGGTTGGCCCAACAATTGTTCTTTTTTAATCATGCGGTAATACTGTTTGCCGTTGGCATCGGTAACAGGATCCATGACAAAAATATAAAGGGCCGAATAGAGGGACGTATCGGGAAGCACGCAAAATCCCGTCTCAAATCCATCCGACTTGCATTCAATATCGTTGCTCTCTTCAAATTGAAAAACTCTTTTACCGAGGGGCAGTGGCTTCAAAATCAGATCATCGTTTTGGGTATCCCGGGTCAGTCCGCCGGTGGAAATGAGAAAGGTGACATTTTGATACGTCGTCTCTTTTCCAAAAAGAAAATAGCTCTCGATGGGGTTCACCGGATTTGTGGAGAGTGTCAGGCCCTTATAAATATCGTCTCCTCTGGAGGCGATGACAGCGGCGTCATCGAGTTTGAAAATTTGCGGCACAGCACCCGGCGAGATCGGATCGGCCTTGATCTCCACCCCCTCCATAACAACGGTGAGATTGCCGCAAAAACGGATGAAGCCCCGCTTCAAGGTGATGTGCAGATGGCGCCACGAGAGGAGGCTTTCGGCGCCACCGCAGATATCAATGGCGGGCAGGGCGGGATCGCCGCTATCCAGCACCAATTCTGCATGATAGGGTACATCGGTGTGAAGGGTGTTAGGGTTCAAAAATGTCGTCTTCTTTTTGGTCTCCCAATTCTCTTTTGAAAAAACGGTGGTATTTTGAATGTCCCCTGTAATCAGGCCCTCGTTCCACTTCACATCGGTGCGGTGTGCCTCCGCATATTGTGGAAAAAGACTTCCAAAACATTCCGATGCCGGTGTATCTATATCCAACGTGTCTTTTGTGTAACAGGTGTCCAGAAAAAAAATGTCGCAAGAGGTATTGCCGGATGACACCCACGACTTTCTGCAACCATCGCATTGTGAATAATCCTGACGGCAGATGCCTGCACACATGTGGTCGGCCCTTGCATAGGCATCCGGCATTTCGTAGCGCGAATGTGGTGTGATCTGCTCTCCAAAGCAACCCCCATTGGAATGGTCATTGCAATGGTCTCCCAGACAACCCGCAGTATCGTCGTCACCCTGCCAGAAGAGGGTCGGGTAGCCGGCCCAGATGACATGCAGATTATCGGGCAATGTATGACGAATGATATGCCCGGCATCGATGGAATGCGTTTCCGATTTTGCCAGGGCGTTCACACTTGTGTCATTGGAAAAATTTTCCGGTTTGAACAAAATGATTTCTGCAGAGTCGTTTCCCTGCGAGACACGACATTCAGAATCTCCATTGGCAATGGATGCGGCGAGAGAGGAGAGGGAACAGTCGTCGTTATTCAAAAACGCCACGCAGGGTGTTTCGGATTCCCCATTCTCCACTTCCAGACGGCAGGCGTCTGATGCGGCGTGAACGTTGGATGCAAGCAGGAGTATCACCACCGGTGTCATTGCGAGCGTAGCGAAGCAATCCCGTTGATCATCGGGATGCCTAAGGCCCTTCGGGCCTCGAAATGACAGACACACTCTGAATCCCAGAATCAGAATCAAAAACAAAAGTGGACCGCTGGTGAGTTGAGAAGAGGTGCCACCCAGAGAACACCCCTCGCCGCTGACAGCTTTCTTTGTGGGTGCGGGAGGTGGCGGTGGAGTGACTATATCGGGGGGCGTGTCAGAGTCATCATCCCCAGTATCAGGCGGCAGAGGCGTTGGCGTTTCATCCGCTTGGCATCCCAGATAACGATTGCGATGTTGTCCGGCGGGGCAATCGTTTGAAGGCGGGGGCGTTACGGGAGCGGGGTTTGTGTCGGGACCCTCCACCAGTGTGTAAATGAGTTCGGCGGGAGGTTCCAGAGTCGCTATGCCCAGCACAACAGGGACCAGAATCGGTTGCACGATGGCATTTGCATCGGCGCTGTAATAAAATTTACGACCTTTGGGGGTGGAAATAAAATGGGCGTCGGTGGAATTCACACCTTGCATGTCGGCGAGTGAGAGATATCGATAAAAAACTTTTCCCTGGGGGTCGGTATGGGGTTCAAACGCAAACAGATTTCCCGCAGTATACATGGCATCGTTCGGCAAAATACAGTTTCCATTGGGAACGCCTTCCCGCTTGCATTCGAGTTCGCTTCCTCCTTCAAATTTGAAAATTCTTTTTCCATCGGGAAGCGGTTTCATCAGCAGGCCTTTTGGCATTGAATAAGTCTGTGTGTGGGCCCGGGGTGTGGAAAGATTGTCGCCCCGAAGGAGATCGCCGCCCCGAAGCAACGAAGAGATATTTTCCTCCGTCTGGGCGGGGCCAAAGAGCCAATATTGATCGGGAGCGGATGCTTTGAAATCGAGAGTCAGCCCGCGATGGGCATCGTTGCCTAAAAAAACAAACGAGACATTGTCATCGACCTTGATCAACTGCGGAACGCTTCCGGGTGAAAGTGGATCGGCATAAATTTCCACCCCTTCCATCTCTACAGTAAGATCGCCGCAAAAATGGATGAAGCCCCGCTTTACAATCAGACGCAGGTAACGCCACGAAATTTTGCTCCCCGTGTCGCCGCAAATATCAATGGCGGCTGTGTTGGCATCACCACTATCCAGCACCAACTCGGCCCGATAGGGCTCTTTGCCAGGGGCGGTGGCGGTCATGTCGGGGCTGATGATGGAAACTTCTTTGTGTCGGTTCCAGTTGGAGGCTGTGAATATTGCGCTGGAAGCTATTGTCCCTGAAACAAGTTCTGGAGCCCAATTATCTTCCTGTGGAAAGCCTTGCATGACTCTATCCAATCTCTCCACCATCCCCACACTGATACAAGGGAAGCTGTCGTAGTCGAGAAGGTAGCTGTTTGAGCTGGACATGCTGTGCATTAAAGCGTGGCATCCCCAGTTTGCATGCACGTCGCAATCTTGTCCCAGACAACCTGCGGTATCGCCGTCATCCTGCCAGAAAAGTGTGACATAACCTCCCCAGATGATATGCCTGTCTGCCGGAAGATTCATTTGCAACAATCCTTCGTGATCCTTGTCGATGAAATTTGTATTGGGGTCTTGAACCTCGCCGAAGTCGATAGTGTTGGAGAGATTTTTGGGCGCAAAAAGAAGGACGCTTGCTTTTTTATCCCCATTGGCGAGCTCGCACCAGCTATTGTTTTGGAAGATATTGTCTCCGGAAATTTTTTTATTCAAACGGGCAAAAGAGCAGTCTCCCTCGGTGACGACGCACGGGTCTTCATAGGAGGCATTTTCCACTTCCAGATGACAACCTTCGCGGGCCGGTATCTGTGGAAGAATGTTGCTGTCTCCCATCCAGACTTCCGCCGCCACGCCAAAATCTTCCATGCACTGGTTCCACGAAAGGTTATCAGCACAATCTAAAAGGGCGTCGATGTGAGCTGTTGATCCATTGATGATGCGTATGGTGCCACGAGCGGCGGGATCGATAACCTCTTCCTCCACGAACTCTTTTGCCTTGTGATACGCTTCTTTGGCGCAATTGACGGGATTCCATCCGCAAGCCTGGGCCGAATGGAGTGGGACCATTAGTCCCACGACGAGGACAAAAAACGGGATCAACATCGCTTTAATGGGAGATGGTCTCATCAAAATTTTCACAGGAGATAGGAATGCAAAATCGTTGCCAAGTGGTTGGCATGGTTTGTCATTCCTCGGCTTCGCTTCAGAATGACAAACAGTCCCAGGAAGAGAAATAAAATGGGACCACTGGTGAGTGGAGTCGAGCCTCCATTCAGAGAACATCCCTCTTTGGCAATGAGGTCTCCATGGGGAGGAGGCGGTGTAACCGTACTGCCGCCTGTTTGCGGGGTCGGTATTTCAACGGTGGCAGGTGTTTGCTCTGGAGGCGCGGGTGGCGGAGGTGTCGGTTGTTCATCCGCTTGGCATCCCAGATAACGATTGCGATGTTGTCCCGAGGGGCATTCGTTTGAAGGCGGAGGTGTCACGGGAACGGGATTTGTGTCGGGGTCCTCCACCAGTGTGTAAATGAGTTCGGCGGGAGGTTCCAGAGTCGCTATGCCCAGCACAACAGGGACCAGAATCGGTTGCACGATGGCATTTGCATCGGCACTGTAATAAAATTCACGGCCCTTCGGGATGGAAATAAAATGGGCGTCGGTGGAATTCACACCTTGCATGTCGGCGAGTGAGAGATAGCGATAAAAAACTTTTCCATTGGGGTCGGTATAGGGTTCAAACGCGAACAGCTTGCCCGCAGTATACATGGCATCGTTCGGCAGAATACAGTTTCCCAATGGAATACCATCCCGCTTGCATTCCAGTTCGCTTCCTCCTTCAAATTTGAAAATTCTTTTTCCGTCGGGGAGCGGTTTCATCAGCAGGCCTTTTGGCATTGAATAAATTTGTGTGTTGGCCCGGGGTGTGGAGAGATCGCCACCCCAAAGCAACGAAGAGATTTGTTCCTCCGTCTGGGCAGGACCAAAGAGCCAATATTGATCGGGAGCTGTGGTTTTGGAATCGAGAGTCAATCCGCGATGAGCATCGTTGCCGGAAAAAACAAACGAGACATTATCATCGACCTTGATCAACTGTGGAACGCTTCCGGGTGAAAGTGGATCGGCATAAATTTCAACCCCTTCCATCTCTACAGAAAGATCACCACAAAAATGGATGAAGCCCCGTTTGACAATAAGACGCAAGTAACGCCACGAAATTTTGCTCCCCTTGTCTCCGCAGATATCGATGGCGGCTACGTTTGGGTCGCCGCTGTCGAGCACCAGTTCGGCCCGATAGGGATCTTTGTTCAGCGAAGCGGTCATGTCGGGACCGATGATGGAGACTTTTTTATTCTGGTTCCAGTTGCCGGATTCAAATATCGGGCTTTCTGCCAATGTTCCGCTGATCAGTTTCTGTTTCCACGGATCATTTTCACCCAGATATTCGTGGTGGTATTTCATGGTGCTCATCACGAGTCCACCAACATCCATGCAGGGGGAGCTGTCGAGATCGAGTTTATAACTGACACTGCCTACTTTGTAAGCGTGGCACCCGAAGTTGGCATGCTTGTCGCAATCGTCTCCGATGCAGGAGTCATCCCCATCTCCCCCCTGCCAGAAAAGGGTGACATAACCGCCCCAGACAATATTTTTATTTTCCGGAAGATGCATTTGCAATAATCCTTCGTGATCCTTGTCGATAAAAGTTGTGTCGGGATCTTGAACCTCGCTGAAGTCGATATCATTGGAGAGATTTTTGGGTGTAAAAAGAAGGACACCTGCTTTTTTATTTCCATTGGAGATTTCGCACCAGTCGCTGTCTCCCGAAATTTCTTTATTCAATTGGGACAGAGAGCAGTCTCCCTCGGTGACGACGCACGGGTCTTCATGAGAGGCATTTTCCACTTCCAGGTGACAACCTTCGCGGGCCGGGGTTTCGGGTAAAATGTTTGCGTCCCCGAGTGCTGCCATGGCGGCAACACCGTAATTCTCCATGCAACGGTCCCAACTAAAGTCCTTCCCGTCCAGGGGCAAGGGAGCACAATCGACAAAGGCGTCCATCATGGTCGCCCCTCCGTTAATAATATTCACAGCCGTATCTTCAATATCTTCCACAATCTCTTCCCGATCGATCCCTGTTTCAATAAAGGGAATGCCCCAAGCTTGGGCTTTTAAAGAGGGGAGCGCAAACCCCAGCAACAGGACAAAAAACGGGATCAACATCCCTTTAATGGGAGATGGTCTTATCAAAATTTTCACAGGAGATAGGAATGCAAAATCGTTGCCAAAATCTTTGTTATTGCGAGGCCAAAGTTGTCATTGCGAGCGTAGCGAAGCAATCCAGCTGATCATCGGGATTGC
>JAUSII010000007.1 GCA_030648035.1 Deltaproteobacteria bacterium | reverse complement strand
AGATTTCTACTTCTCCGTAGGCCGTATAGGTGTAGCGTTCCACAATGGCACCACTGGCATTGGTCAGGGCCACCACATTGCCCAGTGTATCGGTGTGGTAAAAATAAGTTTCCTCGCCTCTTTCCATCGCAATCAGCTGGTCGATGGCAACACCCTGCGTATATTTCGCAACGGCAAGACCGCCTTCATATTCTTCGATCACATGAATGCCGTCGTAAATGAAAGTAATCGTGCGCCCTTCGACAGGCTCAGGGTGAGCGGTGGAATAGGTTGTTTTTCCAACGCGGCGACCCAAGGCATCATAGGAATAAGAGGCAACAAGCGATCCGTCGACTCGGTTGCGCACCTCTGTCACGAAATTGCGGTAGTCGTAGGCATATTGATATGTGCCATCGTCGATTAGATTGCCGTTGGCGTCGTAGATATAAGCTGTACCATCGACGGAGGTGTAAGCATTGACTTCGTTAGGGACAAATTCTGAAACCCTCTGGATTGCTTCACCCTCCGGGTTCGCAATGACAACTTGGCGCTCCAGCCAGTTATGCAAGGCATCCATTGTGTAGGTTGTCTCTTTTAAAAATCCGGCGGCGGTGGGATTATTTAAATGCGCTGACGGATCGGGAACGCCGTAGGTGGCTTTATCCAGGCGACCGAGAGTGTCGTAGCGATAAACAGAACCTTTATTCTCTTCATGTAAAAATGTTTCAAACAATCGGTTGCTGTTTTTGTCGTAGCCCGATTCAAAACCGGCAATGAGAGTATTGTCGGCAAAACGGTTCAGATGGGATATGGGTCTTCCGATGGAATCAAAACGGGTTTCAATGTAATCGCCGCTGGCATAATCGATGGAGCCGATGGCCCCGCGGTTGGCATAAGCGATATCGGCCAATTTTCCCAAACGTGCATCGGTAATGCTTCGAACCCGGTCGGCATTATCGTGTGTGAAAGAAACCACTTTGCCGGAAGGATAAACAAGCTGATTTAACCGGTCAGCCTTGTCGTAAACTTTGGCCACCATCAGACTCCCTTGCGTTTCACGCACCGTGCGCCCCAGAGAATCGTGCGATTGAGCAACAATGTTGATGAGTGCTCCGGCAGGATCTCTTGTTTCAGCCGAAGTCATGCGCCTTAAGCCGTCATAACCAAAGGCTTCGCTCCCTTGCAGTGCATTGCCACGATAAATGTTTTTTTGTGCAAGGCGACCAACGGCATCGTAGTTAAAATTAACGATGAAGCCGTTCGGATCGCGGGTCGAAAGCAAATTCGAATTCCGGTCGTAACTGTTGGTGTATTTTGCGCCGTTGGGCAATTCGGTGGAGATCTTTCGGTTAAGGGCATCATAACCAAAACGGGTGATCTGGTTTTTGGCATCGGTGATAGTGGCAAGACGGGAGTTGTCATCCCATTGATAGAGGGTTGTAACATCTCCCGGCTGAACCATTCTTGTGAGACGGCTCAAGCCATCGTGGAAAAACCGGGTCGTATTGCCGTTCGGATCGACAAACGAAGTGAGAGTGCCACGGCTGTCATAACCGTATTGTTTAATGTTGTCCGCGCCATCGGTGGTGGAAACAAGCCGGTTTAAAACATCATAAACATAGCGATCAACAAAAGTTTCTGTCGATCCTTCAGCCGTATTGATTTCATTTCGAGTCACCGCCGTCACGTTGCCATTGCCGTCATATTCATAATTTGTCGCATTCCCTTCGGCATCGGTGACACTGGCAACCCTGTTCAAACCATCATATTGAAATTGCGTGGCGTGATTTTCGCCATCGAGGAGTTGAGTTACCAAACTATCGTTATTATATTGAAGGCGGGTGCTTCTTTCCCCAATCAGATTTCCGGCATCCAGAATGGCTTCTTTCTGCTCCACCAACCGCCGAACGGCATCATAGGTGAGGTGGACATCTTGCAACAAAACGTTATCAGCAGTCTCACCGTTCGGCGGGCCGCGCAAGGTGATGTTCACCAAATCATCCGCTGAATTATATTCAAAACTTTTCACACTTCCCAGCGGATTAGTCTGGCGAAGCAACCGGTCAAAGCCGTCGTATTCAAAAAGTGTTACCGATCCCATTCCATCGCGGACTGAAATTCTATTTTTATTGCCATCATACCTAATTTCATAGGTGGAACTTTCTACACTCCCCACTCCCCTGACAATACGAACAGGCATGTCTCTTTCATCATAAGTGACGGCAACAGAAGTTCCTTCCGGCTCCACAATTTTGGAGAGATTGTCGTTGGCGTCGTATTGATATTCGGTCAGAACACTCTTTGAACCGCTCACCTCTTGCGTTTTGGTCACCGGATAATCGAGCAGATTGTAAACATAGGAAGTCACGGCGGCATCGGGCTCTGCCACACGGGCTACGTTGTTATTGGCATCGTAGGCAATGCGGCGTTCGGCACCCCCGCCTTCTACCTCCCCCTCCCCCCTCCTTACAAAGGAGGGGAAAATTTCGCGGGTCACTTGATTCAGTGTATTAATATCAAACCGATAGATATTCCCACGACCATCGGTAAAACGGGTGATATTGCCGACGGCATCCTGCTCAAAATGATTGGTAACGGCGAGACCGCCAGAATCTTTGGTCAGTGTTTGCAGATAACCGTTATTGCCATAAGCAAATGTATGGCGTTTACTGGAAGGCTCAATGCGAGTGGTTAATTGTCCAAAGGGATTATATTGGAAGCGAGTGACCAGTTGACCAGCCACCCCCTCTGCTTCTTGCAAAGCCGGTGAATCGATCTGCACCGCATTGCCATGAACTTGAGCCGTGTCGCCGTCCTGATTGAGATCCCCTAGTCCTAAAGAGACTCCGGTAAGCAGACTTTGTAAAACCTCTGTGGAAGCACCCAGCTTGGTTGCCAGAACTTCAGAACTATTTCCCTCTTGATAATCGAACCAGATTCTTGTGGTGAAAGCATCACCGCGAGGATCGGTGACGGAACGAACCTGATTATAGAGGGGCTCATACGCAAAACGGGTGACAAGATTTTCCCCGCCACTACGGGCATCTGGAACGCGCGTGATTGAGAGTCGGTTTGCAGAGGAGAGATGATCCAACGTCGCATCGCCGGTATTTTTGGATTCATATTCGAACTGTACCCTGTTTCCATTCGGAAGAACGGCTTGCGTCACCAGACCATTGCTGTTGTATTCATAGGCGGTGACATAACTTTGCGGACTTCCGGAAACCATGCCACGGGTGAATTCCTCGATTTTGAGAGGATTGCCCTGACAGTTGAAACTGTGCTCCGTAACGTTGCCAGCTCGGTCGGTGACTGTAGTACGGCTGACAACTTCATTAGAGTTGCTCGTTTCTGAACAACTGACCAAGCCCTTGGTGCGGTAATAGGAGAAGTTAAAATGTTTATTGCCGAAGGTCTGCCGAGTCACACGGTCCGAAGAAGAATATTCATTTTTTACAAAGGTCTGCCCCTTGGGACTGGTGACGGAAATCAGATTGTGATTGAGCATACGGCTGTCTTCACCGAAGCCGGAAGAATAGGCGTAACGAGTGATCTTGCCCAAGGGAAATCCATCCACGGCGGGTGAATGCGCGGCAACCAGGTCACTATTGTTGTCGTAATCAAAACGGATCGTACGGCCTGAAAAATCCTCCACACGGGTCAAACGGCCGGTGCCATCATATTCATATTCTATTTTTCTGCCCAATGTATCGGTGACAAAATCGAGTCTCTTTTGATCGGCCACTTCAAAATAGGTGAAAGTAATTTGGTTGTCGTTTCGATCAATGATTGCGCTGATAAATCCGTCAGCGGCATAATTGTAAACCGTGCCATGATTGTCGCGGATATGGTAGGTGCCGTCGGCATTTTTGATTAGCCGGTCGAAACGACCTGCCGGAGCAACATATTTACCTTCGACCAGTTTGTAATCGTCGAAGCGGGCATCGCCATCAAAGCGGCGGATATTGCCCCCTTCCATTTCCACAAGACGTTTATTGTAATTGTGATCCCAATTGAACCCAAGAGGCCCTTCAAAATCGACGCGACTGCGATATGTTCTGGTGAATTGATAATCGAAACCTCTTCCGGGAATCTTTAGATCTGTATCTACTTGTAAAAAATCACCGCCGAATAGAATGACCGGATCACCGCTATTGTTGTCTGCCGAAACACTGGCGATATCATTGTGAACTGTTGCAATGGTTGTATCCTCCGACTGAATATAATCCAGCGGAGCGCGAAAGGTGGAGGCAATGGGGGCCGATTGGCCACTTCCGCTAAAACCATTCTCAACAGAATTTACCTCAAACGGCTCTCGGGGTGTTTGCATTGGAGTACCGGCAATTTCTGGCGTGGAAGACGGCGGGGCTATGTTCAACGGACTGATAGATGAACTGATAGAGGCAGGCCCTTGTCCGCCATAGGCTTCCTGTCTTTCTGGCATCCACTGATTGGCATTCAATAAATAGGGATTTACAACATTATTGGAAGAAAAATCTGCAACAGCAGTTATTTGAAATAAGGAATCTCCTATTCCGTTATTTCCAAAACTCCCTGAGCCACCGCCGGAGTGACTTCCTCCAGAAAAATCATTTCCATCTAGCGAACTTGAACCGATACTTCCTACATTGCCCGATCCCACACCACTCACTGTGCGGAGGCAAACAATAGCGCCACAGCTATTCATATCTATGGACAGATGACTAGGGGAGGAGTTCAGATTGTTTTCGATGGACGATGGAGGAGGAGATCCACCGGCACTGCCGGGAGACCAAGTGGCTACACGCACATTTTGAATTTTGAGAGTAATATCTGGAGCACCGCTTCCATTACTCCCAACTGTGATACCAGCCTTTCCATTATTTTTTGCCCAAACTTTAACAGAAGACGCCAACCCCTTAAACCAATTACCAATGGAACTAAAAAATCCCAACCCAAAATAATCTTCATTCACCAAAGGATTGTTGACAGCATAAATATAATGATTGATCCCATCTTCCATCGGATCGCGACTGATGAAGCGGCCCGTTTGCGGGTCGTAATAACGGGCCCCGAAATAAACCAACCCCAACGTGTCGTCATATTCTTTTCCGGCGAACTGATAGCGATTTTGCGTAACGCCAGCGTGGAAATTGATGTTGCCGAAGGGATCGTAACGATAAGTCTCTACAACATCCCCGGAATCATCGGTCACATGCAGGGTGTTGCCCATCTCGTCGCCGTGGAAATATTGCAGATTCTCGTTGGCAAAGGCGGCAATCTTTTTTCCGCCCAGATAAATATAAATTGTCTCAATTTCCCCTTTGCCGTTCGTTTCCATCAGCGGATCAGCGGCATTACCATAGACATAAAATTGTTTAGCCTCTCCGTTGACCGTTTTGGAGACTTTACGCGAAGCATAGTCATATTGATAATCGGCCTCGACATGAAACCCTTCCTTGTCCTGAACGGTCGCCTTCATCAATCGGTCTTGCAGATCGTATTTGAATTGCCGGTTGAAAACTTCTTTTCCTTGTAAAAGCTCCTGTTCACTTTCCAGATTGCCGCGAACATCGTAGCCTAGGTTGCGAACCAGATCAGACCCAATCTCCATTTTTGTCAAACGACCTTTGTCATAGGTGTAATTGACCGTCTTGTAGGCATCGGAATAACGGGTCCGGTTACCATCTTTGTCGTAACTGTATTCCTGTGTATTGAAGGGTTGCTGTTCATTTGGTTTAAAATATTTCGCCTTCATCAGACGATTCATTCCATCATAATCCAGCGCCACTTTGGAGCCGTCCAAATATTGAATGGAGGTTTTATTTCCCCGCTCATCATAGGAGTAACTGATCTGATTGGTGACTTTTCCCTCCTGATCAAAACGGATCTGTGTTACTCGTCCTTGCGGATCGTAAGTGTAAGAACTGACCTCTCCATTTCCAAAACGAACCGATCCCAATCGTCCTTGTGCATTGTAGGAAAGCTGGGCAACAACCCTTCCCGAAGAACCTCCCAAACGAACCTGACTGACTCTCCCTTTTTCATCTGTTATATAAAAGACGCGCGTCCCATCGGGGTAGCCAATCCAATAGCTTTTGCCAAAACCGTCACTCCCCATTTCAATGTCTGCTGAAACAGTACCATCGCCGACATTTTGATGGATCTTGTTCAAAACTCCTTCCGGCGTGTAACCAAATTCCATGCTCCCCTGCACGTCATTGATGGCTTTGACCTGCCGACCTGCGTATTCAATTTGATAGTCGTTTAATTCACTGCCGTAGAGGGAAGGATAATCGATCCGGGTCATCCGGTTCTTGTCGTCAAAGGTCAATTGTCCTGTGACAGGGCCCAAAAGTGAATCCTGAATGACAACACTGTCAAGAAGTCCACGTTCATTGGAAAGATGATTAATATCGACTCGGTCTCCATCGGGATAGGTTCGAGTAGTCAAACGATTATATTGATCAAAAATATTTTTGGTTTTGAGTCCGGCAGGCGATTCGGTCTGAATCAAATTATTTTCTTCGTCATAGGTATAATGAATGACCTCCTCTTCCCCCTCACCGGGGAATTGGGCGGAACCAATCACCCGACCCAGCGCGTCTCTCTCCAATCTTGAATAGAGCTTTCCAGACTGCCGAATATCAATCGAATTGACGAATTTGGAATCTTTGACGGCGGAGGCATAGCTGTAACGAATCTCTTTGCCTCCGGGATAAACAATCGAGGCAATCCGTTTTAGACCGTCATAATTAAATTTGTATCGTTGATCCCCTGGCATCACCACTTCAGAGACCAGTTTGTTTCCGGCATAACGGTATTGAGTTTCGTCTCCACCTTTACGAATAAGAGAGAGCCGATCCATGCCGTCAAAAAATCTCTCAACCACCATATGTTTTTCACGGGAAGCATCATAGACATCGGTCGTCACCCCGTTTTCCGAAGCTGCTACACCGCCATGACGTAAACCGTAGCCATAGCTGATATTGGAACCATTAGGGTAGGAGACCTGGGTCACACGATTGAACGCATCGTGCCGATAAGAAACGATGCGACCATCAGGATTAGTCACCGACAATAGATTGCCGGAGTCTGAAGCATAAGAGGCTGTTGTTGTTTCAGAATCATTTTTGACTTTGGCAAGAAAAGTTCCACGATCATATTCATAGGTCATCTCCGGGTCTTGCATCCGAGTCTGCTTGATTACATTGCCGTAAACATCGAAGCAAAGTTCCTGAATAGTCTCTTCACCTTTTCCCGATGCCTTGAGGGTCACTTTGTTAACTTGTGTGTTGGATATTGCCTGCCCGGAACAAATATCGCTTCCCGTCCGATAATAAGCGGTTTCAATGATGTCAGACCCTCCATCAGCTTTGGTTTTTGTCGTTGTCGTCTTGGAAACCAGATGGTTGATGCGGTCGACAACAATGGGGTCTGCATCAGAGGAAGTCGCATAGGCAAACGATGTGGTTTGTCCCAAAGGATTGGTCTGACTTATTTTCTTTCCATTCTCATCATAGGCATAGCGGGTGGAATAGCTGGCACCATTTTCAGTGGTTGTGCTGGAAGCCATGCCATTCACTCGCGTCCATCCATCCATCAATTTCAAATTCCATGCATAGACATCCACAATAGAAGCAGCCTGATCGGGATTGAGTTCTCGGCGAACCAGAAGCGGCGTTTCGCTTTTGCTTCCAGTCAATAAAAGAGATGGATAGGAATAAAAATATTTAAAGACCGAACCGTCGCTCTCATAAATCCGAGTGACAATACCTTCGTTAATACTTCTAAAAATTGAGATGAACTTTTGATAATATCTGGAACCGTTTCGATCATCCGGGAACTCGGTGGCCAGCACTTCGCTATTGCTGACATCGCCTATCCCCTTGGCGGCTTCGTATCGTAACACCCCGCCGGTGGGGTAACGAACCTCCACAAAAAAATTCGGCGCTCGTTGGTTTAAGCTCCAATGTCTTACCAAAGGCAGATTCGATTCACTTGCATCGTAACGGACAAGAGTCTCATTTCCCGCCGGATCGAGCATTCTGCGAATACGGCCATCCCCATTATGAAAATAAACCCATTCCCGAATGCCACTTGGAAAACGGGCATCGGCCGTTCTTAACCGGATGGTATTGTCGGATTGATATTGGAGGGTGATGGTTCTCTGCAACGTGTCGTGAATCTGCACCGTATAGTTGGATGGATAATCCAAAGCCGGATAGTCGTAGGTAATTTGATTGTTGAAATCATCCGTCTCTTTTGAAATCAGAAAATATTCGACGGACCAATGCGGAATGCTTTGCACCCATGCACGATATTCTTGGGTCGGCACCGAGTCCCAAATATGATTGTTGTCCCTGTCATAATTTTGGTGGCAGATATGATTGGGGTTGTCATCGCCATCGCACACCGTATCAGTATCTCTCGACTCCTTGATATTCCGGGCCATTAACTGCGAATACAAAACCCGGCGTTTCAAACGATCCAACGTATAAGTTCTGCCGTCCGATCCAGTGAACTGAAGACTTGTCAGATTGGTTTGCCCGGAGGTGTTGTGACTGATATCTATGCCGCCCAGCTGGGATCTTTCTGCATCGGTTAAAGACAAATCATCCGCAGAGGACAATATATTTTCAACCGCCTGTCCGTTGGAATAATATTTAAGCCGTTTGAAAGCCTGATCCCCTACCACTCCCATTGGCTTACCTTCCGCATCAAACACCTCAAAACCACCATCGTTGCGGATTAAGAGAGTAATGATGTCCCCTTTTTTGGCAAAAGGATTGATATTGCGGATGACCAAAGCACCCACATATCGACTGGCTGAAAAAATCCAACTCTCCTGCGGCGCACTCCAGACCAGATTGTCACCATTGGTTTTAATTTCTCCGAAGGGATGCTCGGAACGGATCAGATTAAGCCCCTGCTGGCGGGGCAGATTTTGGGTTAAAGGCACACCTGAAACTGAAAAAGAGGAATCCTGATCGAGAATGTCGGAATAGGAAAACTGATCGACATAAGCCCCGCCGTCTACATTACAAGGCCCGTCAAAAACACCAGTGTTGTTACGTTTCAGATATTCGCAGACATAATTGAGATTTAAATTTTCACCCCATTTGAAGTCGCCACGCCCTTCACTGGGATTCAAAAATCCGCTAAAAAGCTGTTCATCAATAACAATTTCTTTTTGTTGCAATGGCTTTGGAGAATTGAAGGAGCGCTGGACGCTCAAATCCATATTCCCCTTGCCCGGCAAAACCAGGTCAGTAAAATTTAAAAGAACATTGCCGGACGCCAAATCCACAGCCTCGCCATTCGAAAAAAACTGAAAAGGAGTATAGGAATTATATCCACCACTGCCACCCTGCGACGGGTCTGGAATAGATTGCGAAAATACCGGTCTGGCACCCACCACTATCAACAGTACCAATAGAGACCCAGCGACCGGCACCATTTTAGTGAACTTAAATCGGACTAACCGTCCATGAAGCAGAAAAACAAAAACCAATACAAATGGAAATGAAAGGGCCAGCAATATGCCCGACAAAAATGAAAAATAAAAAGCCGCCATAGAAGTGCGATTTCGCATTAAGCGTTTCTCCTCACATACTCTTCGGCTGTGTGTAAAAATTGTTGCCAGGTATTTGGGTCTCCTCGGACATTCGTGATGTCTGGAAGGCTTTTGCAAAAAAAGTGCCGGGGCAAGTGATGGTCAACATTTCCTTCACGAATGCAGGATAACCAATTGGAATACCTATATATTTCATAATAAAAAGGACTTGTTGCGCCGCCCGATTCCAAAAAGACACTTTTCAAAGTGTCCCCAAGTATTGACAGTATGTCCCGTATCAATGACATCATTTGTTCTCCTTTGGACCGTTTGAGTCCTGACATTTTTCGCAAGATGGGGAAGGGTCTGGACAAATGTAGTGCTCCACAACACTTTCCACGACCAAGATAGTGTCCTCGTTGCGGACACTTTGTTTACAAAGTCCGCACACGAAATTCATAATTCCCCCAGATAGATGTGAGTGAAAACGAGGACGGTGCCGGTCAATAGGGTGGCTAGAAGAGCCAAACCGAGCAAAATTACAGCCGCTTCTCTACAGTGCCACCAGAGCCTTCTTAAGCTCTCACGAGACAAA
>JAUSII010000133.1 GCA_030648035.1 Deltaproteobacteria bacterium | reverse complement strand
CAAATATAATAGCAGCGGGGCCAAACAATGGGTTAAACAAATCGGGGCTGATAAGTATGATGCCGGTGGTGGTGTTGCCGTTGCTGCCGATGGAAATATTTTCGTGACGGGAATTACCGACGGGAATTTAGATGATGATCGTCATCCCAATGCAGGAGGGTATGACATCTTCCTGGCCAAATACAATAGCAGCGGGGCCAAACAATGGGTTAAACAAATTGGAACTAATGGTGAGGATTCCGGTGATGGTGTTGCCGTTACTGTCGATGGAAATATTTTCGTGACAGGAGGTACATCGGGAAATTTGGATGGCGCCCATCCTGACACCGGACGGGGTGCAGTAATCATCAAGTTTAATTCGAGTGGAATAGTGCTGTAGCCGCCTCTGCTGCAATCCCAAAAATCAATTACAGCCGCGCAAAAGGAAAATGATAATCAATATCGGAATAGGAATGCCGATAAGCCATGCAAGAACATAACCTATTTTTCCATCTTCTGATTTTAAATTCATAAATACCCCCCTTTAAAAGTGGAAGCCAAAGTTTCCTGATATCGATTGGGCAAAGAGACCGGTAGAACCGCCGCCCAGCATGGCCACGGAACGAAAGTAATCGGAAACCCCCAGCGAAATTCTCTTGGTTATATAATAATCAAACCCGATGCCGACCTGTGCGCCAAGCCCTGAAGAAAAACCACGCCCTCTGGCACCAGCTGTGACGGCATAATAACCGATACCCACGGCGGCATAAGGATCCCAGCGGGAGGGGTTGGTCACAAAATAATATTTCACATCGAAGGTGGGGAGTCCCAAAAAGGCGATGTTGTTTTCACCCTTGTCCGACCCGGTGCCGTTTTGCATCAGCATCATCACGCTGGTGGTGGTGGAGAGTTCCGGAGCCCAGCGGTAGTCAAAATAAAAGATGGCCCCAATGCCCGGCGACATTTCGGGGTGGTGATCGGTGAGATAAAAATTGCCGATTGGCCCCATGCCGATGGTGTAGTTGCCTGCGGCCCCGCCGCCGGTCGATTTTTTCTGCGCCGCAATGGCGGGAAGGGCGGTCATGCAAACCAGCAAAACAGCGAGCCACATTTTTTTATTCATTGGAACCCCCATTTATTTTTTCCTGCCCGTTTTTATGACACGCCTTCCAATGACTTTCAAGCCTTCAATATAAATTTTGTGCTCCACTTTTAAAATTCTTCTTTTCAATTTCTCCAGCGTATCGTTTTCCAAAACAGGAACGGCTCCCTGCAGAATAATGGGCCCCGTGTCACAACCTGCATCGACAAAATGGACCGTGGCGCCGGTGATTTTGACTCCGTGCTCCAACGCCTGTCGCTGGGCATGGAGTCCGGGGAAAGAGGGGAGCAGGGACGGATGGATATTGATGATTCTGTGCCGATATTTTTTGATAAAACCGGCAGAGAGCATTTTCATGAACCCGGCCAGACAGACTAAATCGACTTTTGACTTTTTGAGCGCCGCCAGAATTTCTGCCTCATTATTTTTTGCGACGACCACCGTTGGAATCCCATATTTTCTGGCCCGCTGAAGGGCAAAGGCTTCTGGATTATTGCTGATGACCACAACAACCCGGGCCGGAAAGGATGGTTTTTGGCACGCCTTCAATATGGCCTCCAGATTGGAGCCGTTGCCCGAAACCAAGACGCCCAATTTCAATTTTTTCTTCATAAAAAATTTATTGTCATTGCGAGGCCCCGAAGGGGCCGTGGCAATCCCGTTGATCATCGGGATTGCTTCGCTACGCTCGCAATGACACTACGGTTCCGATCAACCAAGCCTTCAATTTGAGTTTCTGGATCGCCCCGATTGTCTTCTTTGCCTCTTTTTTGTCGACCACCACCACCAGGCCGATACCGGCGTTGAAGACGCGCAGAAATTCTTCTTCCGAGAGGCCGGCTTTTTTCTGGAAGAGCTTCATGTAGTCCGGCACCGGCCAGCTTCCGATGTGGAGATCCATTTGCAAACCCTTCGGCAGAATGCGGGGGGGGTTTTCGATCAACCCTCCACCCGTGATGTGGGCGAGCCCCTTGATCGTCACCTGTTTTTTTAATTTCAAAATAAGCGGGGTGTAGAGTGTGGTGGGTTTGAGAAGCGTTTCAATAGAGACATCGATTTTTTGCTCCTCCAGAATTTTGCGAATGAGACTGAACCCGTTGCTATGGAAGCCGCTGGAGGCAACTCCGATCATCACATCGCCAGACGCAATCGATCTGCCATCAATAATCTCTTTTTTTTCAACCACGCCGACGGTAAAGCCGGCACAATCAAATTCTCCTGCAGGATAAACGCCCGGCATCTCCGCGGTCTCACCACCCAACAGCGCGCAACCGACCTCTTTGCAGGCTTTTGCCATGCCCGCCACCACCTCTTTGAGAATGTTCCGATCGAGTTTTGCCGCCGCCAGATAATCGAGAAAAAAGAGGGGCTCTGCGCCATAGCAACCGATGTCATTCACACACATCGCCACGCAATCAATGCCGATGCCGCTCCATTTTTTATACCGATTCGCCAGCAGAATTTTGGTCCCCACCCCATCGGTGGAAGAGACCAGAACCGGTTTTTTATAATTTTTGAGGGCAAAAAGACCAGCAAAACCGCCTACATCAGCGATAACCTCGGTTCTGCGGGTCTGGCGGGCCAGAGAGGCTATCGAATCGACAAACTGATCTCCCGAATCGATATCGACACCGGCCTCTTTGTATTTGGACATGGCGATTTCTTTTACCGGATTTTTTTTTATTGGGAAGGGGTTATATTTTACATCACTTAAATTTCAATTATTTCAACTAATTATGCCGGGTAGGTTTATTTTAACTTTTTTGGCTATTCAACATGTCAAAAATCCGTTACTCTCACAATCTGTGGCGACACCCCATTTTACCCAAGAAGAAAAAACACCGGAAGTTTCACTCTCCCGTTTGAGCAAGGGGGAGCTCTCGAGCCTCTGCAAAAATCTCCATAAAAAAGTCCGCGAACTCGAAAACCTGGTGCAGGTGGTTTCGCGGGGAAAATATACCTGGGAATCGACCTTCGACGCCATTGCCGAACCGGTCATGATTGTCTCTCCCGACTATAAGGTGGAGCGGGCCAATATCGCCACCGCGCGTGTGGGCAAACGGGAGATTACCAAAGTCGCCGGGCAAAAATGTTTTGAAGTTTTTGCCCATCGCAACACACCGTGTGAAAATTGTCCTCTCACAAAAGCGATCGGGGGAGGGGAACTCTCCCGCGCGCATCTCGGCAATAAAATTCATACAAAAGATTTTGAGGCCCACGCCTATCCCCTCTATGACGAAAAGGGGAAGCTCGAATCGGCCGTCATGTATTATCGCGATATCACCGAGGAGATTCGTCTTAAAGAAGAGGTGATCCAACAGGAAAAAATGGCGGCCATCGGCATGCTGGCCGGTGGTGTGGCGCACGAAGTCAACAATCCGCTGGGCGGCGTGCTGGCCTTCACTCAACTGCTCCTCCAAAAAACAGAAAAAGGTTCGGAGACCTATGAAGATCTGGTGGAAATTGAACATGCAGCAACCCGCTGTAAAAAAATTGTGCAGGAGCTGCTTGATTTTTCGCGCATCTCCAAAGACCGGGAGAAATGTCCGGTCTATGTCAACATGTTGCTTGAAAAAGTGACTCCGTTTGTCCAGATGGAGATTCGCTCTCTCAATATCGATCTTCAGTTTGATCTCTCTCCCGATGTTCCGCCGGTGATGGCTATTTCCAATCGCCTTCAGCAGGTTTTCCTCAATCTGATGACGAACGCCTGCCATGCCATGCCCCACGGCGGCAAGCTGTTGGTCAGCACCCGTTTCGACAAAAAGGCCGGGGATGTTTTGATCGCTGTGAAAGACACCGGCGTGGGCATGCCCAAAGAGATCAAAGAGAGAGTTTTTGAACCGTTCTTCACCACCAAAGATCCGGGCAAGGGAACAGGTTTGGGGTTGTCGATCAGTTTTCGCATCGTGAAGGAAAATAACGGGCGCATTGAAGTCGATTCGCATGAAGGCAAGGGCTCCACTTTTACAATAAGATTGCCGGCTATATAATTTACGGAGGTTCCATGACCCATATTCTGGTTGTTGATGATGAGATATCCATCCGCAAAGCACTCGAGAAATTTTTGACCCACTTGGGTTACACCGTCATCACAGCCGGAGACGGCGAAGAGGCTTTGAGACTTCTTGAAAAAAATCCGGTCGATCTGGCACTGATCGATCTGGTGATGCCCAAAATTGACGGGATCACACTGATTCGAAAGATGAAGGTGATGGCCCCCGATGTGATCTCAATTGTGCTGACCGGTTTTGGAACCATCACGAGCGCGGTTGAGGCGATGAAAGCCGGCGCATATCACTATCTGACCAAACCTTTTGAATTGGAAGATATCGCCTCACTGGTGGCAACCGCTCTGGATCATAAAAATCTGAAAAATGAAAATATCGCCCTCAAAAGACAACTACACGAAAAATATCGTTTTGAAAATATCGTCGGAAAGAGCGACGCCATGCAGGCGGTCTTTGAACTGGTTGAAAAGGTGGCCGACACCGATTCCACCATTCTCATTCTGGGAGAGAGTGGTTCCGGCAAGGAGTTGATCGCCAAGGCCCTTCATTACAACAGCAGAAGAAAAGACAAACCGCTGGTGACGGTCAACTGCGCCGCCATCCCCGAAGATCTGCTCGAATCAGAATTGTTCGGCCATATGCGCGGCTCTTTCACCGGTGCGGTGGCCACCACCGAAGGCCGTTTTGCCGCGGCCAATGGCGGCACCATCTTTCTCGATGAAATCGGCGACATGAGCCCCAAACTGCAGGTCAAACTCCTGCGCGTTCTGCAGGAGAGGAAATTTGAACCGGTCGGAGCCACGCAGACGCAGGAGGTGGATGTGCGGATACTCGCCGCCACGAACCAGAATCTGGAGCAGGCGGTAAAAAACGGGAAGTTTCGCGAAGATCTTTTCTACCGGCTTCACGTCATTCCGGTTCGCGTCCCCCCGTTAAGAGAACGATTGAGTGATGTTCCACTGCTGATGCATTATTTTATCCAGCGCTATGCAAAAGAAAATGGAAAGAACATCTCCTCCATCGGGGAGGATGCCGAAGAGGTGATGATGCGTTATGGCTGGCCCGGCAATGTGCGCGAACTTGAAAACTTGGTTGAGCGAATTATCATTCTTAAAGAAGCGGATGATGGCGTTATCAATGTGAAAGACCTTCCCGACAAAATGAGGGGAATCACCCCCATGCACGACAAAAAAGAGCCGGTCTTCGACATACCGGAGACGGGAGTCTCCTTTAAAAATGCGATTTCCAATTTTGAAAACGAGCTGATTCTAAAGGCGCTCAAGAAAACAGGTTGGAACAAAAACAAGGCGGCAACTCTGCTCAAACTCAACCGCACCACACTGGTTGAAAAAATAAAGAAGAAGGGACTCGAAAAAGAGGTCGAAAATAGAACAGCTAAGTAACATCGGTAAAAAGCGAAGGAGGCACATTTTATGTATAAGGGAATTGAACTGCTGATTGTGGAAGATGATGAATCGATGGCCAAGGTGTTGGAGCGCCTCGCCAAGGAATATAAATGGAGTTATCGTGTCGCAAGAAACGGGGTGGAGGCGCTTGAAATTTTCAATCGCGAAGTGGTCGAGGTGGCCCTGATGGATATCAAACTCCCCGGTTTCAGCGGCATGCAATTGCTCGAACATGTGAAAAAGGGAAATTTTGCAACCGAGGTGATCATCATCACCGGCGTCGGCACTGTCGAAACCGCCGTCTCCGCCATCAAGCTCGGTGCCTATGACTATCTGACCAAACCCTTCGACGACATTCGCAAAGTGGCCGTGCTGATCGAAAAGGCGAGAGAGCGCTATCAACTGGTCCAAAAAATAAAGACCCTGGAAAGAAACACCACAGACCAATTTCAGTTTGAAGAGATTGTGGGCAAATGCAACAAGATGCAGGAGGTCTACCGCCTTATTGAGAGCATCGCACCGACCAATGCCACGGTGATGATCACCGGCGAATCGGGAACCGGCAAAGAGCTGGTGGCCCGCGCCATTCACCGGCGCTCTGTTCGAAAAGACAAACCCTTCATCATCATCAATTGCGCCGCGATCCCCGAACAACTGCTGGAGTCGGAACTCTTTGGCCACAAAAAGGGTTCGTTCACGGGGGCCATCGCCGACAAAAAAGGATTATTTGAAGAGGCCGATCACGGAACCCTCTTTCTGGATGAAATCGGCGAGGTGCCTCCCTCCATCCAGGTCAAACTTCTGCGCGTTCTGCAGGAGGGAGAGGTCCGCGCCGTCGGTGGCAACCAGTCGCGCCATGTGGATGTCAGGCTGTTGGCCGCCACCAATAAAGATCTGGCCAAACTCATCAAGGAGGGACGCTTCCGCGAGGATCTATATTATCGACTCAATGTCATCAGCCTCCATCTTCCGCCGCTACGCGAGCGAGCTGAGGACATTTCACTGTTGGCCTACAACTTTTTAAAGAAACATGGTGACCGCCTTAAAAAAACGGTCGACAAAATTTCGGTCGATGTGTTGCAGACACTGCAGAACTACAACTGGACCGGCAATGTGCGTGAACTGGAAAATACGATGGAGCGTGCGGTGGTGCTCGTCAATGGCGATACCATTTATGCCAAAGATCTCCCTCCCAATATTCTGGGGGATTCTTTTTATCTCACCGAAGAGGCTGGCGTGAAAGATCTCACGCAATATTCGTATCAGGATGCCAATGATAAAGCGCTGGCGTCTTTTAATCGGAGTTATCTGGCGAATCTTTTGAGACAGACCTCCGGCAACATTTCCATCGCCTCTGAAAAGGCGGGGATGGATCGGTCCAACTTCAAAAAAATCATCAAAAAATACAATATCGACACGCTGGAATTTAAACATGCGGACCTGCACATGTATAAAAACAAGGGATAACAAAAATACATGGGTTTCAAGCTCCTCATTGCCGGCGACAAAAAGCCTCTGGCCTCATCGGTGAAAAAATCCCTCGACGGGATTGCCACAGAGGTCTCGGCCTATTCCATCAACACCATGCTCACCCGGATTTCTGTCGAAGCTCCCGACTGCGTGGTTCTTGTGTTCGGAAAACAGGCGCCCGATGCTGACGAGATCATCGCCCAGATCAAACAATACGACGACAACCTGCCGATTATTGTGCTCGGGCAATCCAAAAAAATTGAAGAAGCGGTCGATTTGATGAAGCAGGGGATCTTCGATTATTTCACTTTTCCCCTGGCCATTCCCCGACTGGAATTGGCGATCAAGAATGCTTTTCGACTCTACAATCTTACCAAAAGAATTTTTCTTTTGGAAAACCAGCTCGGGTTTCAAACCCATCTGGATGAAATAATCGGGGCGGCTCCGGTCATGCAGACTGTTTTTCAGACGATTCAAAATGTCGCCAAAACCAACGCCACGGTTTTGATTCTGGGAGAATCGGGAACCGGCAAGGAGATGGTGGCCAAGGCGCTCCACCGCTTGAGCCCCCGGAACAATCGCAAATTTATCGACATCAACTGTGGGGCCATCCCGAAAGAACTTCTTGAAAATGAATTGTTCGGCCACGAAAGAGGGGCCTACACCGGCGCAGACAAACGCTACATAGGCTGTTGCGAGAGGGCCGATGGCGGCACACTTTTTCTGGATGAGATCAGCGAAATGGATCTTTCCTTGCAAGTCAAACTCCTGCGCTTTTTGCAGGAGCGTCAATTCTCGCGCGTGGGGGGTCTGGAACCGATTAACGTCGATGTCCGCATCATCGCCGCCACCAACCGCAATCTGGCCGATTTCGTCGCCAAAAATCTTTTTCGCGAAGATCTTTTTTATCGTCTCAATGTCGTCCCCATTCTCATGCCGGCATTGCGCGAGAGAAAAGAGGATATCCCGCTGTTGGCGAAAACATTTCTGGAAAAATATTCGCACCGCAATGAAAAAATATTTCTCGATTTCACTCCAGAGGCGATGGAGACACTGATGCAATACGACTGGCCCGGCAATGTGCGCGAATTGGAAAACGCCATAGAGCGGGCGGTTGTTTTGTACAACGACACCAAGGTCAAGCGGGAGCATCTGCCGCAGGTTTTGCGTGATATGGAGAAACCGAGGCATACGGCAAACGGTTCGGGGTTCAGCCAGAGAAAAAAAGACGACTCCAAGGTTTTGCCGCTGGTGTTGGTGGAGCGCTATGCCATAGAGGCGGCCATCAAGGCCTGCACCGGCAACATCGCTCTGGCGGCCAAGCGTCTCAAAATCGGGCAGGCCACTTTGTATAGAAAGTTGAAGCAGTATGGCATGCGGATATAAAGGGGGAACAAATGCTGATAAATGTGAAACAGCAAGGTGATGTTGCCATCCTCAAGTTGCAGGGAAATTTGGACGCCGATTCGGTGGCCCATTTCAAAAAGACCGCCTATGAATTGGCCGACGGAGGAAAAAATTGCATGGTGCTCGATTGCAGTGCGCTCGATTTCGTTGACAGCATGGGCTTGGGCGCCCTGATTTCTCTCTTGAGACGTTTGAGAACCGGCAAGGGCGATCTAAAAATTGCGGCTTTGAGCAATGATGTCCGCTCTGTTTTTGAGATCACGCGCCTCCATCGCCTGTTTGAAATCACACCCGATTGGGAAAGCGCTTGCGGTAAATTTTAATTCTATGACATGTCCCATTCCTTTCCACCTCCATTTTGAGACGCAAAGTGATTTTGCCTATCTTCCGTTTTTAACGCGCCTCTTCAAGGCCTTGGGTATTGCCTCCCCCAACGCCTTGACGCAAATATTGGTGGAGGCCTACAACAACGCGGTGATCCACGCCCACCATCGCAATAAAAAAGAGTGGATCGGCATTGAGATCGATGTCGAAACAAAAAAAATTTCCATACGCGTTTTGGACCACGGGTTTGGCATGAAAAAAAATCCCGCGAAAAAAAAAGTGAAGGGCCAATGGGAAACGAGCGGGCGTGGCATGGACTTGATCAGGGCGTTATCCGATAAAATGAGCTACACCAAAAAGGGCAACGTGCATATTTTTGAAGCGACAAAATTTTTAAAATTATGAGCCGAGATTCCATCGAAATTTTGCACCGTCTCTCCCGCGCCATCTCGCAAACCGCGGGCATTGCGGAGATTTACGAAATTATTCTGGAGGAGATTGCCCATGCTTGGCAGGTGGAGAGGGCCTCCATCATGCGCTTTGATCCCGAATCAAAACATTTGAAAATTGTCGCCGCGCGAGGCATCGAGAGAGAAATCTGGGAGAGTGTGGCGATTGCAGTGGGGGAGGGGGTGAGCGGCCAGGTTTTTTCCGAGGGAAAACCTCTCCTCATTCAGGGGAAAAAAGGAAACACCCGCTACAAAACCCACTCCTTCATGGTGGCCCCGGTCACCTGTTTTCCGATGCAGGTGGGCCAGACCCCCATCGGCATCATCAATCTGACCGACAAAAAATCGGGCGAGCCGTTCACCGAAGACGATTTGAAACTGCTGACCACGCTGGCCGATCAGGCGGCATCCTATCTGCATCTCTGCGATCTGATGGAGCGTCTCAAAGTTGCGGAAAAGGTAAAACTCCAGCTGGAAGTCGCGAGAACCATTCAGCAAAAATTGCTCCCCAAAAATATTCTCTCCATAAAAGGTGTTGATGTCGCCGGCGCACTGATTCCCGCCGAAAGAGTCGGCGCCGATTATTATGATCTGGTGACACACGACGACACGCTCTCTTTCTCAATCGCCGATGTTTCGGGGCACGACGTGGGTGGCGCTCTGCTGGCCTTTGCCTCGCGCTCCTGTCTCCGCTCCAATCTGGAACAGGAGAAAAAAACGAATCGCGTTGTGGAGGGTGTCAACCAGACTCTCTTTAATGATCTGTTCCAGTCGGAACAATTCATCTCTCTTTTTCTGGGGCAATATCATCCCAAAAAGAAAACGCTTTTCTACACCAACGCCGGACATCCCCCTCCCATTTTGTGGCGCGCCAAAGAGAAGAGGGGAGAGTGGTTGTTGACCGATGATTCTCTGCTGGGGATCGAACCGGGCCTTATCTATCACCAGAAAAAAGTGAAATTGGAAAAAGAAGATGTGATTCTGCTCTACACCGACGGCCTGACAGAAGCCCAAAACCCGAACGGAGAGCGCTTTGGAGGCAACCGTCTTCTGGAGACACTCTCGCAGAACGCAAACGAAAATGCCCAAACCCTGCTCGCAAAAATCCTGGACCACTGGCGCCACTTCATCGGCAACCAACCGGTCCAGGATGATGTGACGGTGTTGGTGATCAAGGTTGGGTAGAGTCGGAAAAAAATCCAAGTGGGCTCAATCTTCCCGGCGGAAATAAATCAGGCCATGTCAAAGTAACACCACCGGTCAAAAATCGTATGGCAAGATCTTCTTCCACACACCCACTAAGATCCATGACATTAAAAGGAACCGCTTCCAGCCACTCCCTCGGAATTTTCCCGTTGGCGGCCGCCAAAAGCAAAGCCGCAATAGTATGATGCCCCTGCACCAGAAAGTTCTTACCCGAAGGCATCCGGGCGACACGCACCCCCTGTTCTCCTCTGGCTTTAAATGCCAGATTGAGCAGATATTTTCTAAAAAAAGTGTCTTGATCCAAACCAGTTTCTTTCAAAATGCGTAGTACCTTTCTGTATTTTGCCGCAACAACCTCTTTTCGGCGTGCCAAGCTCGGCTGATAGTCGGCCAAAGAATGGATCGGGGCAACGGCCGCGAGCGAGAAATTTTCATTATGATCAGGCCTGATTTCGCCAAATATCAATTGCCAGTCTAGGTGGTTGCAGTGGAGAAAGGGATTATAAACATAAACGCCGATCCCGAAAGAATCGGACGCAATACCGCTGTTCCATGGCTCTTCCAAAGCCGTATCCAAAAATATTCTCACGCTTTCCCCATGATCTATAGACGAAAGCATGCCCTGACTCCTATAGGCAATTTTCAATTGTTGGTCCTTCAAACCTATTCTGGCCAGTGAAAATAACTTCTCCTTTAGGATGGGGTCTTTTTTTCGAAAACAGATATCAGCAATCAACTCCAAGACATGAAAACGGACAACGGCCAGAGGATGATTTTTCAGGATATCCGCAAAATGATCCCACATGTCTTCCCATAAAAGTGGATTTGCAGCTTCTTCATTGAATAGAAAATGCATGGTATAAGAGCGTAGTTCATCCGACAGGGGTGTTCCATCAGGGCTTTTTAAAAACGTGTTTTCAAAAGCAATTTTGTGTTGTGTAAAATAAAATAAGTGATTTAAAGAAAATCTGTCTATTTTATTCAATATATTTTCAAAAATCCGCACAGAGACAGGATGCCCCCATTTCAGTTCAGCGGCGATACTTAACAGATCCTCGTCCGAAGTATGTTGACCTACCCAGTCTTGAAGGTGGGGATACTGTTCGAGGTCATCATAATGCCTGTTATCTTTTTGTAAGTGCGGATTCAATGGCTCCACACTCAACCTTAAAAGCTCACAAGTGGCCATAGCCGCCGGATCAAATTGATGGTTGCCAAGCTTACGAAGAAAGAGGGCAACATCTTTCAAAGCGCTATGGGCTTGGACCGTTTCCTCGCCCCTGAGTTGCTGCAATCGGCGATGAGATGATTGTAGGGCAACTGTATTGACCCCAGTGTCTTTCAAAAACATCCCTAACCCATCCAAAACATCGATAAAAACCGGTTTTTCAGAAGGAAGCAAAGGGGTGCCATGATACAAGGCATTTTCCAAACCCATGGGCATCATCAGAAGGGCGTTTGTCAGGGGACCTATAACAAGATTGGGTGTCATTTATTATTTTACATCCTTTGTTGTTATTATCGGCTATTTTCCAAAAAAGTTGCTTGAAGTCATTGCCAAGCCGATTCAAAGACGCTAAATCGTTTTTCCATGCCTCTTTCCAAGGACATCACCGATTGGCTCTCCCGGCAACAGCTCAAGAATTTTCGTCTCGATCTGGGGCCTATCACTAAAGCATTGCAACTCTTCAACAACCCGCAAAATAATTATGACTCGATTCACATTGTCGGCACCAACGGCAAAGGCTCGACCGCCGCGTTTTTGCGGTCGCTGTTTATGGGCCTCGGTTACAAAACGGGGTTGATGACATCGCCACATCTCTTGGATGTACGCGAGCGAATTCAAATCGATCATCAACTTGTTTCAACTGCGGCCTTCAACGAACTTCTCCATAAAATCCGCAACACATTGCACAACGAAGACGACCTTAGTTATTTTGAAATTCTGACACTCGCCGGTTTTGAATATTTTTCTCAAATGGGCATCGACATTGCGATAGTAGAGGCGGGGATGGGAGGGCGCTTTGATGCCACCAATGTATTGCAACCGAAAGTCGCCGTGTTCACCCCAATCTCAATGGACCACGAAAAATATCTGGGCGACACGATTGAAAAAATTGCCGAAGAAAAATGTGCCATTTTAAAAAGTGACACGATCGTGGTGAGTGCGCCGCAACAGGCGACCGTTGCAAAAATAATTGAGGCCCATTGTGCAAACTTAAAACTGAAACTCCATTGGGCCGACCCCTCTAAAATCACCACTCCATTGGGATTGGCGGGCCAGCATCAAAAAGCAAATGCCGCAACAGCCCTGCTCGCGGCCCAAGTTTTATTGCCGATGACCGAAATGAAGAACATCTATCCGAAAACTTTTCAGACTACACAGTGGCCCGGCCGTCTCCAATATCTGCAACACAATCCGACCATCTTGATCGATGGCGCCCATAATCGGGCCGGCATCGAGACGCTCGCCAACTATCTCCAAGAAAAACATCCCCATCAAAAAATTCATTTTCTGATCGGCGTCTTGGAGGATAAAAATTGGGAGACGATGTTTGCCCCTCTGGCCCGGTTGGCCGAGCGTTTTATCTGCGTGACACCGCCCACCGAAAGAGGGCTCCCTGCCTGCCGGCTAGCCACGGCTTTGAAGCCTTTGGGGAAGCCCACCGAAGTCTTCGACAAACCGCTCTCTCAAGTTCTGCAAAGTCTTCTGGCTACTGCCAGCCCCAAAGACTTGTTCGTTGCAACAGGCTCTCTTTATATGATAGGAGACCTCCTCCATGTTTCCTCAAACACGATTAAAACGTCTGCGTAAAACACCGGGGTTGCGCCGTCTGGTGCAAGAGACCACCGTTTCAGCCAGCCAATTGATCTGGCCCTGCTTTGTAGTGCCGGGCCGCAATATTCAAGAGCCGATACGCTCCATGCCAGGCCAATTCCACTATTCTATCGATAGGTTGGCGGAGGAAGTTAAAGTCTTAAATAATACAAAAATTGGGGGCATTTTGCTCTTCGGAGTGCCGGACAAAAAAGATGCTTTTGCCAAAAGTGCCACCGATAAAAAAAGTCTGATTGTTCAAGCGATACAATCGATCAAAGAAGTCGCCCCCGATTTACCGGTGATCACCGATGTCTGCCTCTGCGCTTACACCGATCACGGTCATTGCGGCATTCTCGATTCCAAAGGAAACATTCAAAACGATGCGAGCTGTGATGTGCTGGCGCAAATGGCTTTGTCTCATGCCGAAGCCGGCGCCGATATGGTCGCACCCTCCGACATGATGGATGGACGCATTCAAAAAATGCGCCACGTGCTGGATGAATCGGGTTTCGAAGAATTGCCTATCATGAGTTACGCCGCAAAATATGCCTCCGCTTTTTATGGCCCGTTTCGCGACGCCGCCCATTCAACACCCTCACACGGCGACAGAAAAACGTATCAGATGAACCCCGCCAACGCGCGTGAGGCCTTGCGTGAAATGAAACTCGATTTGAAAGAGGGTGCCGATATCCTGATGGTCAAACCGGCAGGACCGTATCTCGACATCATCGCCAAAGCAAAAGAGCGCTTCGATTGCCCGATCGCCGCCTACCAAGTGAGCGGAGAATACGCAATGATCAAAGCCGCCGCCGCCAACGGCTGGCTGAACGAAAACGAAGCCGTGCAAGAATCGCTCCTCTCCATCAAACGCGCCGGTGCGGATATCATCATCACTTATTTTGCGAAGGACTTTTCCTCCCCTTTGTAAGGGGAGGGTAGGGGTGGGGTAGTTGGCTTATCACTTTGCCAACGCCGGCAAACCGATCATAACAGTTTCCACCATATTGCCGTCTCCGGCAAAATGGTTTACATCCTTGATTTCCTAAATATTTTGGGCTTTAACGCACTTTAATAATGAGAACTTTTATAAAATTTATCCTCCATTATCTTGACCCGCGTAGCACATTTGTTGGGCTTCTCATTCTCTGTGGACTGCTCAGTTGTGCTCTCTACTTCTCCTTCGAACATTTTCTAAAAATTTATTTGGGTGATGCAATTTTTTGGCCCGCGGCATTGGCTGCTACCGGATTTATTCTTATTAGATTCCTCGAATGTAGAACTAGACGTTACAATACTCTTTGCTATCTGGAAGTAGAATTAAACCAAGCAATGGATACTCTGAACTGTCTTATAATGACATTGCAGAGCCTCATTCAAAAACAAACACCAGTGCTTATGCCGCATGCTCTACCCTATTTAACTCTTGATTATCTAAACTCGGTTGGCAGACTCAACGTTAAAAATAATCTTGCGGATCTTCTCTGCGATTTTAGAAGAATCAATCAAGATTGGATCAATTTTATCGAATATGGGAATGATAATGCTGAGATTCTGCACGATCCAAAACATTCAGAACACCAGCGGGCAAGGGCGATTGGGACGTCGTTAATGGGAATCATTTTTCATAAATGTGAAGCATCGTTTAAGCTTGTTGAAGATACATTAGTTCTTGTCCGAATTTATACACGTACGGATAAATCATTCTTTCGATTTCGGCAGCCATTTGTTTGGCCATGTGAAATGCTAGTTGACATTGAAGAAGAAAGAAAAAAATTAGTTTCAGAAAGACAAAGCAATCAATGAAACTCCAAGACAACGAAATACGCGACATTATCAAATATCTTGAAGCGGGGAAGCCATTGCCGGAGCAGTATCGGTTTTTGCTTTTTGAAGACAAACGGGAAGTCGAGCTGGTGTGGAACGGCAAGACGAATGAGGTTTGCAATGTTGTCCTCCCTTTTCAGACCATCGAGCATGTGGATGAACCGAGAACGGAAACGGGGCCGCACAAAAAGGAACTTCAATTTGGATTATTCGACGAACGTGGCCGCCAACTTCAAGGTTGGACGAACAAGCTCATCTGGGGAGACAACAAGCTGATCCTTTCCAGCCTCAAGAATGGTCCGCTCCGAAAGGAAATCGAAGACCAAGGTGGCATCAAGCTCATCTACATCGATCCACCCTTTGATGTAGGTGCTGATTTTTCAATCAACATTGAAATTGGTGATGAACAGTTCACTAAAGAGCCATCCGTTCTCGAAGAGCTTGCCTATCGTGACACTTGGGGCAAGGGGACGGACAGTTTCATAGCCATGATTTACGAGAGGCTCTCGCTCATGCGGGATTTGCTTGCGGAGGACGGAAGTATTTATGTGCATTGTGATTGGAGGGTTAATTCTCATGTCAGGTTAGTTTTAGATGAAATATTTGGAAATAATTTTTTTGTTAATGAAATAATATGGAGAAGGGCAAATAGCAAAACTCCCTCTCAAAAGATGGCAGTGATACACGACAGCATACTTTACTATTCGAGAAATGATTCTAAAGTTTTCAATACCCAATATCACCTACATAGAGAAGAATATATAAAACAAAAGTATGTGTATGAAGAGAATGGAAGACTTTATCGTTTGCAAGGAATGTATGGAAAAGGTCAGGGTCCAATAGCTCGTTTTGGTGATAAATTGATATCACCACCAGCCGGTTCTCACTGGAGATGGTCTCAAGAGCGAATTGATCAAGCAATGAAAGATGGAATCATAGTATTTTCTAAGGGTGGAGATGGAAAACCGCAATTTAAGGATTTCTTGGATACAAAAATGGGAATACCCATGCAAACAATCTGGAGTGATCTTCCAGATGTTAATTCTCAAGCTCATGAAAGATTAGATTACCCAACACAAAAACCCGAAGGACTTCTTGATCGTATTCTTAAAATATCCTCCATGGAAGGAGACCTTGTTGCTGATTTTTTCTGTGGCTCTGGCACTGCAATGGCTGTTGCCGAAAGACTTGGCCGCAAATGGATTGGTTCTGATCTCGGCAAGTTTGGCATACACACCACTCGCAAGCGAATGATCGGTGTTCAGAGACAACTGAAAGAAGATGGTAAAAACTACCGCGCCTTTGAAATTCTAAATCTCGGAAAATATGAACGCCAATATTATGTAGGGGTTAATCCAAATCTTCGTGACGAAGAAAAACAACAGCAACAAGTCCAACGTGAAAAAGAATTCGTTGAACTGATTTTACATGCCTATCGTGCCGAAGCCGTCTCAGGTTTCAAAACATTTTCGGGAAAGAAGGCCGCAAGATTGGTGGCCATCGGCCCGATCAACCTTCCCGTTATCCGAGATTTCGTCAATGAAGTGATTAGAGAATGCGTAGAGAAACAACTCACCAAAGTGGATATTTTGGCCTTTGAGTTTGAAATGAACCTTTCACCGAATGTGCAGGAAGAGGCCAAAGAAAAAGGGGTCGATCTTGTCCTGAAACATATTCCAAAAGAGGTTTTTGACAAACGAGCCATTGAAAAAAATCAGGTGATTTTTCACGATGTCTCTTTTATTGAAATCAAACCCCACGTTAAAAAAATGTCTGTTGCCATTGAACTCACCGACTTCGGCGTCTATTACACACAGGACTCCATTGATAACGTGGCCGAGGCCCTCAAAAATGGTGCCAGCAAAATTACTTTGGAGGCAGGCAAAATTGTGAAAGTCATGAAAGACAAAAAGGGCATTGTGACCAAGGATGTCCTGACCAAAAAATGGACCGACTGGATAGACTATTGGGCAGTCGATTTCGATTATGAAAGCAAAAAAGAAATTGAGCGGGCCCAAAATGAAAAGGGAGAATGGCTGGAACAATGGACAGGCGATTACATTTTTGAAAACGAGTGGCAATCCTTCCGCACCAAAAAAGATCGTTCACTGGAATTAAAAAGCGTCTACTTCGAATACCCAAAAAAAGGCCGCCACAAAATCGCCGTGAAGGTCGTCGATATTTTTGGAAACGATACCATGAAGGTGATTGAGGTGGGGATTTAATTTATGACAGAAGAAATAAAAGAAACAAAAATTTTAACGTTCGATGGGGATTATCAAATTATTTATTCATCTGATTTTAATATTTATGAGAATAAATTGATTTTGCGCAAAATTGCGGGCTTTGAATTAGTCTTTGAGTTTGCCAAGGATCCGGCAGTCAAAGATTGTCCCATGAGCATCAAGGGAGATGATACAGCTAAAAGAATTACAATTACGCTCACCAATTTTAATAATTCTCTAGGCGCTGGCACCACCAAAATGGTTCCACTCCTAAAAACTGATGATGGGAAACAAATTTATTTTTCTATCCACGCAAAAGCTTTAAATGAAGCAACTTCGTTTTTGAAGGTTTCTTTAACTTTTTATTTAAAATGAAAAAAATAGAAGACATAGAAAGCATAGATCATGCAACTTTAGAGGCTCTTGGTCGCGCTGTGAGCGGCGTGGAAACCAGAAAAGGTGAGTGGGAGCAAAAAATAGAGAATGATTTGGAAGAATCAAAAAAAGCGCAATTAAAAATACAAGAAAAGCTAGAGGAACTGTATAAAGACAAAGTCAGCCTCATAACTGTTTTAGGAATTTTTATTTCTATTTTCACTTTTATTTCTGTTGAAATTCAATTTTTAAAATATATTTGTGATTTCCATAAAATTATTGGCTTCACGTTGATTCTTCCGGGGATTTTGTTGCTGTTTTTATGTTCATTGGATTATGTTGCTCGTTTCTGGATTAATCACGAAAAATCTTACCATTTAAAAGCCATTGCGCCCGTTATAGTGACTTCGCTCATGTTTATAGGGTTTGGCCTATTTTTCACACAGCAATCTAACAAAATGGATTGGAAATGCGGTAATGAGGTGGAAAATAAACCTATTACAATTCGTGTTGAACCAATCGAATCAAATATTAAAATGGAATTACCACAAAAAATGGAGATCAAGCTGGCGAAATGACTATGCTCACAAATTTTTAAGTGACATTGAATCTTAAATGAAAACAACTCTCGAACAATTTGAAGACTTGCTTAAGCGACCTGAAGATATTGATCTTGAATTCAAGACAGCAAAAAACAGTTTTGATGATAGCCATGGTAGCCTGAATGATTATTGCGCCGCTATCTCTAATGGAAGAGGTGGAAAGCTTATTTTGGGTGTCTCCAATGACAAACGTGTCCACGGCACTACTATTTTTCAAGGAACGCACACTCAACAATCTCATAAATTGTGGGAACATTTAAAAATTCACATTGATGTTGAGGAATTTTTTTATAAAGAGAATCGGGTTCTGATTTTTCACATACCTAAACACCCGGCCGGCATGCGTGTGAAATCGGGTGGCAAAGGAGATAAATTTACCTATCCCATTCGGCGCGGCGAATCTCTCGGCGAAATGGACGATCACAAGACGCTTGAGATTTTGACCGAAGCCCAACCGGATTTTACATCCTCCATTGTGCCCGGGCTGACCGTTGAGGACATGGATGCCGTGGCCATTGAAAATCTTAAGCAAAAGTGGGCAAAGGAATCTGTAAGAGCAGACTTTCTTGCCTTCAATACAGAGAAGGCCTTGAGAAATCTTGGTCTAATGACTGCCCATGGCATTACATATGCGGGGCTCATTCTTGCCGGTAAGGCAGAAGTAATCACCGAACATCTGCCGGACGCAGAAATTATTTTTGAATGGCGCCATGATCCCAAGCAAACTCATGACGATTTCAGAAAAAATTGGCGTGCACCTTTTGTCAATATCGACGATGAAATATGGAAAGTGATCAATGACCGAAACATCCGCATTCCATTTCAAGATGGGTTCTTTCAAAGAGAAGTATGGGCCTTTGATGAAAAATCAATTCGTGAAGCTCTTCATAACGCTGTCATGCACCGCGATTATTCATTAAAGGGAAAATCCATCTTCATCAAGGCATCACCGCAGGAATTTTTTATTGAAAGCCCGGGAGGGCTTCCAGCTGGAATCACGATTGAAAATATTCTTTTTGAAAAGGCATGGCGTAATCGAGCCCTCGCAGAGGCTTTTGAAAAAATTGGATTCGCGGAACGCGCCAGTCAGGGAATGGATGATATTTTTGAGCAATCCATTCGTGATGGCAAGGGGTTCCCAGACCTTTCAAAAAGTGACGACCGCTCCGTACAATTAAGTATTCCAGCGCAGGTCAAGGACAGAGATTTTATTCTTTATCTTGAAAGGGTTATAAGTGAAAAACAAATAAGCCTGTCTTTCCAAGAGATTTATGAACTGGAAAAAATAAGAGAACATCAAAAAACTTCTAGACCAGAGTTCAAAGATAAATTCCTTAAAATGGGCATGATTGAATCAACAGGAAAAGGAAGGGGCACAAAATATATACTTGCACGCCGTTACTATGAAACCGTCGGTAAAAGTAGCAAACATACCAGAATTAAAGGATTATCGCGCGAGCAGTTGAAATTATTGATCTGGAACCACATCAAAGAAGGCAAGTCCTCCAAGAGAGAAGATCTCACTGGTGGATTCGAGGAATGCAAGCCAGGAGATATCTCGAACATTTTGCAAGAACTAAGACGAGAAGGAAAAGTTAAATTTCATGGTTCAAAAAAGTCTGGATATTGGAAAGCAGTCTAATAGTTTTATTTAGATTTATTTTTAGTTATATTCTAAAAAAAACTATGGAATTACAATTGGTTAAACATTTTCTAATAGATGCCATTATGATGTCATAGTGCCATCCCCTTATTTTCCATGGGTATGGATAATAAAAATAAAAATACTAAATAGTGAAAGATATCAATTAGTTCAAGAAAGGTTATTATCTTATGGCCCTACACCCCAAGTTCCCAAAATCTCCCTACGCCATTTTAGATCCAGATATGCGCTGGTTTCCGGCCGCTGAAGAGCTACGTCAAAAGGATTACGGCAAACTCTTGCCACCACTCGTGGCGAAGCTTCGTATAGAGGTCAAAAAGTGGCGTGATTCAGGATATGCGGGGGCCAGCGATACCAGCTTGGCTCTTTTGAATTGGTGGTTCAAAACAGACCATTACCTTCCACAAAACGACGGCACCACATTCCATTTCCAATATTACTTTGCACAGCGCGAAGCTGTTGAGACCATCATCTACCTTCATGAAATTGTGAAAGTGAAAGATAAATATGACCTCATGCGTTTTGACAGCTCCGGCATTCTTACCACTGGAATGTTTGCAGAATCCTGGCGGCGTTTTGTTGTCAAGATGGCGACAGGGAGCGGCAAAACAAAGGCCATGAGCCTTGTGCTCGCCTGGTGCTTTTTTCATAAATTGTATGAAGAAGGATCGACTCTCGCCAGAAACTTTCTGATTATTGCTCCCAACATTATTGTTTTGGAACGATTGAGAAAAGATTTTAATGTATTGAATATTTTCTTTCAAGATCCTGTTTTGCCCGACAATGGTCATGAAGGAAAAAACTGGCGGGATGATTTTCAATTGACTCTCCATATTCAGGACAATCTCGGCACAATCCGAAAAACAGGGAATATTTTTCTGACAAATATCCACCGTGTTTATGAAAGCTCCCAAACTATTCCTTCGGCGAAAGATGAAAATACGATGGCATATTTTCTTGGGACAAAACCAACAGGGGCAACCACCGATTCCAAAGTTGATCTGGAACAAATTGTTAGGGATATCGACGAACTGATTGTTCTGAATGACGAAGCCCATCACATCCATGATGAAACATTGGCATGGTTTAAATCCATCGAGGACATTCATAATCGATTGAAAATGAAGGGTGGCGAGTTGGCCCTGCAAGTGGATGTGACAGCAACACCGCGTCATAATGACGGGGCTATTTTTGTTCAGACGATCTGTGACTATCCTTTGGTTGAAGCTATTCACCAAGATGTCGTCAAACATCCTGTCGTTCCTGACGAGGCCAGCCGCAGCAAACTTCAAGAAGAACAAAGCTCCAAGTTCAGCGAAAAATATAGGCAGTATATTCACTTGGGAGTTATTGAATGGCGCAAAACTTATGTCGAACATGCAAAAATGGGCAAAAAAGCTGTTTTATTTATCATGACGGATGACACAAAAAATTGTGACGAGGTGGCGGAATATCTTTCAAATACTTACCCCGAATTTCAGCAAAAGGATTCTGTTCTTGTCATCCATACAAAAAATAATGGAGAGATTTCTGAATCATCAACCGGAAAAAACAAAGACGAATTGGGTAAGCTACGAAAACTCTCCAACGACATTGACAAAGCAGATAATCCTTACAAGGCTATTGTCTCCGTTTTAATGCTGAAAGAAGGTTGGGACGTCCGCAATGTCACGACCATCGTGGGACTTCGGGCCTATTCATCACAAAGCAAGATTCTCCCCGAACAGACCTTGGGAAGAGGTTTGCGCCGGATGTATTTTGGGCAAAATGTCACTGAATATGTAAGCGTTGTGGGTACAGAGGCTTTTATGGAGTTTGTTGATTCCATACGCGCTGAAGGTGTGGAGCTGGAACGACGCAGAATGGGGGAAGGTTCGGAACCAAAGACTCCCATCGTTATCGAGATTGATAATGAAAACACAAAAAAGGACATTGCGGCGCTCGATATTGAAATCCCCGTTCTTTCTCCCCGCATTTACCGCGAATATAAAAAACTCTCTGATTTGAATATTAATAAATTTGGACATAAAAAAATCGGCCTGAAACAATTCTCCGAGGAAGAACAAAAAGAAATCGTTTTTAAAGATATTTCCAATGGAGAGATTACACACAGAACGATTTTTGATGCCAATTTTGTCCCTGACTACCAAAGCGTTGTTGGGTATTTCACAAAAACCATTATGAAGGAACTCCGTCTGTTTTCTGGTTTTGACGTGCTTTTTGAAAAAGTAAGAGACTTTATTATCACCCATCTTTTTGAGAATGAAGTGAACTTGAATGACTTGAACACGTTGCGGAATTTGTCGGAACTTGAAGCCACAAAAACCATCATCGAAACCTTCAAAAAGGAAATCAACGCCTTAACGGTGTTGGATAAGGGAGAAGCTGAAATCAGGGATACTATTAAGATCAGCAAGTGTCGCCCGTTTGTCGCAAAAGATCAGGGTTTTTTAATCCCAAAAAAATCACCATTCAATAAAATTATTGGCGACAGTCATTTTGAGTTGGAATTTGCCAGCTTTTTGGAGGGATGCGAGGACATAGTCTCTTATTGCAAGAATTTTGAAAAAATAAATTTTAGACTTGATTACCAAAAGCATGACAAATCCATATCAAATTATTTGCCCGATTTTATTATTAAGCGAACCACAAAAGAATTATGGATTATCGAGACAAAAGGGAGGGAAGACCTTGATGATATCGAAAAGATCAAGCGTTTGGCCCAATGGTGTGACGATCTTAATAAAGTGCAGTCTAAAATTAAAATGGGTTGGTTATATGTGAAACAGGAAGATTTTGAGAAATACACGCCAAAGAATTTTTTGGAGTTGGTAAATTCCTTTAAAAAATGACCAAAAAACTCTACCTCATCGACGGTTCCGGTTATATTTTTCGGGCGTATTACGCGATCCGCCAGCTCTCTACTTCCAAGGGTTTTCCGACGAATGCGATTTATGGTTTTACGCAGATGCTTCTTAAATTGACGAAAGAAATCAAGCCGGAGCACTGGGCCATTGTGTTTGATACCAAAGAGCCGACGTTTCGCGACGTAATGTATGACCAATACAAAGCCAACCGCAAGGAACCTCCCGACGATCTGGTGCCGCAGTTTCCCTATATGCCCAAAGTGGTTGAGGCGCTGGGCATTCCGATGTTTGTCCTCCCCGGTTTTGAGGCTGACGATCTCATTGCCACGCTTGCGCGTGAGGCGGTCGAAAAAAATTATAACGTGACCGTGATCTCGGGCGACAAAGACCTGATGCAGTTGGTGGGGGAGAAGGTCGACATGTGGGACCCGATGAAGGAAAAACATTACGGCATTAAAGAGGTCATTGAGCGTTTTGGCGTAGAGCCGGAAAAAATTGCCGATGTGATGGGGTTGATTGGCGATACCTCCGACAACATTCCCGGTGTTTCCGGCATCGGCCCCAAAACTGCGTCCAAATTGATTCAGGAGTTTGGCTCCCTTGAAAATTTGTTGGCAAATATTCCAAAATTGAGTGGAAAAATAAAAGAATCGCTGGAAAAATTTTCCGACATGGCAACGCTTTCCAAAAAACTGGCGACGCTTGATGCCCATGCACCGATCCCGTTTGACGAAAAAACATTTCTGTATCGGGATATCGATGCCGACAAATGCCGGACTCTTTTTAAAGAGCTGGAATTTTCGAGACTTCTCTCCGAGGTGGCACCCCAATCGACCCTCTCCAAAAAAGGATATCGCCTAATTCAGGATGAAAAAGAATTGTCGGAGCTTCTCTTGATGATCACCCAAAAAAAATCGCCGCTCTCTGTCGATCTGGAAACCGATTCGCTCGATGTGATGAAGGCCAACGTGGTCGGCTTCTCGCTGGCTTGGGCGAGCGGGGAGGCGGCCTATATTCCGGTGGGGCACGCGGGGGAGGGGAGGCAAATTCCCCTCGAAACCGTTTTGAAAATGTTAAAACCGATTCTCGCCGACCCCTCCATTCCCAAAGTGGGGCAGAATTTTAAATATGACTGGGCCATTTTGAAACGATTGGGTTGCGATGTGCAGAATATTTTGTGCGACACGATGATCGCTTCCTATCTTCTCAATGCCGCCGGCCCGCACAATCTGGACGACATGTCGCAACAACATCTGGAGCACCGCACCATCCACTTTGAAGATGTGGTGGGGAAGGGGAAGAAACAGATATCGTTTGCGGAGGTTCCGCTGGAACTGGCCCGTGATTATGCGTGCGAAGATGCCGACTGCGCCCTGCAACTCTCCCAGATTTTTCTGCCGCGACTGGAGAAAGAGGGGCTCATGCCCCTTTTCAAAAATATGGAGATGCCGCTGATGGCGGTGCTCCTTAAAATGGAAATGCACGGCATCCAGGTCGACACCGACATTTTAAAAAAACTCTCCCAGGAATTTGAAGAAGAATTGAAAAAACTGGAGACAAAAATATTTGCCGAGGCAAAAGAAGAATTCAACATCAACTCCCCAAAACAATTGGGCGAAATTCTTTTTACAAAAATGAATCTCCCCGGCGGAAAGAAAACCAAAACCGGATGGTCAACGAGCCAGGATATTCTGGAGGGGATGGCGTGGCATCCACTGCCGGCGCTCATATTGAGTTATCGCTCGCTCTCCAAACTCAAATCGACTTATGCCGATGCCCTGCTGGAACTGGCGGACAAGAAGACCTCCCGCATCCACACCTCTTTCAACCAGACGGTGGCCGCCACCGGAAGATTGTCGAGCTCGGACCCGAATCTGCAGAATATCCCGATCCGCTCGGCGGAGGGGTTGAAAATCAGAACGGCCTTTGTCGCTGAAAAAGATTTTCTTTTTTTGTCGGCCGATTATTCACAGATTGAGCTCCGCATCCTGGCCCACTTCACCGGCGACGATCTGCTGGTGAACGCCTTTGCAGAAGACAAAGATGTTCACGCACTGACCGCCGCAACGCTCTATGGCGTCGATGTGGCCGAAGTGACCAAAGAACAGCGCAATGTCGGCAAGACGATCAACTTCGCCACCATTTACGGGCAAACCCCCTATGGTCTCTCGGTCCAACTCAAGATCGGTGTCGACGAGGCGCAAAAATATATCGAAAATTATTTTGCACAGCATCCGAAGGTAAAAGCGTTCAAGGAAAAAATTTTAAAAGAGGCCAAAGAAAAGGGCTTGGTGACGACACTCTTCGGTCGCAGGCGTTTTGTTCCCGACATTGTGAGTTTTAACAATAATATCCGGATGAATGCCGAGAGAATGGCGTTCAACACCGTCTTTCAAGGCTCCGCCGCCGACATCATCAAGAAAGCAATGATCGACATCGACCGCGATCTCCCCAAAATTTCGCCCCGCGCGCGCATGCTCCTGCAGGTGCACGATGAACTGATTGTGGAGATTCCGAAAGAAGAGGTGGATGCGGTGCAGACTTTCGTGAAAGAAAAAATGGAAAACGCCCATAAGCTGAACGTCCCAATGCAAGTCCATTGCGGCATCGGCAAAAATTGGGCGGAGACGGATTGAATATGAATAGATTATCCAAAGAAAAAAGTCCCTACCTTCTGCAACACCAGAATAATCCGGTAGATTGGTATGCCTGGGGGGAGGAGGCTTTTCAGGCGGCACGCGCTCAGAACAAGCCGATTTTTTTGTCGATCGGCTATTCGACCTGTTACTGGTGCCACATGATGGAGAAAGATTCGTTTGAACTGCAGGAGGTCGCCGAGGTGCTCAATAAAAATTTCATCAACATCAAGGTCGACCGCGAAGAGCACCCCGATGTTGACCAGATTTATATGGATGCCGTGGTCAGTTTGACGGGGCAGGGGGGTTGGCCGATGAGCGTTTTTCTCTCCCCCGATCTGAAACCGTTTTTCGGCGGCACTTTTTTCTGGCGCGCCCAGTTCATCCCACTTTTGAATAATATCGCCTCGGTCTGGCAGAACTCGCCGGAGAAAATTATCCAATCGGGCAACGACATTCAGAAACACTTGAGCGAACGCATTCAGCCCGCAACCGGTTCGCTGGACGCAACCATTTTCACATCGGCACTGCAACAATTTGCGCAGAGTTTCGACACAACGCATGGCGGTTTTGGATCGGCGCCCAAATTTCCGCACAGCATGAATATCGATGCTCTCTTCAAAATTCACCGGCGCACCGGCGACAAAGAGGCGCTGAATATGGCCACGCGGTCTCTCGATGGCATGGCCAATGGCGGTATTTACGACGCTGTCGGCGGCGGTTTTCACCGCTACGCCACACAAGACGACTGGAACGAGCCCCATTATGAAAAGATGCTCTACGACAACGCACTCCTTGTTCCGGTTTATCTCGAGGCTTTCAAGGTAACGAACAATCCGACGTTTGCCAAAGTGGCACGCGAAACCCTCGATTATGTTTTGCGAGACATGACCGACCCTTTGGGCGGGTTTTATTCGGCACAGGATGCAGGCGAGGTGGACAAAGAGGGGGAATATTACCACCGCACAGAAAAAACTATTGAAGAAGAGCGCACAGCAAGACAGAAGCGCACACCGCCCCACAAAGACGACAAAGTGCTCACCTCGTGGAATGGCCTGATGATCGCGGCGATGGCGTTCGGTTATAAAATTCTTGAAGACAAAAAATATCTGCAAGCGGCGCAAAAAAGTGCCGGCTTCATTCAGCAGACTCTTTATAAAAATGGGGAACTGTTGCGGCGTTATCGCGACGGCGACAGCCGCTATGCCGGCACACTCGAGGATTATGCCTTCCTGATCCACGGCCTGTTAAACCTCTCGGATGCCGATGCCAATCCGGAATGGAAAAACTGGGCCAGAGATTTGCAACAAAAACAGGACGCCCTGTTCTGGGATGCAAAAGAGGGGGGCTATTTTTTCAGCCCTACTACGGATAAAAATCTTTTTGTCCGAAAGAAAACGTTTCAAGATGGCGCCTTGCCATCGGGCAACGCCATCGCCGTACTCAACCTCTTGCGCCTGGGCGAAACAAAAAAAGCAGAAGCCCTTTTCAAGGCAATGTCCGGTGAGATACACCGCTATCCCTCGGCCTTCGGGCAATCGCTGATCGCCCTCGACTATGCGATGGTGCAGGCGTGCACGGATGAAACCTGTAAAATCAATTTATGACCAAACGGGCACTCGTCATCGAAGGGGGCGGTTTTCGTTCTGCATATGCGGCAGGTGCGTTGCTCCATCTGCTTAAAGAAGCTCCGGATTTACATTTTGATGTGGTCGCCGCCAATTCAGCCAGCGTCATCCCCGCCGCGTTTTTTGTAACCCGGCAGGCAAAAGAGCTGGAAGAGTTCTGGCTCAAAGATGATGCGCTGGCCTCGCCAAAATTCTTGAGCTTTTGGAGAATCCCCATCTCGTGGCTTAAACCTCTCATCAATATCGACTATTTCTTTCATGATATTTTTCGCTACCGCTACCGGCTCGATCTGGAAAAATTGCATGAGGCCAAAACAGAATTTTATGTCACCGTCATGCACCACGCCACCGGCACACGCACCGATTTTTCAAACCGCGATCCGGAAATATACGAGGCAATGCGCGCCAGCTGTGCTGTCCCCTGGGCTTATAACCGTAAAATATATATCCGCGGGGAGCGCTACATCGACGGCTTCTTTGACTCCATTCCACTACGCATCGCCCTTGAAAAAGGGTGCACCGAAATCTGGATTATTTCGACCCGGCCCAAGGGCTACCGGAAAGGGCGCCTCAAAATTTTTGAAAAAATTCCGGTGCAAAATTGCAGGCTCTTGTCAAAAAGACACCTCTATTATAACAAGACCGCCTGGGACATAGAGCAGAACCCCGATTATAAAATTCTGCGCCCCAAAGAAAAACTCTCCGTCGCCCGTTTCAGCAACGATCTCAAGAAACTGCGCGAGGTCTTTCTGCAGGGGAAAAAAGAGATGGAAGGTTTTTTAAAATCTTTATGACACAAAAAAAAACACTCTCCAAGGAGAGGGCCTTGTCTGTTGTCGATCCGCTGGGGAAATATCTCCAGGAGGTCGATAAATATCCTTTTGTCACTCTGGAAGAGGAGAGAGCGCTGGCGGAGGATTATCGAAAAAATGGGAATATCGAGGCGGCAAAAAAACTGGTGACGGCCCACTTGAGGCTGGTGGTGAAGATTGCCATGGAATATCGGCAGGCTTATTACAATGTGCTCGATCTCATCCAGGAGGGCAATGTCGGCCTGATGCACGCGGTCAAAAAATTCGACCCGGACAAGGCCCGCTTCTCATCTTATGCGTCGTGGTGGATCCGCTCGATGATTTTGAAATATATTCTCGATAATTTTCGCCTCATCAAAATAGGCACCACAAAAGACCAGAAAAAACTTTTCTATAATCTGATGAAGGAGAAACAGAAGATAGAGGCGTTGGGCTTCAAGCCCAGTGCCAAACTTCTGGCCAGTTCGCTGGAGGTGAGCGAAAAAGCGGTGAATGAGATGAGTCAACGGCTAACACATTCGGAATATGGCTTGGAGGCCCCAGTGGGCGGCGGCGATAGCGATGCGTTGCTCAAAGATTTTATCGCTGCGGATCAACAACCGTTGGACGAACAGGTTGCACGACAAGAGACGCAAAATATTCTGGAGACCAAACTGGCCGAATTTTCAGAAAAGTTGGGTGAGAGAGATATGAAAATATTTTCGCAACGTCTGATGGCCGATTTGCCGATCACACTGCAGGAGATTGCCGACGAATATGGCATATCCAAAGAAAGGGTTCGACAAATAGAGGAGAGGATTATAAAGAACCTGCGGTCATTTTTTAAAGAGCACGGTATCAAGCCCGATATGTTACAGCGGGGTTAATTTCACATAATATACATTATGAGCCAAAAGAGAGATATCGATATTGGGCTTCCTTTAAAGAAAGCGCCTCCGTCTGTCGGTCAGCCCCCATCAACGACGCGTCTAACCGATGCCATTGCCTTAAGTTCGGAAGCCCTTTTGAATCTGCAACAACCCGAAGGTTACTGGTGGTTTACTCTCGAGGCCAACGAGGCCATCAGTGCCGGCTACATTCAACTTTTGCACTATCTGGGTGCTGTAGATTCCAAAATTCAAAAAGGTGTCATAAATCGAATCCTTCAAGCACAACGTGAAGATGGCAGTTGGGGTCTTTATTATTCTGCTCCCGGAGATTTGAGCACAACGGTTGAGTGTTACTTTAGCTTGAAGCTGGCCGGATTTCCGGCATCCGACCCCGCCCTTATTAAAGCCAGAAAATTTATTTTATCCAAAGGTGGCCTGACCCAGATTCGCGTTTTCTCCCGCATTCATCTGGCCCTGTTTGGATTGATTGAATGGAAACACTGTCCGGTCATGCCGATCGAAATTATATTCCTCCCCCCTTGGGCGCCGATGAATATCTATCATTTTTCAAGCTGGGCCCGGGCCTCCATTGTTCCCCTGCTGGTGGTGTTCAACCAGCGGAGAACGGTAAAGGTCGACATCGATCTGGAAGAGCTTTACGCAGAACCTTTGGAAGGGAGACATTGGAAGCTCAACCGCAAAGTGAGCCCCCTTTCCATTGAACGCATTTTTATTCTGATGGATCGCGGGTTGAAATACGTCGACAAAATTCCCTTCAAACCGTGGCGCCGTCAGGCGGTTGAAAAATGCATCGACTGGGTTTGGGAACATATGCAAAAGACCGAAGATATTTATCCAGCACTGGCTTATGGCGCCATGGCCTTCAAGGCGGCCGGTTATGCCAACGATTCGATCCAGATTCAAACCGCCCTGAAGGCGCTCAAAAGTTTTCAGCAAAAATCTGAAAGCGATGAGGGTGCAGTAACCATCCATCAACAGTGCTGTATCTCCCCCGTCTGGGACACCCCATGGTCTCTGGTGGCGCTGATCGAAGCGGGCCTTGTAAAAACGAATGACCCCCGACTGCTCAAATCGGGCCGATGGCTTTTATCCAAAGAGGTGACCAACCCGATGGGCGATTGGCGTTTCAAAAATTCGGAAGGAGAACCGGGGGGCTGGTCGTTTGAATTCAAAAATGAATATTTCCCCGATGTCGATGATACCGTCGAAGTTTTGACCGCCCTTCAATATCTTGAAATTCCCGAGGCAGAAAAACGCCCCGCCATGCAGAGAGCACTGAACTGGCTTTTGTCGATGCAAAATGACGACGGCGGTTGGGGGGCCTTCGACAAAAATAACGATCTCGATCTGGTCAACAAAATTCCTTTTTCTGATCACGGCGCCTGCCTTGATCCGTCGACTCCCGATCTGACCGGACGCGTGGTCGAATATCTCTTGAAGTTTGGATTGGGGCCCGAAGAACCGCCGGTTAAAAAAGCGCTCAAGTTTTTAAAAAATACGCAGGAAAAATTTGGCGGCTGGTATGGCCGCTGGGCGGTCAATTATATTTTTGGAACCTGGTGCGTGCTGACCGCTTTTGAAAAGCTGGAAAAAAATCATCCGTTCCACAAACAGGTGGAGCGCGCCTGTCGCTGGCTTTTCTCGATTCAAAACGAGGATGGCGGTTTCAGCGAATCGCCCGAGAGCTACGTCACCAAACGCTACACCCCCTACCCCGAAAGCGTCGCTTCACAGACGGCATGGGGTGTAATGGCGCTGATTTCCGGTGGACACGTTCATTCCATCGCCGTCCAAAAGGGGATCGAATATCTTCTGCGTTATGTTGAAAAGGGAGACTGGGACGAAAAATATTTCACCGGCACCGGTTTCCCCGGCCACTTCTACATCCGCTATCACGGCTATCGCTATTTCTTTCCGCTTCTGGCTCTCGCCCGATATCAGCAGGCTATTCGTTAGACTTTTTTCTTCGCCAGAGACTCCGCCCTTTTTTTGAAACGCTTGAGAGTAAGTGGAAGACTTTTTTCGATGAGGGTTTGTGTGATGGCCTGCGGAACCCAGAGGCCGAAACCGATGTCGATGGAATAAACCGCTTCGGTCAGATGGTCTCCCTTGGCCTTCATGATCCAGCTTCCATTGTTGCTCTTCATAAAATCGCCCGTCTTCAGTTTCCAATGAACTTCGCGCGTGGGATCGAGTTCGAAGAGAAGAGTGTAGCTGATATCTTTGATAAGGTTGACCTTGAACGCCACCTCCATTTTTTTATCGTCACACCAGGCAATCTTGACCGTTTTTGTTTCGGGGAGAAATTTTGGATACGACTCAAAATCGGTCACGCAGTCATAGACAATTTCAATGGGGGCTTTGATGGATATCGATTGATGAACCATCGTAGATTAGAAACGTAGATTAGAAGGTCAGTTGTTTGACGTTAAAATTGTGCGTCGCTTCCACATAACGCACGGTGCCCGTGGCGGAACGCATCACTATGGAATGTGTTTCAGCTCCGCCGGGAAAAAAGCGGACCCCCTTCAAAAAATCTCCATTGGTAACACCAGTGGCGGCAAACACCACATCGCCGCCAGCCAGTTCTTGAATGCGATAAATTTTTTGAAATTCGCGGATGCCCATGGCCTGTGCCCTGGTCTTTTCATCTTCATTGCGAAAAACAAGACGCCCCTGAATGTCGCCGCCCATGCAACGCAAAGCGGCCGCGGCCAGAACACCCTCGGGTGCGCCGCCGGTTCCCATCAAAACATCGACACCGCGATTGGGCCAGCAGGTGGCCAAAGCCGCAGAGACATCCCCATCCTGAATCAGACGGATGCAACTGCCGGCCTCTCTTACTTCACGGATCAATTCTTTGTGACGATCGCGCTCAAGAATGATGACGGTCAAATCCTGCACCGAAACACCCTTGGCCTTGGCGATATTTTTCAAATTTTCGGTGGCAGACAGAGTCAGATCGATGGCCCCTTTGGCTTGCGGGCCGACGGCAATTTTTTCCATGTAGGTGTCGGGGGCATTCAAAAATTCCCCCTTGTTCGCGAGGGCGATGACGGCCAGGGCGTTGTTGCCTCCCTGTGCGGTCATGTTGGTTCCTTCGAGTGGATCGACAGCGATATCGACCTGCGGCCCTTCTCCCGACCCCACATCTTCACCGATATAGAGCATGGGGGCTTCGTCTCTCTCCCCTTCCCCGATGACAATTTTGCCGCGGATGCGAAGTTTGGAAAGCGTTTTGCGCATGGCATTGACGGCGGCCTGGTCGGCCTCGTCATTTTTTCCTTTGCCAATCCACCGCGCCGCAGACAGCGCCGCCGCCTCGGTGATGCGCACACATTCGATTGATAAAATACGATCCATAGAGTTCGCCCTCTCTAGCAACGATAACCCAAAAAGTCAAAAGATTAGAATCTCTATTTAACCAACACTGTGGCCGACACCTCCAACAATTCGGAAGCTGTGCGAACAGGGCTCTCTTGTCGTCGCCCCATGGCGGTATAAACGGCTTTGGAATATTCCCAAATTGGCTCGGTCTCTAGACCATTGAAGTTAAAGCTGGCTCCGCCTCCGATAATGGTACTGCCAGAGACGCGCACTTGTGGAGTGAGAGTGTCGGCCATGGTGTTGATCAGGTTTGTTCCTTTTTCTCTCCCCTCTCCAACGCTACAACCGTGCACTACTAATTGATGCCGAAAATAATGACCGAAACGGGACAATGCTTTCTGATGGAAATCATAGATGCGAATGGATCCGTCGTTTCCATCCCCAAACTGCATGATTTTTGACGAGGCATGAGCCGCCAACACCCCGGTGTGGAGCGGATAGTTTCCCCGAGCGGTGTAGCGATCCAAAATTTGCGCCATCTCTTCGCGGACATCGCCATGGTTTCCCACTTCAAAATAAATCACGCGGAAAGGACTGTTGCGGACGAAATCTTCAATAGCCTCCCCCTGTTCCAACGCCCCGTTCCAATCGCTCACCGGATAGATCAGCATGGCCACCTCGCGATCATCTTCGGGGTCCATCTGTCGATTTTGGATGACGGTATGCAAATCGAGAAAAGAGCGGAATCTCTTGGGATGATGAATGCCGTAGTGCTCGGCCAGTCCGGCATAAAAACTCGCTTCATCTTTTTCCATGTCGAGAGGAAAATTGGCTCCCGCTTCATGAAGGGCGGAGACCGCCAGACCCCATATTTCCGCTTCGCGCGGGTGACCATTGAATTGCTGCAATAGTGCTTGGGTATCGATCCGGGCAGTTGCCTTCAAATAAGACGCCTCTTGTTCTCGCAAGTTAATGTGAGAAAAAACAGCCCTATTATCTTGGGCGGCTAGTAGGGCCAGTTCCGGATCCGTTCTCAAGGGGTAGCCGAGCCTGTAAAAAAGGTCACCATTCAATGCGGCAAGCTGTTTGGCGAATTCGCGGTCTCCCATGGATTCATAGGCAAACCAATAGGCCTGCCGATTTATTTTTAGCGCCTGGTCGACCTTCACCGGATCTTTCCAGGCTTCCAGATCGGCATAGGGAGAGCCGGGGCCGTAAATTTGCACCAACGCCAGTTGCTCCAACTTTTTGTTCCTCAATTTGTCGGCAACCAAGGGATAAACAAGGCCGTTTTTCTGCACGGCCTGAGCGACCATCTCAAGAGTTTGTATATCCTCATCGACCTGTTGGAGAGCCCAAGGATTTTGTGCAACGGCGATCACCGCCAAGGATTGTTTCTCTTTTGGAAAATGGTATTGCAGTGCTGATAGGGCCTCTCCATCAATGGCCAACATTTGCTTGGCGAATTCCAAATCTACAGCTTCTTCACCGGTTTTTGCATATTGAATGTTTGCCAGTAAATCCAGCGCTCGGTTATCCTGTTGAATAGCTTCTACCGCGATGGCTGGATCGTCCCAGTTCTTCAGATCGGATTGGGGAGCGTCGCCATAAATCTGGGCCAGCGCTTTGGCGAATAGCTCTGATGTGGCGTCACGTTCAATAAAATCCAGATAAGCCCATCCATTTTGCGCAACAGCAATGGATTGAATTTCGGGGTTCCTGTTTTGGTCGTGATCAATGACCTTCACAGCCGTGCCATCAATGGCGACCAAGGCTTTGGTATATTCATGATCAGCTGACTTGTTTGCGACGATACCTCGTACAAAAGTTTGTAAATCATCGCTTGATGATGTTTCGCGCAACGCCTTTAATGCCAATCGGGGATATTTCCAGAAGGCCGGGTTGGCATATTCTGAATCACCAAACATTTTTTTGAGGATTTTTTCAAATGTCACCGGATCATCAAAAAGAGCTGGAGGCAACCGGTGGAAGATATCGTACGGTCCTTCACCACCATCGAGCGCCGCCAAAAAAAATTCGGACTTTGCGCGCAAGCGTTCACTTGCCCAGCTGTAGGCGCCATCTCTTCCTATGGGGGCGTTGACGGCAGAAGTCACCACCTCTTCATCGTCCCGAAAATCTTCAAAATGGCGCAAAAAGGCGCCGTCTTTCCGAACCATGGCCAACGCAAAAGCGCGATCGTGCTGGAGCGTTTGATCGATGTAATATCCTATGTCGTCATCGTGAGGATGGGCCGCCAACATGAAAAATAATTTTCTTTGTAATTCAGGCGGCGCAAATTTCACCAACGCTGGAGCAATGTTGACGGCCTCTTTCATGAAAGTTTTGTCATGGCGCAACAGTTGCCATGCCCAGTTCGCCAGTTCCGGATCTTTCCAGAAGTCGATCCGTTGCTTTAAAACGCGGCCGTTGAATTCTGGATTTTGAGCAAGGCAGTTTTCAATAGAGGCGTTGAGCACAGGGTATTTCGCCAAAAATGTTCCGACGAGTTGTCCGTTTTCTGCCAAGGTAATGTCGGTGAAGCGCAACGAGTTCCTATTAAAAGGCATTTTTTGAACTGCCGCACGCATGAAGTCAGGATCTTTATAAAATGATGAATCTTCTTGCCATATGCCGTCTTGTATTTCTGCTAGCGAAATCCGATCCTCCATTTTATAACCATGTCGTCGCAAGACTTGTTTGAGGTTCTGCCATGTCGTTACTTCTGTCCGCCAAAGATCGTTAAAAGAAAAAAGTCCGTCGCGATTAATATCTAAAAACTCATCTACGGTTTTGGCATCGACTTTGGCGCGATTGGCACCCAAGACGGTCTCAGGCGAGCGAAAAAATTCTTCGCGGCTGATCAGGTGGCCACGGATCTTAAAACGATCGTGCATTGGATCGGTCATTTTGGGATCTTTCCGGCAAGAAGTGCTTCATGATAAGCTTCCATCAATCTCACCTCTTTTTGCAATAAGGGAGGAAGCTCTGCCACGGTGACCGATTTATTATCTTGAACGGCTTTCTCAAACAGAATGACCAACCTGCTTGCCGCATCGAGCGCGGTTTTGATCGGAATTTGTCCATCTTGTAGCGTCTCTTCCAAGGCGCCTTGCAGAGCTCTCATGCTTGCCCGGTAGGAGACTTTTTTAGGGTTGTCAGCGAAGGCTTGAACTCTTTTTTCTCTGTAACTTTTGAAAGCTTCTTTGAAGAGGGTCAGCTTTTCTGCAAGGTTTTTCTGATGCTCGTCAACGGTGTTACGAGCCCAATAACCCACGGTTTGAAACGCCACTTGCTCGACTTCGACTCGTCTTTTGACGGCTTTGCAAAGTTGCGCTCCCCCCTTTCTGCTGAAAGTGGAGCGGCAGAAAGCAGCCGGGTCATTGGCAACGGATTCCAGCGCCGTAACGGTTAGTTGATCTTCGTGACACCACCATTTGTCTGTTTTTGCGCAGGCCTTGGCCAACAACGGTGCCATATCAATTGATTTCGATGATCCCACAGCCACCTCCACAGGGATTAATTCCCCTATCTATATTATCGGCTGTTTATAAAAAAAGTTGCTTCAGAAATAGTGTATCTAAGGAAATCTATTCTTCTTCTCCGCTGCCTCTGGGGGCACGTCCCATATCGAGACCGAGGGGGGGCAAATCTCTGTCATCATCATCAGCCGTGTTTTCGATTGAAGTGAGCACATACCAGACCCCTTCCTCAAAAGAAGCAGGAAGCCCTGCGACGTCACGCAACAAGTTCAAACCCAGACAGTGAAAACTCAAAAAACGTTCCGCATGGGTGACAGACAATTGTTTTAGAAAATTCAGTGCCGCTTCATCTCGCCGCATCGCCGCTTCAAAAACAAGTTGTGAAATGGAGGCACTGCCGATATCGCGGTCCGGATGTCTGGCCGCCTGATACAAATAGGGATTAAGGGTGCTATGCAACCTTTGCAACAGTAGTGGCTCGGTTCCGCTTCTTTCAAACAGGACCAGAGCGGGGATGTGTCGGACCGTTTTGGCCACAGCCAGAGCATAAGATTCGGAAGGGACACTTTGCAAAGCATCCGCCACCCAATCGGCCTGATGATCAGCCAAGACCTTGTCACTTCCGCCGAGCAGAGTCAGAAAACGAGTCATCTCGGGGCGGAGTGTTCCCACCGGAAAACCATCTTCTTCCAACCCGCCCAAAAAAATATCCACGGCCCTTGTCTCTTCTCCATTGGCCGCAACGGAAAGCCCTGCATCGCGAACTTGGGCAAAACCGGTGGATCCAACAGCCATGACCTGCCAAAGCGAAATAGAAGCATTCATATTTGTACCAGCTCCAATTTACCTTTCCATCGGGAGCGGAGAATTTTTTTAAAGGCCTGGTGCTCCGGGCGAGTCAGATCGGGGTCTTGTTCTATCAGGGCGAAGGCGGCGGTTCTGGCGAGGCTTAAAATGTCGAGGTCGCGAGCGAGATTGGCGACTTTGAAATCGGGCTGGCCAGCTTGTCTCGTTCCCAAAAATTCTCCGGGACCGCGGATGGCGAGATCTTCTTCTGCAATTCTAAAACCGTCGCAACTCTCCACCATAATGCTTAATCTCTGTTTCGCCTCTTCCGATTGGCGATAGTCGGCGAGCAGAATGCAATAGGACTGATGCGTGCTTCGCCCCACCCTCCCCCGCAACTGGTGCAGTTGTGAAAGGCCGAAGCGCTCGGCATGTTCCACCACCATCACGGTCGCGTTGGGACAATCGACACCGACCTCCACCACCGAGGTGGCGGTGAGAATATTAATTTTGTTCGCGCGAAAATCGTTCATCACCGCTTCTTTCTGCGGCACGGGAAGCCTGCCGTGCAAAAGCGACACGGTGAACTCCGGTTCAAAAATCTGTTTTAATTCCTCCGACATCTCTGTCGCATTTTTCAAATCGAGCTTTTCACTCTCTTCGATCAGCGGATAGACGACGAAAATCTGGTGTCCTTTTTTGAGTTCCATGCGCATGCCGTCATAAACTTTCTCGCGCTGTTTTTCTCCGTAGAGGCGTGTGGCAATAGGCTTTCGCCCTTTGGGGAGTTCATCGATCACCGAAATGTCGAGGTCGCCATACGCGGTGAGCGCCAGCGTGCGCGGGATGGGGGTCGCCGTCATCACCAGCACATCGGGTGTCACCCCTTTTTTGTGCAGGGCCTGACGTTGAAGCACGCCGAAGCGATGTTGTTCATCGATCACCACCAGCCCCAGCTTTCTGAAAGTGACATCATCCTGAATAAGCGCATGCGTTCCCACCACCAGCGGCAGTTCGCCTTCGCCACACAATTTAAAAAATTTTTCGCGATCTTTCCCCTTCACACTGCTGGTGAGAAAACCGCAGGGGATGCCAAGCGGTTTCAAAAGAGTGCTGAAGGTGTGAAAATGTTGTTCCGCCAGAATTTCTGTCGGCGCCATGATGACCGCCTGATAACCGTTGGCAATCGCCTGCAGACAAGCTGACAAAGCGACCACCGTTTTGCCGCTCCCGACATCCCCCTGCAAAAGACGATTCATTGGATAAGGCTTCTCCATGTCCCCTTTTATTTCTGCCAACACTTTTTTCTGCGAGGCGGTCAGTTCAAATGGAAGCGTTGCACAAAATTTTTGTTCCATCCCGGATGAAAAAGGAAAGGCGACCCCCAATTCGCGGACCATTTTTGATTTTTTGAGAGCCAAGCCCAATTCCAGAAAGAAAAATTCGTCAAAGATGAGTGTGCGATGCGCCTGCGAGCGTCGGCTGTTCAGCAAATCGACATCGATATCAGATGCGGGAAAGTGAAGCAGAGCAATGGATTCCCATGGGTCGGCCAGGCCGTATTTTTCCAGAAATGACAGGGGGAGCGAGGGGCGCAAAAAGGTTCCAAAGCTGTCCCACGCATTGCGGATGATTTTGCGCATTGTCTTCGGATACAACCCCTCCGTCAGCGGATAGACGGCCAGAATTTTTCCCGCCGATTCCATTTTCTGATCGGGCCCTTTGTCCAGGAACTCCACTTCCGGATGAAAAAATTGTTTGCCACCGCGAAAGGCCATCACATCCCCGGCAAGCAAAACTTTTTGCCCCACCTGAAACTGGCGGCGCATGAAAGTGAGATTAAAATGAAACCACTTTGCCGATATTTTTCCGCTTTTGTCGTGCACCACCACTTCAAAAACCTGCTTCCCCTTCCCGCTTAAAAAAGCGACCCCCGCCGAAGCGATAAAACCGACCACGGTTCTCTCTTTGCCCGCGGGAACCTCGGCAATCGAATCGATTTTGCGTCGGTCGATGTAGCGGGCTGGAATCAGATAGAAAAGATCTTCGACAGTAAAAATATTCAGCTTGGCCAGCTTTTTTGCGAGCGCAGGGCCGACCCCTTTTACAAATTGCACCGGGGTTGCCAGAGGCGTGTCGGATTTTGGAGGGAGTTTGTTCACGCGAGAGAGCTATAACAAGCCTGAATTTTTCAGGCAATCTCTTTTGAAGAGGGCTCTATCTGGAAAAAATAACCACGCGGTTGGTCGATTCGTCCGTGTCAACGTGCCCAAGGATGTGGTCTTTCCCGTCGCCGTCTCGGTAGCTGGCCTTGTCATACATGCCGGTGTCCATATATATCGCGCGCTTCACGCCGCCCATCGCTGTGAGAAGTTCCACAAGCTCCCCCGTGCTCATATCTGCAGTGGAGTTTGCCATTCCGAAACTGCCGTCGTCGAACTCGAGAAAGAATCGCCGCGATGTTTGGTCGCCATCATTTTTCACACGAGACGTTTTGCCGTTGTCCATGAGGAGCATGCCGCACAAAAGGCTCAATTTTTTGGCCTTCAGCATCTGCAGGAAAAAGAGTTTGTCATGAAATTTTTTGAACGGTCTGATTGTCTCTTTGAGAATTGAGGCGGGGCACGGTCCGCTGGAGCCGTAAAGCCATTTACTGCAAGCATCGCTGATTTCGCGATCCTTTAAATCTTCCTCTGTCAGCAGGTCGCCGATCAATATCTCCCGCTTGTCCAAAATCTTTGGATTGCCATCTTCGCCAACAATAAGCAGGCCATCCTTGCCGTTCGGCGTGAGAAGCCAGTTCATCTGCACGCCATCCTGAAAGGCGATTTCGGTCAGCTTGCGGTTGGCGGTGGTCATATTCATCGGCGCTGAAACAATATATTTTTTTCCAAACGAAGACATGACCCCTGCCGTGTCGACAAGCCCTGAACGGTTGACGAGCACCTTCACCCCGGTCTTTCCACGTTTGCACCGGATCACCTTGGCCACCTCTTTGCCCCCCACGACGAGCTCCCGAACATCCACGCCATCCCTTTGAGTCCAGCCATTTGGACGAAGCTTCAACGCTTGTCCACTTTGGGGTTGGCTTTCGTCCCCCGACAGCTTTTGCATGGAGCGCCGGAGCACATAGCTGGGATTCGTAAAAATGCGGCTGACACCTTTGCTCAAGTTGTCCTGTTTGCGAATCGGAAATCCCCTCGACTCAATTTCGGTGATGAGTTCGTCCAGATTGATCTTCTTCAGAGAGAATTCTTTGCTCGCGGATTTTTCCCCAACGGCT